>NZ_JAMYQT010000002.1:0-451778 GCF_040320985.1 Mesorhizobium sp. M0571
CTGAAGTTGCTTGAGTTCAACAAGGGAGGAATGAAATGCCGGAAAAACTGCATCCGAAAATCGACAATGGACTGCCCAGGGTAAAGGCGGATTTTGCCGGTGGCACGCTGGTCTGCGCCTGCACCAGCAACCCGGTCAAGGTCAAGGTCAAGGGCCAGATCGCCCACAACCACGCCTGCGGCTGCACCAAATGCTGGAAGCCGGAAGGCGCACTGTTCTCGGTCGTGGCGGTTGCCGGTACAAACGACGTGACGGTGACCGAAAACGGCGACAAGCTGAAGGTGGTCGATCCGGGCGCGCTGATCCTGCGCCATGCCTGCACCGGCTGCGGCGTTCACATGCACGGCCCGGTCGAGCGCGACCACGCGTTCAAGGGGCTGTCCTTCATTCATCCGGAGCGCTTCCAGGAAGACGGCTGGTCGCCTCCGGGCTTCACCGCCTTTGTCTCGTCGATCATCGAATCCGGCATCGATCCGAGCCGCATGGACGGCATCCGTTCGCAGCTGAAGTCGATCGGCCTCGAACCCTATGACTGCCTCAATCCCGGCCTGATGGACTACATCGCCACCTGGACGGCGAAGAAGTCCGGCGCGTTGCCGGCCTAGTAGCCGCTCGAATATCATCGATTGAGCCGGGCGACGTCGCCCGGCTCTTTCACATTTGGAGAAACGATGCCCGCACCCGCTATTCTCGTCGATGCCGATGCCTGTCCGGTGAAGACCGAGGTCGAAAAGGTTGCCGAGCGGCACGGCATCGTCATCACCTTCGTCTCCAATGGCGGCTTGCGTCCGTCGCGCGATCCGATGATCCGCAATGTCGTCGTCTCCAAGGGCGCCGACGCCGCCGACGACTGGATCGTCGACAATGCCCGGCCCAACGACATCGTGGTGACCGCCGATATCCCGCTTGCCGCCCGCGCGGTGGCGCTTGGCGCCCATGTGCTCGGCCCGACGGGACGCCCGTTTACGCCGGAAACGATCGGCATGGCGGTGGCGATGCGCCATCTCAAGCAGCATCTGCGCGAGACCGGCGAAAGCAAGGGCTACAATTCGAGTTTCGCGCCGCAGGATCGCTCGCGGTTTCTTAGCGAGCTCGACCGCATCTTGCGGCGGGCGCTGAAATCCGCCACAGCGGACTAAAACCATGACGACCGGTACGCCGAACAGGATACCAATGCAGCGGCACATGCAGTTCGCCGTGTCGGCCTGCATCGGCGTGGCAGCCTTTGGCGCGGCGCTGATCTGGCGCGCGCCGCTTGCCTACTCGATCGGCGCGAATGTGTTCTTTGCCGCCTATATCATTCTTGTCGTCACCCACATGCCACGGCTCACCGGCAGCTATCTGCGCAAGAATGCGCGCGACACGGACCTGCCCGTGCTGGCCATCTTCGCCGTGACCTTGGTCGTCGTCGGTATTGCCATCATCTCCTTGTTTCAATTGATCAATAGGGAGAAAAGTGCGGATCCCGTCGAACTTACGGTCGCGCTGCTGTCAATCCCGCTTGGCTGGTTTACCATTCATGCAATGGCGGCACTTCACTACGCGCATCTCTACTGGATGGATGGCGACGCGATAGACACCGAAACCAGAAAGAAGACACCGGTCGGCGGCCTCGAATTCCCGGGCGGCAAACGGCCGGAAGGCTCGGATTTCCTCTATTTCGCCACGGTGATCGGCATGACCGCGCAGACCGCCGACACCAACATCACGACCTCGCATATGCGCCGCGTCGTGCTTGTGCATTCAATCCTGTCGTTCTTCTTCAATACGGTCATCGTCGCCGCCGCGGTCAACCTCGCCGTCAGCCTCGGCAGTCCGTAATAAATCCGTGATCGGGTGAAACATCGCTTTGGCCGGGAACGTATTGGGAGGAGAAGAGATCTGACAGGCCGTGGCGAACCGCGCCGCCGGAAGGAACAAAACAGATGGAATCGCTTGCCAGAAGCAAAGCCGCCGCCGGAGCGGATACTGCGGCGCCGAACGATGCGACGCTGATTTATCGCCAGTCGCGCTGGACGCGGCTGACGCATTGGCTATGGGCGATCGCGCTGTTTTTCATGCTGCTTTCCGGCCTGCAGATCTTCAACGCCCGCCCACAGCTCTACATCGGCAAGGAGTCCGGCTTCGGATACAACAACACCATCTTCGCCATTGGCGCCGAGAATACGGCGACTGGCCCGCGCGGCTACACCGAGATCTTCGGCAAGCGCTTCGATACAACCGGCGTGCTCGGCTGGTCGGGTCTGGCCGGCCAAGAGACGTCCCGCGCCTTCCCGTCCTGGGCGACGATCCCTTCCTATTACGACCTCGGCACCGCGCGCGTCGTTCATTTCTTCTTTGCCTGGGTGCTGACCACCACGCTGCTGGTCTGGCTGGTCGCCAGCCTGATCAACGGCCATTTGCGCCGCGATCTTGCGCCGCGCCTCGATGATATCAGGCGCTTGCCGCGAGACATCGTCGAGCACGCCAAGCTCAGGTTCCACCACACGCGCGAATACAATACGCTGCAGAAAATGGCCTATGGCGGGGTGCTGTTCGTGCTGCTGCCGCTGATGATCATCACCGGCCTCGCCATGTCGCCGAGCATGAACTCGGTGCTGCCGTTCCTGAACGACCTGCTCGGCGGCCGGCAGACGGCGCGCACAATTCATTTCACGGTGATGCTGCTACTTGTCGCCTTCTTCGTCATCCATATCCTGATGATCCTGGCCGCCGGCCCGCTCAACGAGCTGCGTTCGATCGTCACTGGCTGGTACCGCACCGATCCGCCGGCGCCTGGCGACAAAGCGCCAGAAAGGAGTGCCTGACATGGCTAAATTTGAGATCAGCCGCAGAAAATTCCTGACCTCGGCCAGCCTCGGCCTTTCCGGCATCATGCTGTCGGGCTGCGACGCCTTCGACAGCCAGCTTGGCGTCGGTGACGGCCTGCGCAGCTTTCTCGAAAGCGCCAACGGCCTGACCTGGCGGGCGCAGCGGCTGCTTGCCGGCCGCGATGCGCTGGCGCCGGAATTCACCGAGGCCGACATTCGCCAGCCGCAGCGGCCGAACGGCATCACCGCGCCCGACGACGATTACTACAAGGGCCTGCTCGCCAACGATTTCGCCGACTGGCGGCTCGAGGTTTCCGGCCTCGTCGAAAAGCCGCTGTCGCTGAGCCGCGAGCAGCTGACGAACATGCCAAGCCGCACGCAGATCACCCGCCACGATTGCGTCGAAGGCTGGAGCTGCATTGCCAAATGGACCGGCACGCCGCTGTCGCTGGTGCTCGATCTGGCGGTGGTCAAGCCGCAGGCGCGCTACCTCATGTTCCACTGCCTCGACACGATCGATCGCAGCCTCGCCGGGGATATCAAATATTACGGCTCGATCGACCTGATCGATGCCCGTCATCCGCA
The DNA here is from genome assembly GCF_040320985.1 of Mesorhizobium sp. M0571. Classification (NCBI taxonomy): domain Bacteria; kingdom Pseudomonadati; phylum Pseudomonadota; class Alphaproteobacteria; order Hyphomicrobiales; family Phyllobacteriaceae; genus Mesorhizobium; species Mesorhizobium sp. M0571. Next base: position 3,396 of record NZ_JAMYQT010000002.1, read on the forward strand.
GACCATCCTTGCCTATGGGCTCAACGGCAAGCCGTTGCCGGTCGAGAACGGCGCGCCGCTGCGCGTCCGCGTCGAGCGCCAGCTCGGCTATAAGATGCCGAAATATCTCTACAAGATCGAGCTCGTCGACGGCTTCGCCAATCTCGGCGGCGGCAGAGGCGGCTATTGGGAGGACAATGGCTACGACTGGTACGGCGGCATCTGATGGGGCTATTGCGCTCAATGACTTAGTCCCTTTTTCTCACGCAACCTTGTCGATCAGCGGCTTCAGCGCCGGATGGATTTCCGGCGAGGCGTGCTTGATCATCGTCAGCAACGCACGCTCGTTCTCCTGCAACGGCCGGTCGCCTATGTGTTCAGCTAGCCATTTCGCCTCGCCGGCATCGACCGTCTCGGCGCGACGGGCCAGTGCCTCGGCTGCCTTGTTCTTCGCTTCCCACTCGGCCTCGACGTCGCCCGGCGAGTGATAGACTTCCATGATGCCGGACAGGCCGCCCGACACCATGCGGCTGAAGAAACCGCCGATCTCCGGATCGGAGTGCTCAAAGAAGGAATCCCGGCGCAGCGCCACGTCGCGCACCGGCGCTTCGTAGCCGGCCGAACACATGACGAAATTGGCGATCGCCTTGACGAACAGATCGTTCCACGCCGGATCGTTGTCGGCCGCCTTTGTCCGCTCGTTGATCTTGAACAGCACCTCGGCCTCGGCGCGGCTGATGGCGATGTTGCCATCGCCGCCATAGGCGTAAAGGATGCGGCGCAACAGCTCGACCTCAGCCTTGGCAATCGACCCAGGGATAAGTCTGCCGCCGGTCATGAGCGGCCCCTTGCCGTCCACGACCGCATGAGCGACCTGCTCCAGCGCATAGCTGGAAAGCGTGCTCGGCGATGATTTGGCAACTTCCAGCACATGCACCAGCAGCTCGAGCTCGGTCCGGCTGTCGACCATGCCGTCGCGCGAAATCGTCCGGACCAGCCAGTCGGCATTCTCCTGCGAGACATAGCCCGCCGGCTTTTCCTGGTGGACGATCAAGTCGGTGACGGCCTCGACGAAAAACTCAGGCCATTCCGCGCATTTGTCCCTCGCCGTCGCGTCGAGCGCAAACAGCGCCTCGGCCTCGCCGCGCGTTACCACGCCGTCGCCGAACACTTCGCGGCGCAGCATGATCACGTCTTCGGCCGTGATCCGATTTTTCGAGGTCAGCCCGGCCACCGGCGCGCTCATGATCAGTTCGCCCATTTTTGTTCCCCGCCCGCGCCCGGCAATTGCCGGTCCTCATCCGGTATATCTGCAAGGTCTTGAGAAACCGGCAAGCGGCGTGGTTAGCGAAGGCTTGCCTATAAGAAGGCCCGCAAAGAGGGCTTGTTAGTAAAATGTCGCCGGCAGGTGACAAGGTGTCGTCCACAGGCTATGGATGGCGCGTCGAGGGCTCTTAACCGAGTCCTACCTGTTTGCGGGAGAGAGCAGCGAGAGCTGCCGCCGAAGGGGAAATCGCCCGAAATCTCTCAGGCAAAAGAACCGTAGACGGGAAAGACACTCTGGAAAGTCGGGGCTTGCCCCCGCGCCGAAGGTGTAAGCGCTGCCGACAGAGTTACGGGGCGCGAGTCTCTCAGGCTTCAGACAGAGGGGCACGGACTGGTCGCCATTTGCGGCCGCTTGCGTGCGACTCTGGAGATGACATGACGGGCGACACCAAACACCTTCCCCTCGAAGATCTGCACATGGCAGCCGGTGCGCGTTTCGGCGCCTTCGCCGGCTGGTCGATGCCGCTGACTTATCCGGCCGGCGTGATGAAAGAGCACCTTCACAGCCGCGAGCATGCCGGTCTGTTCGACATCTCGCACATGAAGCTGTTCGAAATCAGCGGTCCGGGCGCCGCAGCACTTCTGAACCGCGCCTGCCCGTTCGATGCCGGCGCGCTTGAGATTTCCCAATCCAAATACACGTTCTTCCTCAACGAGGCCGCCGGAATACTCGACGATCTGATCGTCACCAGGCTCGACGCCGAGCGCTTCATGATGGTCGCCAATGCCGGCAACGCCGCCGCCGACGAAAAGCATCTGCGCGCGCTGGCCGGGGGCGATGTGAAAGTGGACGCGCTCGATCGCGTCTTCCTGGCCATCCAGGGCCCTGCGGCGTGGGCCGCCCTTTCGCGCGCCGGCATCGAGACCGGGTCGCTGGTGTTCATGCACGGCATCGAGCCGCGCGAAAAATGGTTCATGAGCCGGTCTGGCTACACCGGCGAAGACGGTTTCGAGATCGGTCTGCCCGAGGCGGACGCAAGAACTCTCGTCGCCAGGCTGCTCGAGGACGAACGTGTGATGTGGATCGGCCTTGCCGCCCGCGACAGTTTGCGGCTCGAAGCAGGGCTGTGCCTGCACGGTCTGGACATCACGCCGGAGATCGATCCGGCCAGTGCCGGGCTGATGTGGGCCATCCCCAAGGAGGTTCGCGCCTCTGGGGCCTTCATCGGCGGCGATGCATTGCGCGCCATCCTGGAGCGCGGCCCGGCGCAAAAACGCGTCGGTTTGAAGCCGGACGGCCGCCAGCCGGTGCGCGCCGGTGCTGCCCTTTTCGATGCCGACGGCAATCCTGCCGGCCATGTCACCTCAGGCGGCTTCGGCCCCTCGGCCGGTCATCCGGTCGCCATGGGCTACGTCCAGACGCCGCTTGCCAAATCCGGCGCAAAACTGTTCGCCGATGTCCGCGGGACGAAAATCCCGGTCGACATCCACCCCTTGCCCTTCACGCCCCATCGCTACCGCAAAGGATGAACTTCATGGCAAAGACCTATTTCACCGAAGATCACGAATGGCTTCGCGTCGAGGGCGGCATCGCCACCGTCGGCATCACCGACTACGCACAGCAGCAGCTCGGCGATCTCGTCTTCGTCGAACTGCCGGAATTGGGCAGAAAACTGGCCAAGGGCGACACCGCAGTGGTGGTCGAATCGGTCAAGGCGGCATCGGACGTCTATGCGCCGGTCGACGGCGAGATCACCGAGGCCAATACCTCGCTGTCATCGGATCCTTCGCTCGTCAATTCGGCGGCGACCGGCGACGGCTGGTTGTGGAAGATGAAGCTGGCCAATGAGAGCCAACTCGAAGGCCTGCTCGATGAGGCGGCCTACCAGGCGCATATCGGCTGATGACACGACCAGGACATTGAACATGACCGCAGCACCCTACCCCTTCTCGGCTCGCCATATCGGCCCAGGCCTCAATGACGTCAGAGCCATGCTGGCCACGATCGGCGTTCCCTCAGTCGAGACGCTGATCAGCCAGGCAGTGCCGAAGTCGATCCGGCTCGACCGTCCATTGGCCCTGCCCGCCCCCGCAAGCGAAGCGGAAGCGCTGGCGGAGCTCGCGGCGACGATGGCGAAAAACACCATGCTGAAGAGCTTCATCGGTACCGGCTATCATGGCGTCCACGTGCCGCCGGTAATCCAGCGCAATCTGTTCGAGAACCCGGCCTGGTATACCGCCTACACGCCCTACCAGGCCGAGATCAGCCAGGGCCGGCTGGAAATGCTGTTCAACTTCCAGACGCTGGTCGCCGAACTGACCGGCCTGCCGGTGGCGTCGGCCTCGCTGCTCGACGAGGCGACGGCGGTGGCCGAAGCGGTCGGCATCGCGCTGCGCCATCATCGCGACAAGCGGACCAAGGTGGCGCTCGCCGGCACGCCGCATCCGCAGACGCTCGACGTGGTGCGCACCCGCGCCGAGCCGCTGGGCATCGAGGTAGACGGCGAGGTGATCGACGACAACACCGCCGCCCTGTTGGTCTCCTGGCCGGACACGTTCGGCGTCTATGGCAATCACAAGGCAGCGATCGAAAAGGCCCGCGCTGCCGGCGCGCTGGTCGTCTTCATTGCCGACCCGTTGGGCCTGACGCTGACCGATGCGCCGGCCAAGCTTGGCGCCGACATCGCCGTCGGCCCGATGCAGCGTTTTGGCGTGCCGATGGGCTTTGGCGGGCCGCATGCCGCCTATTGCGCCGTCTCCGACAGGCTGACGCGGCTGATGCCCGGCCGGCTCGTCGGCCAGTCGACGGACAGCAAGGGCCGTCCCGGATATCGCCTCGCTTTGCAGACACGCGAGCAGCATATCCGCCGCGACAAGGCGACCTCCAACATCTGCACCGCACAGGCGCTGCTCGCCAACATGGCGACGGCCTATGCGATATGGCATGGCCCAGCCGGGCTTCAGGCGATTGCCGGCCGCGTCCACGCACTGGCCGACCGCCTTGCCGCCGGCCTTAAGGCAGCAGGCGTTTCGATACTTGGCGAAAGCCGTTTCGACACGGTGACAGTGGAAGTAAAGGGCAAAGCCGGCGCGCTCGCCGACGCTGCTGAAAAGACCGGCCGGTTGCTGCGCCTCATCGACGCCGACCATATCGGTATCAGCTTCGACGAGACCTCCACCGAGGCCGATCTGGAGGCGATTGCCACGCTGTTCAGCGCCAAGGCCGACGTTGCCGCCGGCAATTCCATGCCAGGAAAACCGCGCGGCAACGAGTTCCTCACCCAGCCCGTCTTCCACGACAACCGTTCGGAAACCGAAATGATGCGCTTCCTGCGCCGGCTGGCCGACAAGGACCTGGCGCTTGACCGCGCCATGATCCCGCTCGGCTCCTGCACCATGAAGCTCAACGCCGCCGCCGAGATGATGCCGGTAAGCTGGCCTGATGTCGCCAATTTGCATCCCTTCGCGCCGGCAAGCCACTCGGCCGGCTACCGCGCCATGATTGACGAGCTGGAAGGCTGGCTGGCGGAGATCACTGGTTTTGATGCCGTGACCTTGCAGCCCAATGCCGGCAGTCAGGGCGAATATGCCGGGCTGCTCGCCATTCGCGGCTACCACCGCTCACGCGGCGAAGGCCACCGCACGGTCTGTCTGATCCCGTCATCCGCGCATGGCACCAATCCGGCGAGTGCGGCGATGGCCGGCATGAGCGTCGTCGTCGTGCGCTGCACCGAAGACGGCAACATCGACGTCGACGATCTGAAGGCCAAGGCGGCCGAGCATGCGCAAGACCTCGCGGCGCTGATGTTTACCTATCCCTCGACGCATGGCGTCTTCGAGGAAGGCGCGCGCGACCTCTGCGCCCTTATCCATGAGCATGGCGGCCAGGTCTATTTCGACGGCGCCAATCTCAACGCGCTGGTCGGCCTCGCTCGGCCGGGTGACATCGGCGCCGATGTCTGCCACATGAACCTGCACAAGACCTTCTGCATCCCGCATGGCGGCGGTGGTCCCGGCGTCGGCCCGATCGGCGTCAAGGCGCATCTGAAGCCGTATCTGCCCGGCCACGTCACCGAAGGCTCGGGCCATGCCGTGTCGGCTGCACCGTTCGGCAGCGCGTCGATCCTGCCGATCACCTGGATGTATATCCGTATGATGGGCGCTTCCGGCCTGAAGCAGGCGACCGAGACGGCGATCATTTCCGCTAACTATGTGGCGACGCGGCTCGAAGCGCATTTCCCGGTGCTCTACAAAGGCAGGCACGGACGCGTTGCGCATGAATGCATCCTCGACACCCGCGTGCTCAAGGACAGTGCCGGCATCAGCGTCGACGACGTCGCCAAGCGGTTGATCGACTATGGTTTCCATGCGCCGACCATGTCGTTTCCGGTGGCCGGCACGCTGATGGTCGAGCCGACCGAGTCCGAGCCCAAGAGCGAGCTCGATCGCTTCTGCGATGCGATGATCGCGATATCGGGCGAGGCGGCCAAGGTGGCGAAAGGCGAATGGCCCCTGGCCGACAATCCGCTGGTCAATGCGCCGCATACCGCCGCCGAGGCGCTGGCCGGCCAGTGGACCCATCCCTATTCGCGCCTGGAGGCGGCCTACCCCGCCGGTGATGCCGATACTGCGGCAAAATACTGGCCGCCGGTCTCACGCATCGACAACGTCGCCGGCGACCGCAACCTGGTCTGCTCCTGCCCGCCGCTGTCGGAATATCTGGGTGCTGCGGAGTAGCAATCAGGCAGAACGCAAGGCCGGCCCCTCGGCCTTGCTCGCCTTGTCCTGGGCGACGACGCGATTTCGCCCGGCGCGCTTTGCCGCATAGAGTGCGGCGTCGGCTTCGGCCAACACATCGTCGAGACCGGTGCCGCTCGTCGCACCAAAGCCGATGCCGCCACTGACTGTGCTTCGCAACGGACCAAGCTGGGTGGCCACGACTTCCGTGCCGAAGGCGACGCTGATCTTGCTCGCTATGTCATAGGCCTTCTCTTCCGTCATCCGCGACATGACGAGCACGAATTCCTCGCCGCCCAGCCGGAAGGCGTCGACTCCGGTCCTGGCGTATTTCCTGATGACGGCGGCAAAGCGGCGCAGAACCTGGTCGCCGACCGGGTGACCGAATACGTCGTTCGTCCTCTTGAAATGGTCGAGATCGAACATGGCGACGGACATGAACGGACCGAAAGCCCGGTCACCGTAGAGTGCCGTCAACGCCCGCCGGTTCATCAGCCCGGTCAATGGATCGGTCATCGTCTCGGCCTTCAATTCGATCTGCGCCTGCAAATGGTGCAGGGAGAGCGTCAATGCACCAAACCCCGTCATGCAGGCGACGGCTACGACGGAATTCACCCGCTCGGCCCAATTGTCGGGCGCAACGCCGAGCACCCATTGGCCCTTGATTAGCAGAACCGCGCCGCAAAGTCCGAAGGACAGCGCACAGACGCCGCTCAGGAACGAGACGACCAGCAATATCCGACGATCGTGGCCACCCTTGATCCAGAACATCACCCCAATGAGCGAGAGCAGCGCCGTTACCGTCGCGTAGGTGACAATGAAGCCGATACCATCAAACCCGAGATACGTCGCGCCCGCGCAAACAGCCATCGCAATCAAGGTCGGCAGAACCGCGCGCCTGTAGTCGCGTATGCTGAGATATTGCATGGCCGACAGGCAGATAATCAGGAAGCCCAGGCTGAGAAGCGCAAGCACGATCTGGCAAAGCCAGGGGCTAGGATCCCTTGCGTAATGCCAAAACAAGACCACATGTGCGACGAGCATGAGAATGCCACACGCCACCGTCAGCACAAACCGTGCCTGTGGCGCGGTGAACCAGATCGCAAACATGGTGATGCTGAGACACGTGCCCGACAGCGCCGCCGCGAGCAGGAGCGAACTGTAATCCAACATGCTTAGGCGACAGCCTCTCGAGGGTTCCGCTGCATTCTAGGTCAGCGACACTCCGCGGATATCGTTTTTCAGCCAACCTTGCGGCGTAACCTTCGGACAGGGTTTACAAAACGTCGATGCTCCAAGCCTCGACCCCATTTCCGCCGCTTGGTTGTCGAATGGTTTTGCAGTAAGAGGCTCTATCCTCGAACGTAACAGGAACCTCCGTCGCCTGCCCGCGAAAAGCGTGGCAGTATCGGGGGTGATTCGCAGCATCGGAATCCAGGACCAGCATGGACGACAGCAACGATCTTTTCGGCAATCCGGAAAAGCCGCCGCAGCCAGCTCGCGCTACCGCGCGCCCGGCCGACCCGCTGGTGCAGGCGACGAAGCGCCCGCCAGCCCGCGATGCCAGCGAGAGCTATAGTGCCGCCGATATCGAGGTGCTGGAAGGGCTTGAGCCAGTGCGGCGCCGCCCGGGGATGTACATTGGCGGCACCGACGACAAGGCGATGCACCATCTGTTCGCCGAAGTCATCGACAATTCGATGGACGAGGCGGTCGCCGGCCATGCGACGTTCATCGATGTCGAGCTGTCCGCAGATGGATACCTGACGGTCACCGACAATGGCCGCGGCATCCCGGTCGATCCGCACCCGAAATTCAAGAAGCCGGCGCTCGAACTCATCATGACGACGCTGCATTCGGGCGGCAAGTTCGACAGCAAGGTTTACGAGACGTCCGGCGGCCTGCACGGCGTCGGCGTATCTGTCGTCAACGCGCTGTCGGACCATCTCGAAGTCGAGGTCGCGCTGGGAAGGAAACTTTATCGGCAAAAATTCTCGCGCGGTATTCCGGTCACCGGCCTGGAGCAACTCGGCGAGGTGCACAACCGCCGCGGCACGAAGATCCGCTTCCATCCCGACGAACAGATTTTCGGCAAGGGCGCGGCGTTCGAGCCGGCGCGGCTCTACCGCATGGCGCGCTCAAAGGCCTATCTGTTCGGCGGTGTCGAAATCCGCTGGACCTGCGATCCATCGCTGATCAAGGAAAAGGACACCACGCCGGCCAAGGCCGAGTTCCATTTTCCGGGCGGCCTCAAAGACTATCTGAAAGCCTCGCTCGGCGACGAATTCCAGGTGACTCGTGAAATGTTCGCCGGCAAGAGCGAGAAGCAAGGCGGCCACGGTTCGCTCGAATGGGCGGTGACCTGGTTCGGCGGCGACGGTTTTATAAATTCCTATTGCAACACCATTCCGACCGCCGAAGGCGGCACGCACGAGGCCGGGTTTCGCAACGTGCTGACGCGCGGCTTGCGCGCCTATGCCGATCTGGTCGGCAACAAGCGCGCTTCGATCGTCACCTCCGAGGATGTGATGATCTCGGCGGCCGGCATGCTGTCGGTGTTCATCCGCGAGCCGGAGTTCGTCGGCCAGACCAAGGACAGGCTGGCGACGATCGAGGCGATCCGTATTGTCGAAAGCGCCATCCGCGACCCGTTCGACCATTGGCTGGCCGACAATCCCCAGGAAGCCTCCAAGCTGCTCGAATGGGTGATCGCGCGCGCCGACGAGCGGGTGCGCCGCCGCCAGGAAAAGGAAGTTTCGCGCAAGAGCGCGGTGCGCAAATTGCGCCTGCCCGGCAAGCTCGCCGATTGCACGCAGAATGCCGCCGCCGGGGCCGAATTGTTCATCGTCGAAGGCGATTCGGCCGGTGGCTCGGCGAAGCAGGCGCGCGACCGCGCCAGCCAGGCGGTGCTGCCCCTGCGCGGCAAGATCCTCAACGTCGCCAGCGCCGGCAACGACAAGCTTGCCGGCAACCAGCAGATATCCGACCTGATCCAGGCCTTGGGCTGCGGCACGCGCTCGAGATACCGCGACGAGGACCTGCGTTACGACCGGGTCATCATCATGACCGACGCCGACGTCGATGGCGCCCATATCGCTTCGCTGCTGATCACCTTCTTCTACCAGGAGATGCCGAGCCTGGTCCGCGGCGGCCATCTCTATCTGGCGGTGCCGCCGCTCTACTCGATCCGGCAAGGCGGCAAGGTCGCCTACGCCCGCAACGATGCGCACAAGGACGAACTTCTGCGCACCGAATTCACCGGGCGCGGCAAGGTCGAAATCGGCCGCTTCAAGGGACTGGGCGAAATGATGGCCGCCCAGCTCAAGGAAACCACCATGGACCCGAGGAAGCGCACGCTGCTCCGGGTCGACGTCATCGACGCCGAGGCGGCGACCAAGGATGCGGTCGACGCGTTGATGGGGACCAAGCCCGATGCCCGTTTCCGCTTCATCCAGGAACGCGCGGAATTCGCCGAGACGGAAGTGCTGGATATCTGAGCCCCCGCCGCTAGCTTGCCCTTCTGAGCTGGAGACGAGCACGTGACCTGGGCGCGGTTGAAGGACGGTATCGGCACGCGGATCGCTGGCCTGACGCGGCCGACGCGCTCGGACTGGATCTTTGCCCTACGCACCGTTTCGGCCGGTCTCATCGCGCTTTTGGCCGCCTATGCGCTGAAGCTCGACCACCCGCAATGGGCGATGATGACGGTGTTCATCGTCGCCCAGCCGGTCGCCGGCATGGTGCTGGCGAAGGGGTTTTATCGTCTGCTCGGCACGCTTGCCGGCGCGCTGGCGGCGATCGGCATAACCACTGTTTTCGGTGCCAGTCCGTGGCTGCTGGTTACCGTTCTTGCTATCTGGATCGGCATCTGCACGCTGGTCTCGTCACTACTGCGCAATCCGGAAGCCTCTGGTGCCGCCCTTGCCGGCTACACCGCGATGATCATCGGTCTGCCGGCGTTCGGACAGCCGCACCTCGTTGTCGATCTCGCCCTGGCGCGCTGTGCGGAAATCGTTCTTGGCATCGTCTGCGCCGCCCTGACCAGCCGGCTGATCCTGCCGAAATTGGCCGCCGATGCCATCGTCTCGAGACTGAAGCGCAGCATTCTCGACCTGGCAGCCTACGCGGACGGTGCTTTTTCCGGCGGCGATGCGGAAAGGCTTGCCGGGCTGCACCGCAAGCTGATCGGCGACGTCCAGACGCTGGGCGAAATGCGCGCCTATGCAAGGCTGGAAGGGCCGAGCCTCGCCACCCGCGCCTATCCGGTCCGGCGTACCATCGGCCAGCTTCTGTCGGCCCTGTCGGCGGCGCGTGCGCTGCATGCCCATGCCGCGCCGAAGAATGCAGCCCTTATTCCGGTGCGCAGCGAACTGCGGGCTCTCGTCGGCGAACTGGCAGCCAAGCCGGGCGCGCTGGACGACACGGCGCCCTGGGTGGCGCGGCTCGACGCAATCGTCTACAAGGCGCGGCAGATGCCGGACATCGCGGCAGGGCAAGGCCCCGGGCATGACAATGACAGGGTTGGCACGGTCACACGCCTCACCATTGCCGCCGACTTCGCCGAAGCCATGCAGCAAGTGCTGCGCGGCCTGGACGCACTCCGCTCCCCCTCGCCCCGTGCCAGTCGCGAACGGCGGCAGCCGGCGCTGGTGGTGCACCGCGACTACCGTGCGGCATCGCGCAACGCCGTGCGTGCCGCAGTCGCCACGCTCCTGGTCGCCGCCTTCTGGCTGACGACGAAATGGTCGGATGCGGCGGGCACGGTCATTCTGGTTGCGGTCGTCTCCAGCCTGTTCGCCGCTCGTCCTGATCCGATCCGGTCGGCGTGGAGCTTCTTCGAGGGCACGTTGCTGGCCCTGCCCTTTGCGTTTCTCGTCGGCCAGCTGGCGCTTCCCGCTTTGCCCGGCTTCGGCTGGTTCATGGTCTTCGTCGTGCCGATCCTGGTGCCGGCTGCACTGGGGATGGCCAATCCGCGCTATATCGGTGTGGCGACGGCCTTCGCCATAAATTTCCTCGCCTTCCTTAGCCCGCATCAGGCGATGACCTACGATCCGTTGCCGTTCCTCGCCGGTTCGGCATCGATCCTGGTTGGTATTCTTCTGGCGATCGGCGTCTTCGCCGTCGTGCTGCCCGCCGACCCTTGGGTCACCATCAACCGCATCCTGCAAGCAATGCGCGAAGATCTTGCACGCCTTTGCCTGCATGACCGCCTGCCGCGGCGATCGGCTTTCGAAAGCCTTGCCTACGACCGGATCAACCAGTTGATGCCACTGCTGCAGAACGCCGGCAAGGAAGGCGACGCCGTTCTCGGCGGCGGCATTGCTGCCGTTACCGCCGGCCTCGAAATCCTGCGGCTGCGCAACGCGCAGCAAAGTTCCACGATCCCATCCGAAACAGCACTTTCCATGACCAATTTCCTGCGCGGGCTGGCGCGCGAACTGCTGTTCCGGCGGCCCGGCGAACCGCGGACTGCGACTGCCACCGTCGCCAGGCAATATGCAGCCGGTATCGCTGAACGAAGCGACGCCGCCGAAATGCTGCAGATCGCCGCCTCGCTGCGCATCATCGCCGCCGCGATCGAGGATTTTCCAGACTTTTTCGCGAAAGACCGGGTTTAGCTAGATCGCTGCCATATTGGCCTCGTTCTCTGCGCTACAGCTTTCGCATCGGCGCGACCACTCGGGCCGGCTTTGTTTCATCGCCAAGATCGACCCCGAAATGCTTCGCTACCCGTAAAATAAGGTCCGAGATGTTGTCGATGGCTTCCTGAAGTTTCGCGCGATCAGGTGCGCGAGGTATCTGGCCGGAAGGCAATGTATATCGAAAAGTGGTCGCGTAGGCTCCCAGCCATACGACTGAGTTCAATGCCGCCTTCTCAGCATGGTCGTCCGGGAATCACCTCACAACTTTATCGAGCTGATGTGCGTCGTGACGTTCGATATGAACAGCCTCCGAAGTCGCCAGCGCCCGGACAACCTGCTCGATCGCCCTGCTCACTCAGATAAGCCGCATTTCTGGACCCGGATTCAGCGAGAAGACGTGCATCCCTGATACATCCATTCGCCAATCGAAGCGCACTGGCGATGGTCCGGTGGTCAGATATCTAACCGGTGCCCTTTCCGAGCAACATCATAAGCAATCGTGTTTCGCGAACCCCAGCTTGCGGCCAATTCGCTCGCCGTAGTGGCAAGGATCGTGGCAGGAATTCCGACTTCATGCTGAACGGTCCAGCCGACGAGCGGATCAAGTAGTTCCGGCTGAGCGTCGTCAGGCAAAGCAACGAGAATATCCCAGTCGCTGTCAGGGCGATTGTCGCCTCGCGCTCGACTGCCGAACAGCCATATAGAATCAGGATTCAAGCGAACCCTGATCTCGTCAATCAACGGCTTGATTTCGGCCGGAACCGTGAGGCTTTTTGAAGCTAAATGGCGCATACTCAAACATAGGACCACTTTTTTGCGCCTACAACGGCAGGCAAGCCAACCGGCCAGTCCTAAAGCTTTAAGTTTGTGCTAGGCAGCAGCAATCGCCAGTGCGTGCCCGCGTGCGTTTTCGCGCAGCGCGTCGAGATGGATCGACTTGACCAGCCCGGCGAGATCGCCTTCGGCCGACTGCCCGCCCAATTCCTTCAGCATCAGCCAACTGACTTCCTGCACGCCGGCGAGGCGCTTGCCATTGGCGACCTCACGCCAGACCTTCAGCGCACGCAGGATGATGGCGTGGGTGGCGGCGGCAAGCCCGGCACTGCGGAACAGTGCCTGCAACGCCACGTCGTGGCCGCCGGCCAGCAGCGCCCTAACGCGTTGCTCGGATTGCTGGCTGAGCGCGACCAGTGCCGAGCCGAAGAAGTCGACCTTGCCATGCGCGATGGTGCGGATGATGAAGCTTGCGGTCAGGTCGCCGCGCAGGCGCAGATGCTCGACAAGCGCGGTATGTTCCTCTGCCCGCGTGCCTTCGATCAGTGTCACCGAAGCCTTGACGCAGGCATCGCGCGTGACGCGCTCGGCCCTGGCGGCGCCCATCAGCGCCAGCACCAGCGGCGACCCCTTGAGCGTCTCGCCGAGCTTGACCAGCAGCATATGCCGGCAGTCGGCGGGCAGACGCGCGTCGGCGATCAGCGCCTCGCGCACCAGAGGCAGATGGCCGTGCCGCTCGGCCATGCGGCGAAAGCTGACAGATGCAATGTCGGCGCCGCTGTTGGCGAGCAACGTGGCGCAGGCTTCGGGCTCGCCAATCTCGGCGATCGCTGCCGCTACCGACATCGAGACGCGCGGCCGGTCGGCGATCACCTTCTGCGTCGCCTTCTGGCCGCTGGCGACCCGGTCGATCAGGTCTGCATCGGTAAGCAGCGGCGAGCGTGCCAGTACCAAAGCGGCCACTTCAGGCTGGTCGGACGCCAGCGCGCTGACGATCTGCAGCGGCGCATGATGGCTCATGGAAAGCGCTTCGGCGATCGCCAGCCGCACCTTCGACGACGCATCGTCGAGCAGCAGCGTCAGCGCCGCCTCCGCCGCGCAGCGGTCCTCGAAAGGCAGGTCCGAGTCGACATAGGCGCGAGCCAGCGCGCTTGCCGCCGCAGCGCGCTCCGACACCTTCGCCGTGTGGATCCATTTCAGGAAATGCGAAACGACCATGTCGCCTGCTTACGCCCCTTGCCAGAACGCTTCTGACCCTGGTGGAGACCGTAGGCACAAATGGTTTACGAACGGTTCACCATGTTCGTTAACTGGCTTGCGAGCGCGATATGCAACGCCTATCAACCCTTAGAGCGACGTGCGTCCTTTCGGACGCACAAAGTACGCTCTAACACTTTGAATCCTCGCATCGTGCTTTCCGAAAATCGATACCAATTTTCGGGCCGATGCGGCAGCGGAGGAGATCGACCATGGCCGGGCTTTATCTTGAGGAGTTCGTCGTCGGCCATGTGTTCAAGCACGCGCTGCGCAAGAGCGTGACCGAAAGCGACAATATGCTGTTTTCGGTGATGACACTGAACCCGCAGCCGCTGCACATCGATTTCGACTTCGCCGCGAAGAGCGAATGGGGCAAACCGCTGGTCAATTCGCTGTTCACGCTTGGCCTGATGATCGGCATTTCGGTCAACGACATCACTGTCGGCACCACCATTGCCAATCTCGGCATGAAGGAGACCGTGTTTCCGCATCCGGTGTTCCACGGCGACACGATCCGCGTTGAGACCACGGTGGTTTCGGTGCGCGATTCCAGGTCGAAACCGGACCGCGGCATCGTCGAGTTCGAGCACCGCGCCTATAACCAGAACGACCTATTGGTTGCCAAATGCACGAGGCAAGCCATGATGATGAAAAAGGCATAGCCGATGCGTTCTCTGCTCTTCGTTCCCGGCGATTCGGAAAAGAAGCTGGAGAAGGGCTTTGGCGTAGGCGCTGACGTGGTCATCGTCGACCTCGAGGATTCGATTGCCTCGCAGAACAAGGTTCTGGCGCGCGACACCGCGGCGCGTTTCATCGCCGAGCACAGGCATCAAACCAGCTCCGCGATCTATGTGCGCGTCAATGATCTTTCGACCGGACTGACCGACGACGATCTGGCGGCGCTCGTGCCGGTGAAACCAGACGGCATCATGCTGCCGAAGTCGAACAGCGGACGGGATGTCCAGCAGCTGTCGGCCAAGCTCAGGGTGCACGAAGCCGAAACCGGGCTGCCGGACGGCGCGATAAGGATCGTGCCGATCATCACCGAAACGGCAGCTGGCGTTTTGGCCGCTGCAACCTACACCGAGGCAAGCGCGCGGCTTGTCGGCGTCACCTGGGGCGCGGAAGATCTGTCGGCAGCAATCGGCGCACGCGCGATGCGCGACGCGAATGGCCGCTACACGGATGTGTTTCGCTTCGCCCGCACCATGACCATTCTCGCCGCAGGTGCCGCGGAAGTCGCGGCGATCGACACGGTGTTTCCGGATTTTCGCGACATGGCTGCCTTTGAGGCTGAATGCGCCGAGGCCGAGCGCGACGGGTTCACCGGCAAGATGGCGATCCATCCGGCGCAGGTGCCGGTCATCAACGCCGCCTTCACGCCTTCGGTGCAAGCGGTGAAAAATTCGCTGGCAATCGTCGAAGCGTTCAAGACAGCGGGAAATCCCGGCGTCGTCGGCATTGACGGCAAGATGTACGACCGGCCGCATCTCAAGCTCGCCGAGCGCCTCCTGGCACGAGCCAGGGCGGCGGGGCTTGACGCTTAGGGTCTCTTCCGCGTCGCAAATTACCCCACCCACGGTCCCGAATAGTCGGCATAGAGCGTTGCCGGATCGGGCCGCGGCCGCTCCGGCGCCGGTCCCTGGCAGGAGCCGATATGGACGAAGCCGACGACCCGCTCATGCGGCGCCAGACCCAGGATCGCCCTGCCCTCCGGCACGTCGGAATACCAGTTGCTGATCATGTTGGTGCCGTAGCCCAGCGCATTGGCTGATAGCATCAGGTTCAGCGCTGCCATGCCGCCGGACAGGAACATCTCCCATTGCGGGATCTTTGGATTTTCCCTGGGGATCGAGATCACGCCGATAACCAGCGGCGCCCGCGAAAAGCGTGCCAGTTCCTGGTTGCGGCGGCCTTCCGGCAGCGGCCCTTCGCGCTGTTCGGCAAGTGCCGCCAGCTTTTTGCCGATCTCGACGCGAACCTCGCCGCGATAGAGGATGAAACGCCACGGCTCCAGCCGGCCGTGGTCCGGCACCCGCGACGCTGCGGCGATCATCGTCGCGATCTCCGCATCGCTCGGTGCCGGTTCTTTCAAATCCGGGATCGGCGCGGAATTTCGGGTCAGCAGAAAATCGATGATGGGCGACGCCATAAGCGCAAGTCTCCTGGAATTTGAGCTGAAGCGCACCATCGGGATATCGGGCGGCTCGGGCATTGGCGCGGCGCGCCGGACAAAGAGCCCTGTAGCAGAAGCCGATCGGACTCTTCGGACTCTTAAGCCTTGAAATTGCCACCGCCTTGGGCTTCAACGCAAGGCATGTTTGAGGGGACATTGCGTCTTTTCCTGATTTGGCTGGGCGCCGCCCTGTTGATGGTGCCGGTTTCGCCGGCTGCCGCGCAGGATGCGGACGGCATCGGCAATCTGAAACTTCCCGGAATTTCGAGTTATGCGTCGCCCAAAAGCGATACGTCGCTGGCGTTGGGCGGCAGCGGGGCGATCACGCTGTCGGCGCAGCTGATTGACAAGGGCGCCGATATCGCGCGCGGCATCGTCTGGCGCGTCTTCAAGCCCGAGCCGGCCGGCGACGGCAAGCTGCCGATGGTCGCCTCCGCTCATGGCGGCACCGCCGTGTTCCAGCTCGAGCCGGGTTCCTATCTGGTCCACGCCTCCTACGGGCGGGCCGGCGCCACCAAGCGCATCACCGTCGGCAAGGAAGCCAAGCGCGAGAGCCTCGTGCTCGATGCTGGCGGCCTCAAGCTTGATGCCGTGCTGTCGGGCGGGGTGCGCATTCCGCCGAAGAAGCTGCGCTTCTCGATCTATGAGAGCCACGCCGAGCCCGATGGCGATCGTGCGCTGATCATACCCGATGTCGAGCCGAACAGCGTCGTGCGGCTCAATGCCGGCATCTACCACGTTGTTTCGACCTATGGCGCGGTGAATGCGGTCATCCGCTCCGACATCCGTGTCGAGGCCGGCAAGCTGACCGAAGCGACGGTCGAGCACCGTGCGGCCGAGATGACCATGAAGCTGGTGCGCGAACCAGGCGGCGAGGCGATCGCCGACACCTCCTGGTCGCTGCTCAACGAGTCCGGTGATCCGATCAAGGAAACCGTCGGCGCCTTTGCATCGATGGTGCTGGCCGAGGGCGACTACACCATCATCGCCAAGAACCGCGACCGCATCTACCAGAAGGATTTTACGGTGGTGGCCGGGCACAATCAGGACATTGAGGTCCTGGCTACCGAGGCTTCGGCCATCGACTCCGAGGAAGGCGCCGATTAGGCCGCGCCCCTCTAGGCTGCTTTGCGCATGCGTCGCGCCAGCAAGTGTACGCGGCCACGCGCCTCGGCCGCAGCCAGATCGAAGACGCCGCGCTGAAGGCGTTCGAGCAGGGCTTTGCGGTCGCGCAGAGGCTCCAGTTCGTCCCACTCCAGCGTGTCTCCGACGCGCACCTCGATCGATTTGCCGGACAGCCGCGAAAATTCGTGGATGAGCAGAGAGATGCGCAGCGTCAGCGAAGCCCTGCCGACGAATTTCGCTACACGCCCGTCGCGTTCGGCCATGTTCATGGGACCACTGACCAGATGGAACAGCCGGCCGTTCTGGCCGGAAAAATGCATTGGGATGACCGACGCCTTGGCATCCTGAACGAGACGGGCCGGAAACATCTTCCACGGCAGATCGCGCGCCCGGCCAAATCCCTTCGGCGCGGTGGCGACGCCGCCGGCCGGGAAGACGACGATGGTGACGCCTTCGTTGAGCAGCCGCACCGCCTCATGCCGCACCGCCATGTTGTTCTTCAGCGCGTCCTTGGTCTCGGAAAAGTCGATCGGCAGTGAGTACGGCTCCATCTCGCGGATCTTGAGCAGATCCTTGTGGATCATGACGCGAAACGGCCGGCCGAGCCGCTCTGCCAGCGACAGCACCGCAATGCCGTCGCCGATGCCGAACGGATGATTGGCGACGATCACCAGCGGCGTGTCGGGCAGCTTCGCCGGCGGCCATTGGGCTGCGGTCCGCACCCGGACGTCGATCAGATCCAGCATGCGGCTGAACACGCGCTCGCCGCCAGGCACCACGTGCCGGCGCCAGAAATCATAGAGTGCCGCGAAGCGATCGCGTCCCGACAGGCCTTCGACCGAATGGATGAACCAGCGCGTCAGCGCCGGCTGATGCGGACTGGCATAAGAGAGCTCGGGAAAAGGTCTTTCGCGCGTCTTCAGCTTGAGCATGGGGCTCGCTACAAAATTGGCGTGACAGTCATATGAAAATGGCGGTGGATCGCTCCACCGCCATCTTCGTTGCCGGTTGACCGGCTCAGGCCGCGCGGCGCTTGCGGTCGGGTGTCACCGCCTCGTCGGAAAGCAGCTTCACGGCTGCTGCGAGACCAAGCGATTCCTGGTCGCGCGAGCCCAGACGGCGGACATTGACCGTCTCTTCCTCGGCCTCGCGCTTGCCGCAGACGAGAATGACCGGGACCTTGGCCAGCGAATGCTCGCGGACCTTGTAGTTGATCTTCTCGTTGCGCAGGTCGGCTTCGGCAATAAGCCCGGCCGTCTTCAACTGCGCGACGACCTTTCGCGCGTAATCGTCGGCATCGGAAGTGATCGTCGCCACCACTACCTGCAGCGGTGCGAACCATAGCGGGAAATGGCCGGAATAATTCTCGATCAGGATGCCGAGAAAACGTTCCATCGAGCCGCAAATGGCGCGATGCACCATCACCGGCTGCTTCTTTTCCGAATCCGAGCCAATGTAGAAAGCGCCAAAACGCTCCGGCAGGTTGAAGTCGACCTGCGTGGTGCCACATTGCCATTCGCGGCCGATTGCGTCCTTCAGCACATATTCGAACTTCGGCCCGTAGAACGTGCCCTCGCCCGGATTGACGCCCGTCTTGATCCGGTTGCCCGACCGCGCCGCGATCTTGTCGAGCACGTCCTGCAGCACGCCCTCGGCATGATCCCACATCGCGTCGGTGCCGACCCGTTTTTCGGGGCGGGTCGCCAGCTTGACGGTGATCTCGTCAAAGCCGAAATCGGCATAGGTCGACAGGATCAGGTCGTTGATCTTGATGCACTCGTCGGCGAGCTGTTCCTCGGTGCAGAAGATATGGGCATCGTCCTGGGTAAAACCGCGCACGCGCATCAGCCCGTGCAGCGCGCCCGAAGGCTCGTAGCGATGCACATTGCCGAATTCCGCAAGCTTTACCGGCAGATCGCGGTAGGACTTCAGCCCGTGCTTGAATATCTGCACATGGCCGGGACAGTTCATCGGCTTCAGCGCAAAGACGCGGTCGTCGTCGGTGTCGTCCCCGGCAACCGTCACCTTGAACATATTGTCCCGGTACCAGCCCCAGTGGCCTGACGTCTCCCACAGGCTCTTGTCGAGCACCTGCGGTGCGTTGACCTCCTGATAGCCCTGCTCGTCGAGGCGGCGGCGCATGTAATTGACCAGGTTCTGGAACATCCTCCAGCCCTTGGCGTGCCAGAAGACGACGCCAGGGCCCTCCTCCTGGAAGTGGAACAGATCCATCTCGCGCCCGAGTTTCCTGTGGTCGCGCTTTTCGGCTTCTTCCAGCATGGTCTGATAGGCATCGAGCTGGGCCTGGTCGGCCCAGGCCGTGCCGTAGATGCGCGTCAGCATCGGGTTGTTGCTGTCGCCGCGCCAATAGGCGCCGGCGACCTTCATCAGCTTGAAGGCGCTGCCGATCTGGCCGGTCGCGGCCATATGCGGACCGCGGCAGAGGTCGAACCAGTCTCCCTGCGCGTAGATCTTGAGATCCTGATCCTCAGGGATGGCGTCGATCAGTTCGAGCTTGTAGCGCTCGCCCTTGTCGGCAAAGATCTTTTTCGCCTTTTCGCGCGACCACACCTCTTTGGTAAACGGCTTGTTGCGCGCAATGATCTCGCGCATTTTCTTCTCGATCACCGGGAAATCGTCGGGCGTGAACGGCTCGTTACGGGCGAAATCGTAGTAGAACCCGTTCTCGATCACCGGCCCGATGGTCACCTGCGTGCCCGGCCAAAGTTCCTGCACGGCTTCGGCCAGCACGTGCGCTGCATCATGGCGGATGAGTTCGAGGGCGCGCGGGTCCTCACGGGTGATGATTTCCAGCTTGCCCGACTTGCCGATCGGGTCGGAAAGATCGCGCAACGTGCCGTCGATGCTGTAGGCGACAGCCTTCTTGGCCAGCGACTTCGAGATCGACTCCGCCAGGCCGGCGCCGGTCATCGCCGCGTCGTAGTCGCGGACGGAGCCATCGGGAAATGTCAGGGAAACTGAATTCAGCATAAAATTCTCCTATCCAGTCCCGCAAACGAGCGCGGGTGGTGAAAATGCATGTCGCCCAAAAGTTCGCAGCGGTTTTGGGGTTACGACATGCATCAAGTAAGAGCCGGATGCGTCCGGCGGCGAGCGGTCTTTTATTGGCAGTTTTCGGCGCCGTAAAGCCGGATGTAGGTCACCTGACGAGATTCGGCAGCTCTTTCAGGAACATCGCTCGCGTCTTGAGTCCCTTGGGCGTGTCGGACCGTTTCGTATCGATTACCAGGCGGGCAAAGACGATCTTGCGAGCGTCCTTCTGCGCCCAGCCGACAAACCAGCCAAGCGAGCGCTTGTCGCTGCCAAGCCTGGTGGTCCCGGTCTTGCCCTGCACCGTCCAGCCCCCTGCCCGGAAGGTTGGGATTATCGCGCTGGTCATCGCATGGGCCTTGTCCGAGACCGGTAGTTTTCGCGCCAGCAGCTTGCGCAGGAAGTCGACCTGTTCGACCGGCGATATCGCGAGCGAGGAATTCACCCAGGAATGGGTGAGGCCGTCATTCTTGCCAGAATTGCCGGAGACGTCGGTGTTGCCATAGTCCAATCTGGACACGTAGCCGGCAAACTGTTTGCTGCCGAGCCGGCGCGTAATCTCGCGCGAGAACCAAAGGACCGAATCCTTTTCCCAAATCGTCGGGTCGACGGTCTTCCGGTCCCGTTTCGGCGCATTGAACTCCGGCTTGTACTCCCAGCTCGGCGCGTGCTCGTCGCTCAGGATTCCGGCGTCGTAGCCGATCAACGCCAGCGGAACCTTGAATGTCGAGGCGGGGCTGACGCGCTGGTCGCAAACCCCTTGCCGATACAGCGTCTCGCCGCTTGCGGCATCGACGATCAGCGTGCATTCGATGTCCCCGAGCGGCGCTGATTGCGCGCGGATCGGAAAACCCAACAGCCACGCCAGAAGATAGAGAACCACGGCGAAAACAAATGGACGGCGGTCTATCTGGTGCATTTGGCAATCTCTCCTGAGGGCTGTCAGGAGCGGCTTAGCGAGGCGTCTTGTCTCGATTTTGTCTCAAATGCGTAACATGCGGTTAAGCTTAGCAAATCGTAAACCTGCCGCCTCCAACCGGGTCCGAAGCGACAATGCGGTCAGTTTTCGAGGGCGCGCTTGTTCCCGATCCGCCGGTATCGCCAGGGCGTGAACCAGAGATAGCGATCATCTAGAACCTCAGGCACCCGGTCGATGCCGTGCGTTCCGAACGGGCCGCAGCGCAGCACCCGGAAAAATCCCATCCAGCCGCCGGCCCACAGCCCGTGACGGGCGATCGCTTCGTGCGCGTATTCGGAACAGGTCGGCAGATGCCGGCAGGAATTGCCGACAAAGCCGGACAGCGTCAGCTGGTAGAAGCGGACGAGCGACGTGCCGAGGATGCGGCCCGGCGTCTTGCGCCACGGTCCGGGCCAGTTGCGCGTGTATCGCGGCCTCTGATGCTGGTGCGCGTGATCGGCAGCCATTTGACGGCTAAGCCGCCTGTTCTGCGCGCTTCTTCTCGACCTGGCCGATGGCATCGACCACCGCATCGAAGGTCAGCATGGTCGAGGCGTGGCGGGCCTTGTAATCGCGCACCGGCTCCAGGTATTTCAGGTCGGCGAAGCGGCCTTCGGGCGGGGGGCCATTTTCCTTCAGCATCTTCAGCATCGTCTCGCGCACGCTGCGCAATTCTTCGGCACTGGCGCCGACGACATGCTGCGCCATGATCGAAGACGACGCCTGGCCAAGCGCACAGGCCTTCACGTCATGCGCGAAATCGGTGACGACGCCGTCATCCATCTTCAGATCGACGGTCACCGTCGAGCCGCACAGCTTGGAATGCGCCCGTGCGGTTGCGTCGGGCCGATCGAGCCGGCCGATCCGTGCGATGTTTCCGGCAAAACCCAGAATTTTCGCATTGTAGACATCGTCGATCATATTTTTCCAATCCGTCGCCGCCCAGCGAACAGCGATTGCCGCTCTGGCGTCTTCCTTTCGCTCGGCACGACCATATATAATGGTGGTAGTCGGGTATCGACAAGACGGACCAAAAGTCTCGTCCTGCCCAAATCAGTTCACGCCGCTTACGGGCTGGAAACCGACGAGTTTCTTACACCCGAAAGGTCGTGGTCCGTTCAACTCGTTCCTCCTGAGAGAGGAACTACGGGAGACGCCTTTTATGGACGCCGTCATCAAGAAACTCATGCCGCAGTCGGCCTATATGGAAAAGCCGGTCACCGACCGGCCGAGCGAAGCCGAAGTCGAAGCCGCGGTGCACACTTTGTTGCGCTGGACCGGCGACAATCCGGAGCGCGAGGGCCTGATCGATACGCCGAAGCGTGTCACCAAGGCGTTCCGCGAAATGTTCAACGGCTATGACATGTGCCCCGCCGAGGAGCTTGGCCGCACCTTCGAGGAAGTCGCCGGCTATGACGACCTCGTCATCGTCAAGGACATATCGTTCCATTCGCATTGCGAGCACCACATGGTGCCGATCATCGGCAAGGCGCATGTCGGCTATCTGCCGGACGGCAAGGTTGTCGGCCTGTCCAAGATCGCGCGCGTCGTCGACATCTTCGCCCATCGCCTGCAGACCCAGGAAGCGATGACCGCGCAGATTGCCGGCGTCATCCAGGACGTGCTCAATCCGCGCGGCGTCGCCGTCATGGTCGAGGCCGAGCATATGTGCATGGCCATGCGGGGCATCCGCAAGCAGGGATCCACCACGCTGACCTCGACCTTCACTGGCGTCTTCAAGGACACACCCGAAGAGCAGGTCCGCTTGGTCACCATGGTGCGCGGCGGCGGGATCTGAACCCGACCTCGCCGGCTTCGCTAGATAAGGACCGGCGAATGTCGGCATTGGAATTCCCGAAAGCTCCCTCAGACAAAAAGGCACTTGAGGAAGGCACGGTCCTTTCACCGCGCTTCGATGCCGGCGGCCTCGTCACTGTCGTCGTCACCGATGCCGAAGACGGCATGCTGCTGATGGTCGCGCATATGAATGCCGAGGCGCTGGCGCTGACACTCGAGACCGGCATCGCGCACTACTGGTCTCGCTCGCGCAACGCGCTTTGGAAGAAGGGCGAAACCTCGGGCAATGTGCAGCAAGTCGTCGAGATGCTCACGGATTGTGACCAGGACGCGATATGGTTGCGCGTCAAAGTGTTGGGTCACGAAGCAACTTGTCACACCGGCCGACGTTCATGCTTTTATCGGACGGTGGGACTGAGCGATGGCAAGGGGACGCTTGCCAGCGACGGCAGCAAGCCGCTGTTCGATGCGGAAAAAACGTATCGAAAGCCCAGTACGCCATCAATATGAACCATTCGCAGCGCTCCAGCCACGTATATTCATGATTTCGATACGGCCCGCCTCTAGGATGACCGTGGGACAAGGGAGATTGTGATGCTCGACTGGGCGTCATTGCTCAACAGACCTGACGTTCGGGAGGCCAATGGCGTCTCCTCGGCCGCAGGCGTATCCGAAACCAAATCTCCAGGTAAAACAGGGATCTCGCTGGCATTGGGCGGCGGCTGTGCGCGCGGCTGGGCGCATATCGGCGTGCTGCGCGCGCTTGATGAAGCCGGCATCGAAGTGTCGATGATCGCCGGCACCTCGATCGGCGCGCTGGTCGGCGGCTGCTATGTTGCCGGCAAGCTGGACGAGCTGGAAGAATTCGCGCGCAGCCTGACCAGGCGGCGCATTTTTGGCCTTCTCGACCTCAATTTACGCGGCAGCGGCCTGTTCGGTGGTATGAAACTCGACGCGCGGCTGCGCGAGCACATAGCCGGCATCCGCTTCGAGGATCTGCCAAAACCGTTCGTCTGCGTCGCTTCGGAAATCCGCACCGGCCATGAAATCTGGCTGTCGAGCGGCTCGCTGAGCACCGCCATGCGCGCCTCCTACGCGCTGCCCGGCGTGTTCGAGCCGGTCGCCTGCAACGGGCGCGTGCTGGTCGACGGCGCACTGGTCAATCCGGTGCCGGTCTCTGTCTGCCGCGCCTACGAGCAGCCGCTCGTGGTTGCGGTGAACCTTCACTACGACCTGTTCGGCCGCGCCGCGGTGATCAAGCACAGTGCCGGCGAGTTGGTCATCGAGAAAGACGCTCCGAGGGCCGGCCACGCCGATCCCGAACGCCAGTCGCGCGAGACACGGCTCGGCATCACGGGCGTCATGGTCGAGGCCTTCAACATCATACAGGACCGCATTTCGCGCGCCAGGCTGGCCGGCGACCCGCCGGACATGTCGCTGCAGCCGAAGCTCAGCCATATCGGCCTGACCGAATTCCATCGCGCCGACGAAGCGATCCGTATCGGCTACCAGGCAACGATGGCGCAGATCGGCGAACTGACCCGGCTGCAGACCGTCCTCGCTTAGGCAGAGCCGGTCGGTCAGTTCTCAGGCGAGCGCTGCGTCGATGATACGAAATTGCACCGTGCGGCTGCCGTTCCAGTGATTGCCCGATAGCGAGCCGGCGACATGCACCGGCTTGCCTCTGTTCTTGAACAGGAATTCGCCAAGAGCCGTGTCGATGGCGCGAAACGCGATCGCCCGGATGCGGCCGCCGCTTTCCGACTGCAGCTCGGCACGGATGTGGTTGGTGCCGACCGGCCGCGCGTCGGCAAGCCGATGACGCGGCAGGGCGAACACAGGGGCGACATGCCCGGCGCCGAATGGCCCGGCTCTTTCAAGTGCATCGAGCAGCCCAAGCGTGGCGCCCTCGGCGGCAAGCGCACCGTCGATCGCCAGGCTCTCCTCGCCTTGCAGCCGGAATACATCCACTGCCGCACGCTCTTCGAAAAAAGCCCGGAGCGCGCCGAGCTTCGCCCGCTCGACAGTGATGCCCGCCGCCATTCCGTGGCCGCCGCCCTTGACGATCAGCCCGGCATCGGCAGCCTCGCGCACCAGCCGGCCGAGGTCGAAGCCCGACACCGAACGGCCTGAACCGGTACCGACACCATTGGCGTTGAAGGCGATGGCAAAGGCCGGCCGCCTTGCATGGTCCTTGAGCCGCGAGGCAAGCAGGCCGACGATACCCGGATGCCAGTTGCTGCTGGCCGTAACCACGATGGCCGGACCATTGCCGCCGGCAAGCTCGGCGTCAGCCTCTGAGCGCGCCGCGGCCAGCATCTCCTGCTCCATTGACTGCCGCTCCTGGTTGAGCCGATCCAGCGTCTCGGCAATGGTGCGGGCCTCGACCGGATCGTCGGTTGCAAGCAGGCGGCTGCCAAGCGCTGCGTCGCCGATGCGCCCGCCGGCGTTGATGCGCGGACCAATCAGAAAGGCCAAATGGAACGTGCTGATCGGCTCGCCGATGCGCGAGACCCGCGCCAGCGCCGCCAGCCCTTCGTTTCTCTGCTGCCGTGCCACCTGCAGCCCCTTGACCACGAAGGCGCGGTTGACGCCGGTGAGCGGCACCACGTCGCAGACGGTGGCCAACGCCACCAGGTCGAGCAGGCCAAGCAGATCCGGCGGTGCGGCATCCGGCAGACGGCCGCGCAGGATCTTCGCCGTTTGCACCAGGCACAGGAAGACGACGCCGGCGGCGCAAAGATGGCCTTGCCCGGAAAGGTCGTCCTCGCGATTGGGGTTGACGACCGCAGCCGCCGCCGGCAACAGCCCGCCGACCTGATGGTGATCGAGCACCACGACGTCGGCACCGTCGGCCTTCGCCGCGTCGATGGAAGCAGCACTATTGGTGCCGCAATCGACGGTGACGATCAGCGTCGCGCCGCGCGAGACGAGTTCGCGCATCGCTTCCGGATTGGGGCCGTAACCTTCGAAGATACGGTCCGGTATGTAGATCTCCGACGGCACCGAGAAATGTGCGAGAAAGCGCTTGAGCAGCGCCGACGAGGCGGCGCCGTCGACATCGTAGTCGCCAAAGATCGCCACCTTTTCCCTGGTCATCACCGCCTGGGCGATGCGAGAGGCGGCTTTGTCCATGTCGGTCAGCGATGCCGGGTCGGGCAGCAGGTTGCGGATGGTCGGATCCAGGAACCGCTCGGTCAGCTCGGCGGTGACGCCGCGCCCGGCCAGCACGCGTGCCACGATGTCGGGCACGCCATAACCTTGCGCAATGGCGAGCGCGGCCATGTCCTGGCGCTCGGTCAGCCGGTGTTCCCAGGAAACACCAGTGGCCGACTGCCTAACATCGAGGAAAAAGCGTCTTTCCCCCATCACGTGACGCGCCGTCTGCAAAATTGTCATTGCACACGATATGCAACGGGCAACTGAGTCGAAATCAAAACTTTTCCAGATCCTGGTGCCTGGCCTTGATTTCGCGCACGGTTCGCGACGACGAACGCAGCACGATCGTGTGCGTGGTGATGAAATTGCGGCCGAACTTGACGCCAGCCAGCATGTTGCCGTCGGTGACGCCGGTCGCGGCAAACAGCACGTCGCCGCGTGCCATGTCTTGCGTGTGGTAAATCCGCTTGGGGTCGGAGATGCCCATTTTTGCCGCGCGCGCCAGCTTTTCCGGCGTATCGAGGATCAGCCTGCCCTGCATCTGGCCGCCGGTGCAGCGCAACGCCGCTGCGGCCAGCACGCCCTCCGGCGCGCCGCCGGTCCCGAGATAGATGTCGATGCCGGTTTCGTCCGGATCGGTGGTGTGGATGACCCCGGCGACATCACCGTCGCCGATCAACCGGATCGCGGCGCCCGTCGCCCGCACGGCTTCGATCAACGCCCCATGGCGTGGCCGGTCGAGGATGCAGGCGGTGATCTCCGCCACCGGCACCCCCTTGGCCCTGGCCAGGCTGGCGATGTTTTCGGCCGGCGAGGCATCGATGTCGATGATGCCATCGGCATAGCCCGGGCCGATGGCGATCTTGTCCATATAGACGTCCGGCGCAAACAAAAGGCTGCCTTTTTCGGCAATGGCGATGACGGCCAATGCATTGGGCAGGTTCTTGGCGCAGATCGTCGTGCCTTCGAGGGGATCGAGCGCGATGTCGACAGCCGGGCCTTTGCCGGTACCGACCTCCTCACCGATATAGAGCATCGGTGCCTCGTCGCGCTCGCCCTCGCCGATCACCACCGTGCCCTGGATGGCAAGATGGTTGAGCTCCTGCCGCATGGCGTCGACCGCGACCTGGTCGGCGGCCTTCTCATCGCCACGTCCGCGCAATCTGGCGGCCGCAACAGCGGCACGTTCGGTGACGCGCACCAATTCCATGGTCAGTATCCGGTCGAGGCCGGCGACAATGTTCTGGGCCACATTCATCGATGGACAATCCTCGTTGGCAGTTTAGCCTCCCGCCAGAGACGCGCTCCTTGTGTCAAAGCTCCGTGACAACAGCAAGACCTGCGCTGGATCTTTTTGAAAGCGCAGCAATATCAATCGATTGAGGGAAGCTTTAGCCTGCCCGCTCGATGCGGATGACTTGCGGCTTGTCGGTCAGAAGGCTGTCCCTGGTGATGCCGTCGACGGCCTTGCGCACCGCAGCCTCGGTCGTCTCGTGGGTGACAAGGATGACCGTCTTCTGTGCCTCGGTTTCCGGCCCGGCGGCATGCTGGACGATCGATTCCAGCGAAATGTCGTTGTCGGCCATGCGCTTGGCGATGGCGGCAAAGACGCCGATGCGATCGTGCACGGTCAGCCGGATGAAATAACCCCCGGCATGGCTGCGCATCTGCGCCTTCTTGTAGGGCTTCAATTCCTTCGCCGGCCGGCCGAAGACCGGACCATGCTGGAAGCCAGGCCGGCTTTTGGCGATGTCGGCAATGTCGCCGATCACCGCCGATGCGGTGGCGTTGCCGCCGGCACCGGGGCCGGAGAGCAGCAATTCGCCGAGGATGTCGGTCTCGATCGCCACCGCATTGGTGACGCCGTGCACCTGTGCGATGACCGATGCCGTCGGCACCATGGTCGGGTGCACGCGCTGTTCGATGCCGCTTTCGGTGCGCTGGGCGACGCCAAGCAGCTTGATCCGGTAGCCGAGATCGCCGGCCGCGCGGATGTCGGCCTGGCTGATGTTGGAGATGCCCTCCATGTAGATATCGTTGGCCGCGATCCTCGTGCCGAAGGCAAGGCTGGTCAGGATCGACAGCTTGTGGGCAGTGTCATGGCCCTCGATGTCGAAGGTCGGGTCGGCTTCGGCATAGCCCAGCCGCTGCGCGTCCTTCAGGCAGGCATCGAACGACAGGCCCTCGGCCTCCATGCGTGTCAGTATGTAGTTGCAGGTGCCGTTGAGGATGCCGAAGACGCGGGTCACCGAATTGCCGGCCATCGCCTCGCGCATCGTCTTGATGACCGGAATGCCGCCGGCCACCGCCGCCTCGTAGTTGAGCAGCACGCCCTTCTTCTCGGCAATCTCGGCCAGCGCCACGCCGTGCTTGGCAAGCAGCGCCTTGTTGGCGGTGACGACATGGCGGCCAGCTTCAAGTGCCGCTTTTACGGACGAGCGCGCCGGCCCGTCGTCGCCGCCGATCAGCTCGACGAACACGTCGATCTCGCCGGTCTGCGCCATCTTGATGGCGTCGTCGAACCACTGTGCGGTACCAAGATCGACGCCACGGTCGCGCTTGCGATCTCGGGCTGAAACGGCTGTGACGACGATGTCGCGTCCGCACTGCCGCGTCAGTTCCGCCGCCTTGTCGCGCAGCACGCGCGCCACCGACGCACCGACGGTGCCGAGGCCGGCAATTCCAACACGCAACGCTTCAGTCATCGGAGAGTCTGTCCGCCAGCTAGAATTGATTTTCGACCGCAACCAGATAGTCGTCGTTTTCATCAGGCTTCCGGGTCACGGTGACTATAGTCCCGGGCTGAAACTCCCACACTTCCGAGGCTGGTATGGGCTGGTCCAAGATGAGCTACGTGGTCGGATCAATTTGTTTTGCTTGCACCGGCCGCCAAACGGAAACCGACTCATCGATTAGCCTGACATAAACGACGGCTTCGACGTTCATGCTGGCGGGGTCGGTCATGGCTGTTGACTGAACCACTCAGCGATGCGCGGCGAGCGGAACGACATTGTTCGGCTGCTTGGCGCTGGACGCGAGGAAGCGCTTGATGTTGCGCGCTGCTTGCCGGATCCGGTGCTCGTTTTCGACCAGCGCGATGCGCACGTGATCGTCGCCATGCTCGCCGAAGCCGACGCCCGGCGCTACCGCGACGTCGGCGTGCTCGATCAGGAGCTTGGAGAATTCGAGTGAGCCGAGATGCTTGAACGGCTCCGGGATCGGCGCCCAGGCGAACATCGACGCCGCCGGCGCGGGAATGGTCCAGCCGGCACGGCTGAAAGCGTCGACCATGACGTCGCGGCGTTTGCGGTAGACGTCGCGCACTTCGGCAATGTCGGCACCGTCGCCGTTGAGTGCATGCGCCGCCGCAACCTGGATCGGCGTGAAGGCGCCGTAGTCGAGATAGGATTTCACCCTGGTCAGCGCCGAGATCAGCCGCTCGTTGCCGACGGCAAAACCCATGCGCCAGCCCGGCATCGAAAAGGTCTTCGACATCGAGGTGAACTCGACCGCCACATCGATCGCGCCCGGCACCTCCAGCACCGAAGGCGGCGGATTGCCGTCGAAATAGATCTCCGAATAGGCAAGGTCCGACAGGATGATGATGTCGTTCTTCCTGGCGAAGGCCACCACCTCCTTGTAGAAATCGAGCGAGGCGACCAGTGCCGTCGGGTTGGACGGATAATTGAGGATCAGCGCCAGCGGCTTCGGGATCGAATGGCGGATGCCGCGCTCCAGCGCCGGGATGAAACCGTCGTCCGGCTCGACCTGCAGCGAGCGGATGACGCCGCCCGACATGATGAAGCCGAAGGCGTGGATCGGATAGGTCGGATTGGGGCACAGGATCACATCGCCGGGGGCGGTGATCGCCTGCGCCATATTGGCAAAGCCCTCCTTCGAGCCCAGCGTCGCCACCACCTGGCTGTCCGGGTCGAGCTTCACGCCGAAGCGGCGGGCATAGTAATTGGCCTGGGCGCGGCGCAGGCCCGGAATGCCGCGCGATGACGAATAGCGGTGCGTGCGCGGATCGCGCACGACCTCGCAAAGTTTGTCGACGATGGCCTTGGGCGTCGGCAGGTCGGGATTGCCCATGCCAAGATCGATGATGTCGGCGCCGCGCGAACGGGCACTGGCCTTCAGCCGGTTGACCTGCTCGAAGACATAGGGCGGAAGCCGGCGGACCTTGTGGAATTCTTCCATGGCAGTTCCAGACAGTGAGGTTGCGGTCGCGCGTATAAGCTTATTTGCAATTAGGGTCGAGAGCGGGGTCGCATTTACCTTCGATCTGCTTCAGCGCCTCGGCGCCGTGTTTTTTTGCCAGTTGGTCCAGCGCTGCCTGGTCCGCGACCTTGACGACGCCGCCCTTCGCGGCCTGGCCCTGCTCCTCGGCCTTCAGTTGGGCGAGCTTGGCGTTCTTTTCCTCGTCGGTGAATTGCTCGGCCGCCACCTGCGGCGGGATGTTCAGGTTCGGATAGGAACCGGTGTCCTTCGCGCCGGCGAAGCCGGCGGCGGGCGCTGCACCCTCTATGTTGCTGCTCGTGCAACCGGCCATCGCCAGCAGGACGACCGCCATGCGGCAAAAACGACCAATGCCGGAAAAAACGTTCTTGCCAATATTAATCGTCATATTGTTTTCCTGGCGACCGGGTTAGAGCACATTGGACCCTGTCTGATATCCCATGGTAATATGTCAACAAAACGCTTCGGGAGGAACCCCGCGAACCATGTCCAAAACACCCGATTCGGGCAAAGCGGAAGATGACCAACCTTCGACCGTCGAGCAATATCTGGTGAAGGACCCGGAACGCTTCGCCCTGAACATGGCACGCATGATCGAGCAGGCCGGCAAGGCCGCCTCGGCATGGGCCGAGCCGCGGGAAAAGGGCGAGGTGCGCGATCACGTCGCCGAGCCGGTCGTCGACATGGTGAAGACCTTCTCCAAGCTCACCGAGTACTGGCTCTCCGACCCGCAGCGCGCGCTGGAGGCGCAGACGCGGCTGTTTTCCGGCTACATGACCGTCTGGGCCAACGCCGTCCAGCGCATCGGCGCCGGTGCCGAGGACGCCGAGGATGCGGTCAAGCCCGAGCGCGGCGACAAGCGTTTCCAGGACCCGGAATGGGGCCGAAACGCCTTCTTCGATTTCCTGAAACAGGCCTATCTCGTCACCTCGCGCTGGGCGGCCGAACTGGTCGAGCACGCCGATGGTCTGGACGAGCACACCCGCCACAAGGCCAGCTTTTATGTCAAGCAGGTCTCCAACGCCATCTCGCCGTCGAATTTCATCCTGACCAACCCGGAATTGTTTCGCGAGACCGTTGCCTCGAACGGCGAAAACCTGGTGCGCGGCATGAAAATGCTGGCCGAGGACATTGCCGCCGGCAAGGGCGACCTGAAGCTGCGGCAGGCCGATTATTCATCCTTCGAAATCGGCAAGAATCTCGCTACCACGCCCGGCAAGGTGGTCGGCCGCAGCGACGTCGCCGAGATCCTGCAATACGAGCCGACGACCGACACCGTGCTCAAGCGGCCGCTGCTGATCTGCCCGCCATGGATCAACAAATACTACATCCTCGACCTCAACCCGCAAAAATCCTTCATTCGCTGGGCCGTCGAGCAAGGCCACACCGTCTTCGTCATCTCCTGGATCAATCCGGACGAGCGGCACGGCGCCAAGAGTTGGGAGGCCTATATCAGGGAGGGCCTGCAATACGGCCTCGACACGATCGAAAAGGCCACCGGCGAAAAGGACGTCAACGCCATCGGTTATTGCGTCGGCGGCACGCTGTTGGCGGCAGCGCTGGCCTTGATGGCGCAGGAAGGCGACCAGCGCATCAAATCGGCGACCTTCTTCACCACGCAGGTCGATTTCACCTATGCCGGCGACCTGAAGGTGTTCGTCGACGAGGAGCAGGTCGCGGCCGTCGAAAAGGCGATGAGCGAAAAAGGCTATCTCGACGGCACCAGGATGGCGACTGCCTTCAACATGCTGCGCTCGGGCGACCTGATCTGGCCCTACGTCGTCAACAACTACATGCGCGGCAAGGATCCCCTGCCCTTCGACCTGCTCTACTGGAACGCCGATTCGACCCGCATGGGCGCGGCCAACCATTCCTTCTACTTACGCAATTGCTATCTCGAGAACAGGCTTTCGCAAGGCATGATGGAGTTGGCGGGCCGCGCGGTTTCGCTAAAGGACGTCACCATCCCGGTCTACAATCTCGCCTCGAAGGAAGACCACATCGCCCCGGCGCTTTCGGTGTTCCTCGGCTCGAAATATTTCGGCGGCGAGGTCGATTACGTCATGGCCGGCTCCGGCCACATCGCCGGGGTCGTCAATCCGCCGGCGGCGCAGAAATATCACTACTGGACCGGCGGCAAGCCGGTAGGGGACTTCGACGAATGGTTCGCCAAGGCGGCCAATCATCCTGGCTCATGGTGGCCGCACTGGCAACGCTGGATCGAAGCCAAGGACAATGCGCGCGTTCCGGCCCGCAAACCGGGCGAGCACATGCAAGTTCTGGGCGAAGCCCCCGGCACCTATGTCAAGGTGCGTGTGTAACCATCTGTAATGTGTGGTGAGTTGACGCGCCGCGAAAAGCGGGCGAAATGGTGCCGTCAACCCTGAGCAGCCTTGATTCATCCTCTAGCCACCAAATTGCTTTGAGGCTTGCAGATTTGGCACAGGTCTCGTTTCCGGTTCGGGAACAAGGGTCATTTCGACGAGACGTTTCGACGCCGCGCCAATGACGAACCGGTCGGATATCGAGGGGGAATTTGGTTTTGAAATCAGCAGGATCGCGCCTTGCAAAAGGGGAAAGCCGCGCCATTGTGGCGGCGCTTTTCTCGGTGCTCCTGGCGTCCTGCACCTCTGCCGGCGACCCGACCATGTCCGTCGGCATGCCTGGCTATAACGCCTCGGCCACCGAAATCAGCACGGCCGCCGGCGCGCCCCAGGCCAGTACGGCCGCGTCATCGTCGCAGATGACAAGCGCACAAATGACGATGAATACCGAGGGCGACGCCAGTCTTCCCGCGCAGGTCGCCTATGTGCCGATGGCCAAGCCGGGGGCCAAGCCCGACGCCGGCTTCCCGATCGCCGTTCCCACGGCAGCCGAGACGATCGCGGGACACACGCCGCAGCCGCTGCAACCAAACGCCCAGACGGCTGAACAGGCCGTGGCGCAGAACACTGCCGGCGCATCGAAGTCCGACGCCAAGGCCGCCGCGCCGGCGATGGACAACCCGGTCTATGTGACCGCCGGCGAAATGCCGCAGCCGCAGGCCTATGCGCCAAAGAAAAGCTTCCTGGCCTCGCTGTTCAGCGCTACGCCTGCTTCGGCCGCACCTTCTTCGCCGGCCAACAGCAGATCGGGCGGGCAGCCAGCGGTCGTGCAAGCCAAGGCGACGCCTGCGGCAAAGCCCACCGTCACCCTGGCCTCGGCCAATCCGGCTGAAAAGCCTGTGCAGCTGGTGTCGACCGGCGATACCAGCCACTTCACGGCCGATGCGCTGCCCGGCGTGCGTCAGACGGCGCTGTTCGAGATCAAGCGCAAATCCGGCCTCGACGATGAGAGTGATGTCGACCTCAATGAAGACGAAGGTTCGGGTGGCGCCTACCAGGTCGCCTCCGCCGCCGGCCTCGCCCGGCTGGCACCCAACGGCCTCCTGAAACAGAACGAAAGCGTCGACGTTGCCTGCTTGAAGCCGTCGCTGGTTCGCGTGTTGAAGACGATCGAAGGCCACTACGGCCGCAAGATGACGGTCACCTCCGGCTATCGCGATCCGGCCCGCAACCGCCGCGCCAACGGTGCCAAGAATTCGCTGCACATGTACTGCGCCGCCGCCGACATCCAGGTTCCCGGCGTCTCGAAGTGGGAACTGGCGAGCTATATCCGCACCATGCCGGGCCGCGGCGGCGTCGGCACTTATTGCCACACCGAATCCGTCCACGTCGATGTCGGCCCCGAGCGCGACTGGAACTGGCGCTGCCGCAGGCGCGGCGGCTAGTCTCTTCTCGTGCTGCGATGCCCGCCTTCTCTGCGACATTCCTGATGCGGCGGAATCAGACTTGGCTGCCGAAAAAACGCGGTTTGGCGCCAAAGGAAAAAAGTTGTCGCAGCCGGCGGCAGACGGGTTGCCGGTTTGTCGCGACGCAACTATAAGCGCTCACATCTGAGCGCGCCCATCGTCTAGCGGTCAGGACACCGCCCTTTCACGGCGGTAACAGGGGTTCGATTCCCCTTGGGCGTACCAGAGATTTTCAAGCCTTAGCACATGCCATCACTAACGCGATGCTGCGTAACCTTGCCGGACCACCACCCTGATGAGGATGTCGGCAAAGGCTGCAAAGACAAATCGAGGATTTTGTTGATGGCGGCTACGCCCGCAGCCCCCTCGCCTCGCCGCTGCGCTTGCGCGGCACCATCATATCCCTGGCCAGGAGGCCGCTCACCCGGCAAAAGGCCATGAAGGCCCGCCATGCGTCCTCGGTCTCGACGATGTCCACAGTGGCGCCGAAACAGGCGTTGAACGCGGCCTGGTAGCTTGGCCCCTTCCGGCGAACCGGCCATGTTTGCAGGAAATCGAGCGCCTGCTCGACGCTGTAGATTTCCTCGACCGGCTGGCCGGGCACAGGCGTGATCCGCACCGGCACCTCGAATTGCAGTCTGTCCATTCGATCTCTCCCGAACCGACGCCCCCGCAGCAACGCCGTTCGTCGCAAAAAGTTACTGTGGCGGCTTCATGCTTGGGGCCGACTTCTCGCCTAGAAATGTGTCGTCACTGCGGTAGCCAATGAACTGGTCGGAAGCATGGGCCGCTACAGGCAAGGAGAGTGCCCCCAAAGGCCTGAATATCGCCGGTCTTCGGTCGCCGCCGGCAGTTCGTCCTTGAACCTTGCGCTTTCCAGTGCCAAATCTGGGGAGATTTCTCTCGCGGGGCTCATCCAGGCCCCTCCCATCCCTGCAAGACGGACAAAAATGGTCACCTATCTCGACGCCGCCACGGCACCGCTCAGAAACACCGGCCAGATCCGTCTTTACGACGAGGAAGGCTTTGCCGGCATGCGCAAGGCTTGCGATCTCACCGCGCGCTGCCTCGACGAACTGGTGCCGATGGTGGCGCCCGGCGTCACCACTGAGGCGATTGATCGTTTCGTCTTCGAATTCGGCATGGACCATGGCGCGCTTCCGGCGACGCTCAACTACCGCGGCTACACGAAATCATCCTGCACCTCGATCAACCACGTCGTCTGTCACGGCATACCCGACATCAAGCCGTTGAAGGATGGCGACATCGTCAACATCGACGTCACCTATATCCTCGACGGCTGGCACGGCGATTCCTCGCGCATGTATCCGGTGGGCACGATCAAGCGTGCCGCGGAGCGGCTGCTCGAAGTCACGTATGAGTGCCTGATGCGCGGCATTGCGGCGATCAAGCCGGGCGCCCGCACCGGCGCCATCGGCGCCGCTATCCAGACCTATGCCGAAGCCGAGCGTTGCTCGGTGGTGCGCGATTTCTGTGGCCACGGCGTCGGCCGGCTGTTTCACGACGCGCCGAACATCCTGCATTACGGCAGCGCCAGCGAAGGCGTGGAGATGCGGCCGGGCATGATCTTTACCGTCGAGCCGATGATCAATCTCGGCCGGCCGCATGTAAAGGTGCTGTCGGACGGCTGGACTGCGGTGACGCGCGACCGGTCGCTGTCGGCGCAGTACGAGCACACGATCGGCGTCACTGAGACCGGCTGCGAGATTTTCACGCTGTCGCCAAAAAACCTCGACCGCCCCGGCCTGCGGGCCTAGTGTCTGGCAGATCGGGCGTCACCTTGCCCGGCAAATGCTGGGTGCGGGCAGCCATGACCGGTGACGATGACGAGCGGGCCTTCTTTCCCGAAAAGCCAATGCGATCGTCCGCCAAGGCAGTGGCCGCCGACAAGCCGCATTATCTCGGCCATCGCGACCGCTTGCGCGAGCGCTTCGCCGCCGGTCCCAACACCCTCCCAGACTACGAACTGCTCGAGCTTTTGTTGTTTCGGCTGATCCCGCGCGCCGACACCAAGCCGGTCGCCAAGGCATTGCTGGCGCGCTTCGGCACGTTGGCCGAAGTGCTCGGCGCGCCTGTCGAGCGGCTGCAGGAGGTGAAGGGCATCGGCCCGGCGGTGGCGCTCGAGCTGAAGGTGGTTGCTGCAACGGCGCAGCGCATGGCGCGCGGCGAGATCGCCGGCCGCGAGCTTTTGTCAACCTGGACGCAGGTTCTCGAATACTGCCGGTCGGTCATGGCCTTCGAGGAGCGGGAGCAGTTCCGCATCCTGTTCCTCGACAAGAAGAACGCACTGATCGCCGACGAAGTGCAGCAGGTCGGCACCGTTGACCACACGCCGGTCTATCCGCGCGAGGTGGTCAGGCGCGCCTTGGAGCTCTCGGCGACGGCGATTATTCTAGCTCACAACCATCCATCGGGCGATCCGACGCCGTCGCGCGCCGACATCGAGATGACCAAGCTGATCATCGAGACGGCCAAACCGCTTGGCATTGCCGTTCACGATCACATCATCATCGGCAGGAAAGGCCATTCCAGCATGAAGGGCCTGCTGCTTATTTGATTATTTGAGGGTTGTTGTTACCGGCCTGGCCTGCCACGCGCATATTGATGCGACGCTCAACGCCGATCGCGCCGGTAAATGCGGGGACTCACGCTCAGCTGGCTGTGCGCAGCCGCCGGGATCGAACAAAGGCCTTTAGTCCGTCGGAATCGAGCGCGTAGCCGAAGGCATAACCCTGCAACATGTCGCAGCCCAGGCCTTTGAGTATCCGTGCGTGCTGCATCGTCTCGACACCTTCCGCCACGACCTCGATACCCAAGGACTTGCCGATGTCAATGATTGACGAGACAACCTGCCTTCTTTGCGGCGATTTGACGATTGGGGTGACCAGCTGCCGATCTATCTTTAGCCGGCGAGGCTGCAACTTGAGCAAACTGACTATCGAAGCGTAACCGGTGCCAAAATCATCTATTTCGATGTCAATCCCGAGTTCTTTTATCTGCTCGATATTCCAGGTGACAAGGTCGTCGTTTTCGTCCAGGAAAATTGACTCAACAAGCTCGAATGAAACTGTCCCTTTTTTGATATTTTGTTCTCGCAAGCTCTTGATGAGCGCCTCATCTTGAAGGCGTCGCGCCGAAACATTGACCGATACCCGCGGAATGTGGAGTCCAGCATCGGACCATTCTTTGAAGTCCAAAAGCGACTGCTTCAATATGGCTTGGTCGATGATCGATACCACATTCAGTTCTTCCGCAATTCTCAGGAAGACATCGGGCGCCAAAATACCCTTTTCTGGATGTCTCCACCTCGCCAGCGCCTCAACCCCAACGATTTCGAGCGTCTTTGCGTCAAATTGGGGCTGGTAGAAGGGGATGAACTCGTTGCGCTCAAGGCCGCCGAGAATTTCGTCGGCAATCCGCTTTGTATCGACGATTTCGCTTTGCATCGCGTCGGTGAAGAATTCGTATCGATTGCGCCCACGCCTCTTTGCTCGGTAAAGCGCGATATCGGCGTTTACCAGCAGGTGTTTGGCTTCGATATTTTTTCCGTTGTCGACTGCGATTCCCACGCTGACACCAAAACGGCATCGATGGCCCTGGTAGTAGACCGGTTCGCGCATCTGGCTGATGACGCGGTCAGCGAGCAGCGCCAGTTGCTTGGTATCGTCGCGCACCACGCACAGAACGATGAATTCGTCTCCTCCGATGCGGGCGACGAATCCCTCGTCGCCGACCTTCGATCTGAGGACTGTTGACGCGTGAATCAACATTGCGTCACCGGCGGCGTGGCCCAGCGTATCATTGATGTGCTTGAACCGATCCAGATCGATGTGAAGCAGTGCCGCATGCCCGCCTGAGCGCCTGGCGTTTGCCGCGTAATCTTCCAGTACCTGGTCGAGGTAACGCCGGTTGGGCAAGCCGGTCAACGAGTCATGAAGCGCGATGTGCTCTATGCGCGCTTTGGCCGACTCGAGTTCTGCATTTTTCGACTCGGACAGCTGTTTTGCGCGAACCAGATCCTGGTTCAGCAGGACATCGGCTGTAACGTCCCATTCCGCGCCGATCATTTTTGGAGTGTTGTTTGCGACCCGGTAAACGATCGCCTTGGACCGGACATGACGGACCTCGCCATCCGGACGCACAATCCGGTACTCCGACAAATATGGTCGTCCGCTGGCCACCGCGCTGTCGAAATCTGCGTTGGCGGTAGCCAAATCATCTGGGTGGATTGCACCCGCCCAGTCTATGTAGCCCCGGTGCTCCCCGGTTGATTTGCCATATATCTCATTTACGCGATCATCCCACGTAAGGTCGTTGGTCGCGAGATCGTGTTCCCAAACCCCAATAGCCGAGGCTTCCAGAGCGAGTTCCAGGCGTCGTGACAATCGACGCAATTCCGCATAATTGCGCTGTCTTTCGCCGATCAGGCGACCTGTGACCAGGAAGGGGAACACAACCAAGGCCCCGGCCGTCGCCATGATCGCGCGCAACAACCATGCGTTACTTGGCGTCGAAGGCCAGCCATTTTTGGGAATGGCCGCGATCTGCCACGAACCGGACGGGAGCAAAACGTCGGCCGTCACCGGATCGCTTTTGCCGATCCGCTCATTGCCGTAGAATTGGTCTCCATTTTGGCCGAGAGCGTCCCTGCCGATCAGCGCTATGTCAATCCCGAGATCGTCGTCAAGCAGCCCGCTCGCCCGATAGAGACGCTGCACGTCGACAACGGCGGAAATGATGCCCCAGAACCTTTCCGTATTGCCCGCGCTCCGCACGAAAACCGGAAAGCGACCGATAAAGCCTTGTCCTCCCTGCTTCAGATCGACGGGACCGGCAAGCACCAGCTTGCGTTCGTCTCGCGCCCTTAGCGCAGCCGCACGCTGCCGCTCGTTCTTGCGGTAATCGAGGCCCATCGCCTGCTCGTTACCCTCCATCGGGTACATCAGGGAAACGACCAGATCGGGCGCGCCGGCAATATTGTTCAATTGCGAGTCCGCGCCAAACAGATTACTCGCCAGCGAAGCGAAGCGTTGCTGTCCCATATAGGGCTCAGTTACGACCGCAGCGACCAGTCCATGCACGAGTTGAAGGTTTCCGTTGATATTGCCTTCGAGCTTGGCGCGGATGAGGTTGACCTTGGTCAGCACGTCCGCACGGACGGCCTGGTCCGAGACGATCTTGTTCTGGTGCTCCGCGAACGCTGCGCTGATAAGGATGACGACAAACGCGATCGCCGCCGGAATATTTGCCGACGAAAAGACGGCCTCCTTAATGCCGCCGAACCTAGCGCGGAAAAAAGCCAATAGGCGATTCCTCAATTGCCATTTCAGGTTCTCGGGTCGATCCGATGAGGAATATTAGCGTTCAATGTTTAATTTGACCTTCACACTCCTGAAAAATTTCGCATTTCCGACGGCTGACGCCGGCTGTTATGTCGACATCGACACCACCGCCCGCGCGATGTTGAAGGCAGGCTGCATGAAGCGGACCAACATGAAACGAGATCAGCCTTGCTCGGAAGACCGTAGACACGAGCGCCATTGCACACCTCGATGCTCCGACCCGAGTACGTCAAGAGCATTGACCTTGGGCTAGTGGCCCTCAATCGACTTGTGAGACACAAGATATGGTATCTTGCCGACGCTCCGCTTCGTCGCGCCAATGGAATAGGCCATCGGTATCTTGGGAGAGTTCTCTGGCAGGCCGTACATATCCTTGCCGGCCCGCACTGCAAATGAAAAGTGCTGCCACGAAACCGTGTCATGCTCATTGAGAAAATCGAGCGTCAGACCAGCTGAAATCAGCGCGTTCACCACGTCACTGATCGGGTGGATCCACTCATAATAGCGAGGATGCTTCAAGATGCGGTCATCGCCGGTGTAGGTCAGTTCCTCGTTCCAGGCGAGCGGCCGAGCTATCGGCGTTCGCCAGTCGTGCTTCAACTCCAGAGCCGCGGCCTTTCGATTGCACTGAAACATCAATGGATGGCCCTCTGCCATGTAGAGCCGGCCGCCGGGTCGCAGGAGATCGGCAACCACCCGCGCCCAACGGAACACGTCGTCCAGCCAGTTTACCGAACCCCAGGTAACGTAAGCGATGTCAAAGGTCCGGCCCAGGGCTTCGACCGCCTCGAACAGTGGCGCTTCCACGAAATGCACGTCGGTGCCTGCCTTCGCAGCGAAATCCCGCGCCGCCGCGATCGCCGCGGGTGAAAAGTCGAGGCCGGTCACGCTGCCCGCACCAAGATTCTTCAAGCTGATTGTGTCAAGGCCGATGTGACACTGCAGGTGGACGATATCCTTGCCGGCAATATCGCCGACCTCGCGCGTTTCCAGCTCATAGAGATTGGATCCGCCTGCCAGCACATTCTCGATGTGGTAGCTGCCCGTTGTGTCGGTCGAGTGCAGTTCGGCCCGATCATCCCAATTAAGGCGGTTCGCACCCAGAAACGGTTCCAAATTCCCCCCACTCCCAGCCCGGACTGACGCATGGTAAACAAGTCGTTAAGATACCTTTGCAGCGAAAGTATCGCGCGTCAATCCGGACCGGTCGTCTCTCAAACACGCTTCGGCGGCAACCAAGACGAGCAAGAGCTTCCCGTTGCCAACTTATTTTGTCCCAAGCCTATAATTGTGCCGTTCGTGCTCGTCCTGCGCAGTCAGGTTGGCCTCAACCCTCGGGGCCCAAGAGCTGCGATCCATGACAAATGTTTCACCGGCTCGAGAAAAGAATGAGCTGCCCGCGCCGCTGTCCCGCTGCCCTGACCAGTGGCACGGCACCTTTGGATTTGATCGATCACCGTCAAGTGATCCAGCATGCTGGTCTCGAGTGGAACATAAAGCCTGGAATTCAGTTAGATAGCCGGATTTGACCGGAGTTCCGCCAGATACGGAGGTCCGGCCGGGTAAGGGCATTGGCGCGACGCGGAGTGGGCGGCTTCGGGCGCATTTCGCCGAACCTCAGGCACCTTGCCGAACTCGGGAGCCACAAACGCTCTCTCTATGGAGGATGCCATGAACCAGTGGACAAACGCTAGGCTCTGTGACGTAGCCAACCTGATCCTTGGGGCAATTCTGTTCTTTTCTCCTTGGATCTTCGCCTTTGCGGCAGGCCCACCGACGCAGAACGCCCTCGGCAGCGGAATCTTGATCGTCGTGCTTTCGGTTGCCGCCCTCGCGGCATTTGCCGTCTGGGAAGAGTGGGTGAACCTGGTCGTCGGACTGTGGGTACTCGTATCGCCCTGGGTGCTTGGATTCCAGGCGACCACTGCGATGACCGTGCATGTCGTAATCGGCATTCTGGTCGCCGTCCTGGCCGCAATCGAGCTGTGGATGATGTACCAGAACCCGCCGACGCAGTCCGCGGCTTAGCAGCCGAGCAAGTAGCGGCTGTCTCGACCCGCACTTTGCGGGCGTTGTTGATAGGCGCTGCTGCCGGTGTCGCGGCAGCGGCGACCATGCTGAGTTGGTCTGATCGGGGCAAAAGGAGCGCATATGGTTGGTGACAATCCGCGTTCGACGGCTAGGATTGCGGGGCATCCCATTCATCCGATGTTGGTGCCATTTCCGATCGCCTGCTTCGTCGGCACCCTGCTGACGGATTTGGCCTACTGGCGGACAGCGGAGATGATGTGGGCGAATTTCTCCGCTTGGCTGGTTACCGTCGGCGTGATCATGGGCTGCCTTGCGGCGATCGCAGGCTTGATCGATTTCCTGGCCAATTCGCTGATAAGAGCGCAGCCCCCCGCCTGGCCGCACGTGCTCGGCAATCTGCTTGCGCTGGTGTTGTCCGTGATCAATATGCTCGTGCACACCCGCGATGCATGGACTTCCGTCGTTCCCACCGGCCTGATCCTCTCGGCGGTTGTCGTGCTCATCCTCATCTTCACTGGCTGGCTGGGCTGGTCCCTGGTGTACCGGCATCACGTCGGAGTGGCGGATTGACGCGCGTAGAAAGCTCCATCAGACAGGCCGGGCGCATCGCGGCGTCTATCCTCACCTGCACCGCGGCGATTACGCTTGCCGCGTGCAGCGGCAACGACCCAGATCCCGGCAGCCAAATAGGGCCGAACCCAAACCTGCCCGAGCCGATCCAATATTTCTTCCCGCCCATGCATCTCGCTTCCGTGGTCGGATGGAAGAACGGCGGAAAGCCGACCGTTGCGCAGGGGCTGCAGATCCAGGCTTTTGCCAACGGCTTGCAGCATCCGCGCTCGCTTTATGTGCTTCCCAATGGCGACGTCCTGGTGGTCGAGTCCAAGGCGCCGGGCGGCGAACCAATCAAACGGCCCAAGGATTTGGTGATGGGCTGGATCGAATCCTGGGTCACCTCGGGCGGCGACAGCGGCCCAAGCAATCGCATTACGCTGCTGCGTGACGCCGACGGCGATGGCAAGCCGGAGCTGACCAGCGTATTCCTCGACCACCTCAACTCGCCCTTCGGCGTGGCGCTGGTGGGGAGCGATCTTTACGTCGCCAACACCGATTCCATCGTCCGTTACCCCTACACCACCGGTGACACCAAGATCACCGCGCCCGGAACGCCGCTGACTGCCCTGCCCGGCGGCCCGATCGACCACCACTGGACGAAGAGCCTTGTGGCAAGCCCTGACGGCTCTCTGCTCTATGTCGGCATAGGCTCGAACAGCAACGTGGCCGAAAACGGCATCCAGGCGGAGAAGGACCGCGCCGCCATCTGGCAGGTGGACAGGGCTACCGGCCGGTCACGCATTTTCGC
The DNA here is from genome assembly GCF_040320985.1 of Mesorhizobium sp. M0571. Taxonomy (NCBI): domain Bacteria; kingdom Pseudomonadati; phylum Pseudomonadota; class Alphaproteobacteria; order Hyphomicrobiales; family Phyllobacteriaceae; genus Mesorhizobium; species Mesorhizobium sp. M0571. The sequence goes on from NZ_JAMYQT010000002.1 coordinate 46,103, forward strand.
AAGCGGATTGCGCAACCCGAACGGCCTGACCTGGGAGCCTGAGACCGGCGCGCTCTGGGCAGTCATCAACGAGCGCGACGAGCTCGGCCCCAATCTCGTGCCGGATTACCTCACGTCGGTAAAGGACGGCGGCTTCTACGGGTGGCCATACAGCTATTACGGCCAGCATCTCGATCCGCGCGTCATGCCCCAGCGTCCGGACCTGGTCGCGAAAGCGATCGTGCCGGATTATGCGCTGAGTTCCCACCTCGCCCCTCTCGGACTGGCCTTCTATACGGCAACCAGCCTGCCCGAGACATATCGCGGCGGCGCCTTCGTTGGCGAGCATGGCAGCTGGAACCGCACGCGCTTCAATGGCTACAAGGTGGTGTTCGTACCATTCAGCGGCGGCCGTCCGAGCGGCGTCGCGCAGGACGTGGTGACCGATTTCCTGAAGGACAACAAGGCGCGCGGCCGGCCCGTCGGCCTGGCGGTCGACAAGTCCGGGGCCTTGCTCATCGCCGACGACGTTGGCAACACGGTGTGGCGGGTGACACAAGCTGGCCAATGACGCGTGGCATTCTCGTAACCGGCGTCATGGGCGGCATGATCGCGGCAACCCTGCTCGGCATATTCTTCGTGCCGTTGTTCTTCACCCTGGTGGCGAGACTTTCCGCGCCGGCTCCCGCCTTGCGCGATGAGGGTTTGCCGGAGGTGCCGGGCGGCTGAGTTGAAATTAGAAGAAGGCCTGCCGCCGATCTGACCCGAAGGTCCGCCTGCACCGAGAAATTGTATTTTTTGCCGTTCCCACAGCCGGCTCTAGAATTTTCATCGCAAATCGAGCTATGATGCACTTGGTATTTCCCGGGACGGCTTTGCCCCTGGATCGCCGGGAGGAAACGGGACATGGCCGTTGCGCTTGTACTCGTTCTGATAGTCGTGGGCTCGGTGTTGTTCCACTTCCTGAGCCCATGGTGGTGGACGCCGATTGCCTCGAACTGGGACTATATCGACAACACCATCATCATAACTTTCTGGATCACCGGCGTCGTCTTCGCCGCCGTGGTTCTTTTCATGGCCTATTGCGTCTTCCGCTTCCGTCATCGGGAAGGCAATCAGGCGGCATATGAACCGGAGAACAGGCGGCTCGAATCCTGGCTGACAGTCGTCACCGCGGTCGGTGTCACGGCTTTGCTCATTCCCGGCTTGTTCGTCTGGAGCCGGTTCGTCAACGTTCCAAGCGACGCAACCGAGGTCGAAGTCGTCGGCCAGCAATGGCAATGGAGTTTCCGCCTGCCCGGTAAGGACGGTAAGCTCGGCACATCCGACACCCGCGACGTCAACGCTGAAAATCCGCTCGGCGTCATCGCCACCGATCTCAACGGCCAGGACGATGTCGTGGTCGAAGCGGCCGATCTGCATCTGCCGGTCGGCAAGCCGGTCAAGATGCTGCTCCGCTCGATCGATGTGCTGCACGATTTCTACGTGCCGGAATTCCGCGCCAAGATGGACATGATCCCGGGCTCAGTCACCTATTTCTGGTTCACGCCGACCAAGACCGGAACCTTTCAGGTCCTGTGTGCCGAACTCTGCGGCCAGGGACATCCGATGATGCATGGCGTGGTCATGGTCGATACGCAGGAGGATTATCTGGCGTGGCTCGGCCAGCAGCAGACGTTTGCGCAACTGTCGGCGCCCCAGCAGACGGGCTCGGCAAGCCAGGCGCTGGGCCGGACAACGGCGTCAGGTTCGAAGATTGCGGCAAAGCTCGAAACCGTCGGGTCTCGCTGAAAAGGACACGGAGGTGTTCCTATGGTTGATATCACGCCTGCAGATGCCATCCCGCCAGCCGAAGTCGCGGAAATGGAACTCTACCACCCGCACAGCTGGTGGACGAAATACGTTTTCTCGCAGGACGCCAAGGTCATTGCCATCCAGTATTCGGCGACGGCGACAGCGATCGGCTTGGTGGCGCTGGTATTGTCCTGGCTGATGCGGCTGCAGCTCGGCTTCCCCGGCACGTTCGATTTCATCACCCCGGAAGCTTACTACCAGTTCATCACAATGCACGGCATGATCATGGTGATCTACCTGCTCACGGCACTCTTCCTGGGCGGCTTCGGCAACTACCTGATCCCGCTGATGGTTGGCGCTCGCGACATGGTCTTTCCCTATGTCAACATGCTGAGCTACTGGATCTACCTGCTTGCCGTGCTGGTCCTGGTGTCGAGCTTTTTTGCGCCCGGCGGACCGACAGGCGCCGGCTGGACGCTCTACCCGCCGCAGGCGATCATGACCGGTACGCCAGGCGGCCAGGACTGGGGCATCATCCTGATGCTCGTCTCGCTGATCCTGTTCATCATCGGCTTTACCATGGGCGGCTTGAACTACGTCGTGACGGTGCTGCAGGGCCGCACGCGCGGCATGACGCTGATGCGCCTTCCGCTCACTGTCTGGGGTATTTTCACCGCCACTGTCATGGCGCTGCTCGCCTTCCCGGCGCTGTTCGTCGCCTGCGTGATGATGCTGTTCGACCGCGCGCTCGGCACCAGCTTCTTCATGCCGGCTATCGTCGAGATGGGCGAACAATTGCAGCACGGTGGCGGCAGCCCGATCCTGTTCCAGCATCTGTTCTGGTTCTTCGGCCACCCCGAGGTCTATATCGTCGCGCTTCCGGCCTTCGGCATCGTATCCGACCTGATCAGCACCCATGCACGGAAGAACATCTTCGGCTACCGCATGATGGTCTGGGCCATCGTTGGCATCGGCGCGCTGAGCTTCGTGGTCTGGGCGCACCACATGTATGTCAGCGGCATGCATCCCTATTTCGGCTTTTTCTTCGCCACCACGACACTGATCATCGCAATTCCAACAGCCATCAAGGTCTACAACTGGGTGCTGACGCTGTGGCGCGGCGACATCCATCTCACCATACCAATGCTTTTCGCCCTGGCCTTCATCGTCACCTTCGTCAATGGCGGGTTGACTGGGTTATTCCTCGGCAATGTCGTCGTCGACGTTCCGCTGTCGGACACAATGTTTGTCGTCGCCCATTTCCATATGGTCATGGGCGTCGCCCCGATTATCGTGATCTTCGGCGCGATCTATCACTGGTATCCGAAGGTCACCGGTCGGATGCTGAACGAAACACTGGGCCAGTTCCATTTCTGGGTCACTTTCCTTGGCGCCTACCTGATTTTCTTTCCGATGCACTATCTCGGCTTGATGGGCGTGCCGCGGCGCTACAACGAACTGACCGACATGACGGTGATGACGGAATCGGCGCACCACCTGAACTCGTTCATCAGCATCATGGCGTTCATCGTCGGCTTTGCTCAGATTGTGTTTCTGTTCAATCTGATCTGGAGCATCCGCCATGGCCGTGAGGCCGGCGGCAATCCTTGGCGGGCCACGACGCTCGAGTGGCAGACGCCCGAAACACCTCCGGCCCATGGCAATTTCGGCAAGGAACTGCCGATCGTCTATCGCTGGGCCTATGACTACAGCGTGCCGGGCGCCAAGGAGGACTTCATTCCGCAAAACGTTCCGGGCTCGTTCGCCCCCTCCAGGGAGCCGGCATGAGCGTAATTCTGGTCTTCCTGCTCGTGATCGCCGGTATTGCCGGGTGGTGGCTTTCCCACCAGCGGCTGATGACCAAGCCATGGCTCGAGCAAGGTATGGCCGGGGATTTTGTCGGTATGGAAGGATCGGCGCTGCCGACCGCCAAGATCGGGCTCGGCGTCTTCCTCGCCGTCGTCGGCTGCCTGTTCGCACTGTTCACCAGCGCCTATTTCATGCGCATGGCGCTGTCGGACTGGCAGCCGCTGCCCATCCCGCCCCTGCTCTGGCTTAATACCGGCGTACTGGTCTTGAGCAGCATTGCGATGCAGTGCGCTTCGCTCGCGGCGCGCAAGGGTCAAGTGGACATGGTCAGGCTCGGCCTTGCCACCGCTGGACTTACGGCGCTCGCCTTCCTGATTGGACAGCTTGTGGCATGGCGGGAACTGAGCGCAGATGGCTATTTTCTGGCCTCCAATCCGGCCAACAGCTTCTTCTACCTGCTAACAGGAATGCATGGCCTGCATATACTGGGAGGGCTGGTCGGCCTGGGCAGAACGACCGCCGGCGCCTGGAACGGAGCGCGGCCGCAGCGGCTTCGCCTCAGCGTCGAGCTGTGCGCCATGTACTGGCATTTCCTGCTTTTCGTCTGGCTCGCCATCTTCGCTCTTCTGGCCGGCTGGGCTTCGACTTTAATCGACATTTGCCGAGGGTTGCTGACCTAGAAGGAACGGGCGGATGGCAGAGACGACACTGACCCACATCGGCCGAACGGAGCCGCGGCCGGCAGGCTGGCAAGGCATTGCCGACGACTGGTCCTCGGATCAGCGCGCGTTCAAAAACGTGTCCTGGGGCAAGGCCATGATGTGGATCTTCCTGCTCAGCGACACTTTCATCTTCGGCTGCTTCCTGCTCTCCTACATGACCGCGCGTATCTCCACACGCGTGCCGTGGCCCAATCCGAGCGAGGTCTTTGCCCTGCGCATCGGCGGCTCCGAGATTCCGTTGATCCTTATCGCCATCATGACCTTCGTGCTGATCTCGAGCAGCGGAACGATGGCCATGGCGGTGAATTTCGGCTACCGCCGCAACCGCCGCAAGACGGCAGTCCTGATGCTTCTGACCGCAGCACTCGGCGCGACCTTCGTCGGCATGCAAGCCTTCGAATGGACCAAGCTGATCACCGAGGGCGTGCGGCCTTGGGGCAATCCCTGGGGCGCTGCACAGTTCGGGTCATCCTTCTTCATGATTACCGGCTTCCACGGCACGCATGTGACGATCGGGGTCATCTTCCTGATCATCGTGGCGCGAAAGGTCTGGCGCGGGGATTACGATGTCGGACGGCCCGGCTTCTTCACCAGCCGGAGGGGCCGCTACGAGAACGTCGAAATCATGGGGCTCTACTGGCATTTCGTCGACCTGGTCTGGGTGTTCATTTTTGCATTTTTCTATCTTTGGTGAGAGGCAGAACATGGCTGAAGCAACCGCAAACGGCCTGCGACAACACACGCTCGACGGCGCCCATACGCATGATGCGACGACGACCGGCGTTACCCCCGCGGAGGTTCATCAGGAGCACCCGATCAAGCTCTATCTGGTGGTCTGGGCATGGCTGTTCATCCTCAGCACCTGCTCCTATCTGGTCGACTATTTCGGTCTCCACGGCTATCTCAGATGGTCGCTGATCCTGATCTTCATGATACTCAAGGCAGGGTTGATCGTCGCCATCTTCATGCACATGGCCTGGGAACGGCTGGCGCTGACATATGCAATCATCCTGCCGCCGGTGCTGGTGCTGGTGTTCGTGACGATGATGGTCTTCGAAGCGGACTACACGCTTCTCACCCGAATGGCATTTTTCGGGGCTGGCCCCTGACATGCAATCCGGATCCAGGCGGTCCGGTCCTGGAGCCTTCGCCTTGAAACAATCTGCAGCTGGTCCATTTCTGTTGGTATCGGAAACGGCAGGCGATGCCGACGTTTCCACATGCGTCGCGAACACCAGCAAGGGGCGCCCAAGATGACCATCGCAAACAGACTGAAGGACTTCATCGATAGGAAAGGAATTTCTTACGATACCGTCGAGCATCACCGCACGGCGACAAGCAGGCAATCCGCCATTGCGGCACATGTGCCTGGCAGCATAGTGGCCAAATCGGTGGTCGTTCACCACGACCGTGGCTATGCGCTGGCCGTGGTTCCAAGCACGCATAGGATCGAACTTGCGACATTGCAGGATGTCATGGACAAGCCTCTTGGACTGGCCTCCGAAGACGAGGTGATCTCGTTGTTCGGCGATTGCGACGTCGGGGCTGTCCCGCCGATCGGCGCTGCCTATGATGTGCCGGTGGTCGTCGATCAAAGTCTCGGCGACGCTCCCGAAATCTATTTCGAGGGCGGCGACCACAGGACGCTGGTTCATGTGAGCGGCAAGGATTTCCGCGACCTGACAAAAGACGCGCGCCAGGCCCGCTTCAGCCACCCGGCCTATTGAAAGCTCCGACCCACTCTGCCCGCACCGGCCCTCTCGCCGGTGCGGCAGAGCAGATTTTTTTCAGCTCACCGGTCTGGTGGCCGTCGGCGATTCCACAACTTTCCGATAGACATGCCAGGTGGCATGACCAAGGATTGGCAGCACGACTGCCAACCCGGCGAACACTGGCAGCGAGCCGATGATCAGGGCAACGGCGACAATAAGGCCCCACACCGCCATCACGATCGGGTTGGCCAGGACAACGCGCACCGAGGTGTGGATGGCTTCGTAGGCGCCGACATCGCGGTCGAGCAACAACGGGAAGGCGACGACCGTGGTGCACAACACAACCGCGGCGAACACGAAGCCGATGGCGTGACCCAGGATGATGAGCGTCCAGCCGCGTCCCGTGGCGAATATTTCACTGATGAAGCTGGACAGCGATTGCGGTGGCGCCGGGCCGAACAGGGTCTGGTAAAATATCTGGGCCGTCAAAAGCCAGGCGATGAAGATCGCAAGCAGCATGATGCCGACCGCCGCGATAGCCGGCAGCGCCGGAGAACTCCTGACCTCAAAGGCGTGCCTCCACGAGGCGTCGAGCCCGGCTTCCCGTCGCCGGCTGATCTCATAGAGGCCGATCGCCGCGAACGGACCAATTAGTGCAAAGCCGGACACAAGCGGAAACAGCAATGGCAGCGTGTTGTTGCCTGATGTCCAGACAGCAAGCACGACCCCCGCAAGCGGGTAGATCAGGCAGAGAAAAACGATGTGCGATGGCTTGACCATGAAATCGTCGACGCCACGCCTGAGCGCATCGAAAAGATCGGAGACACCGATTTTTCGAACTCTGGTGTGTTCCAGCGTCTCGCTGGCGCCTGCTATCACGTGAAAGCTTGCCATGACCATTCCTCCAGACCAGGTCCGGTAAGGTCGCGGTTTTACGGTGCTGCCGTTTTGCATGACTGGCCACGCGAAACCGCGACCTGCACCATCATCAATATACTCTCATGCGAGGGACTTGTCGCGCTTGTAAGAAGGCCTCGGCGGCCCGACTAGCTCTGGAGGCTTTTCTTCGATATGCTCTTCAAGTCGAAGGTGAAGGTCATGGATGGAAGGACAGTTCTCATACTCGGCCTTGGCGTCGTTGTTCTGCTGTTGCTGGGATTTTGTGCACTGCCAACCTGATGTTTGAGTCGGCCTTGACTTCTCCAATCGCCGAGCCGAAGTCTCGGCCGGGCAGCAACTCTAGAACGCTGAATTAATCCAGATGCATCTAGGGCGCGTACTCATAAACTCGGTTCATGTCCGTTTCAGTCCGAAAGCAACGCAACTGCTGCGTAGCAGCGGAATGTCGCGAAGTGCCGGAACGGGATATTCCAACACCTAGACCACAGCCACGATTACGTGTGCCTGAATTTTGGCAGCAACCTCGCCGCTGCCATGTTTGTCTGCAATCGCGGATGCGGCATAGTCGGTTGCGGCCTCCAGTTCTCCTGCGCCTCTGGCCTCGATTTCGTTTCGAAGAAGAGTTCCCTGACAATAAGCAACGGCCGGAAGGCGCGGCGAGGATGCACGGCTTTGTTCGGCTCTCGTCTCGATCACCACACGGGAGAAGCCTGCGTCCTCCAGCTCGCTACGGATCAGTGCCGTATCGTGGTAGCCGTGCGGCGTGCGTGCCAGAAAGCGCGGCGGATCGTTCGGAAAAATCTTGGCGAGAGCATTCGTCACATCATCCGCAAATACATTCTCCTCGATGCGATCCCATACGTTGAATAAAAAGTGTCCTCCGGGCTTCAGGACTCGCTTTGCTTCGCGGTAGGCAGATGAGCGGTTGGGAAAGAACATCGCGCCGAACTGACAACAAACGAGATCGAAGGCCGCATTTTCAAACGGTAGCGCCAGAGCATCAGCTTGGCGCCATTTGATGCGACTGTCGGGAGCTTGTCGCGAAGCGGCGTAGTCGAGCATCGGCTGGTTGAGGTCGGTTACGATATAGCTTGCGTCAGGGGACAGTTTTGGCGCCAGTGCGCGGTTGACAACCCCGGTGCCCGCGGCGGTTTCCAAGACGGCCCTGGGCGAAAAGGACGCTGCTCGCTGTGCAAGATCTGCGGCGAACGGCTCGAAAATCAACGGCACCATATAGCGATCGTAATTTTCCGGAATCGAGCCAGCAAACACCTTGTCCGTTTCCAACATTTGCTATCCCCCGCCGTCCGTTTTGATTGGCTCGCGAGCCTAGCATACAATTGTTGGTTTTGGGTTGCTTTCGACCGAGAGGCGTCCAACAGCATATGCAGCTATGTCGGGCCGTAGCTCCGCGAAAGCGGAAGTAAGATCAGGCTATTGGTGTCTATCATGATGGACGTGGCGGGTTGATGATGCGCCCGCGTGCATCCGCCGATGGCTGCGCGTTTATGAGTCCACGGCCTAAGGCGGGGAACAAGTCGTCAGTAGCCGGCTGACATGACCGCTCGCATTGCAATGGTGTCGGCAAGCAGCGCCGCAAAAATCGCGAAAAGATAAATAATCGAATAGGCAAACAGCGCCTTTGCTGACTTCATTTCCTTGTCGGCGATGACGAGGACCTTCCAGGCATGCCAGATGAAACCCGCGCCCAATGCGGCCGAAACAATGCCGTAATATCCGCTCGCGAAGCCGAAGGCCCAAGGAAGCACGCCGATTGGCGCAAGAAGCAGCGAATAGGCGAAGATTTGTTTTCTGGTCGAGGCCTGGCCAGCCACATTCGGCATCATCGGGATGCCCGCTGCGGCATAGTCGCCGACCTTGAAGAGGGCCAGCGCCCAGAAATGAGGCGGCGTCCAGAGGAAAATGATCAGAAACAGAATGACGCTATCAATGCCGATCGCGCCGGTTGCAGCCGCCCACCCGATCACCGGAGGAAGGGCGCCCGCAGCGCCGCCTATGACGATGTTTTGCGGCGTCGAACGTTTCAGCCACATCGTATAGATGACGACATAGAAAAAGATGGTGAACGCCAGCAGCGATGCGGCAAGCCATCCCACCAGCACGCCGAGCGTCATGACCGACAGTGCGGAAAGCACCAGGCCGAAGCCGAGAGCTTCGCCAGGCGTGACGCGACCTGACGGGATCGGCCGCTTTGACGTGCGAGACATCAAGGCATCTATGTCCGCGTCATACCACATGTTGAGCGCGCCGGCGGCCCCTGCTCCAACCGCAATTGCGCCGATGGCGATTACGGCGATAACCGGATTCATCACACCGGGCGCCATCATCAGGCCGACGAAGGCGGTAAAAACGGCGAGCGCCATGACCCGTGGTTTCAAAAGCGCAAAGAAGTCGCCGGCCGTCGCTTCCGAGAGGCGGACGCCGGTATCCTTGAGACGGCTTTCTCTAGTCGACATTCAGACGACCACCAATGGGAACGGTAGCCTAGCCGGCCAATGTTTTTTTTGCAACGAGCCGCCCTCCCCATCGACACTGCCGGTGGATTTCGGTCGAGGCCTGCCTCGACCTGTTTGCGATACCAAGATGCGGCGGAAGTACCGGGTTATTTGGAGAATTGCTTCAGATAAGCGATGACATTGGCGACGTCCTCGTCCTTTTTGAGGCCGGGAAATGCCATCTTCGTTCCTTTGACCATCGCCTTGGGATCGTGAAGGTAGGTCGCCAGCGTGGCTTCGTCCCATTTAACGCCGGATTTTCCAGCCTCGGTCATGGCCTTGGAATAGCTGAACCCCGGATGCGTGCCGGCCGTTCGGCCGATGACGCCGTTCAAGGACGGACCGATCTTGTTCTGGTCCTTGTCCGCGATGTGGCAGACCTTGCATTTGGCGAAGACCTTCTCACCCGCCGCGGCATCCTGTGCCCGCGAGGGATCGGCAATGACGGTCGCGACGGACATGACGGTAAAAAACACAATGGCACGCATGGCATTTCCTCCCTGATCGCCAATTTGCCCTGGCTGACCTGCACATGCCGACATTTAGTCCGCCAGCATGCGCCCTTGTACGGCAGAACGGATATTCACTGCCTATGGAGTTGCGGCACCTACATACCACAGAACCCGGCCGGCAGGTAGAGTTCGACCATGCAAAGGTTTAATGCGGACAATCTGCTCAAGGCAATTTGGTGTTGCAGGCGGCGGCGATCCGGCCGACCGCCTCTTCAAGGCCGGCAAGATCGAAATCGGCTTCACCGCGGCCCGACAGCAGCCCGAACCGCCAGGACAGCAGCAGCCGGTCCGCGGCAATCAGTCGCTTGATGCCGTCGGCACCGTCGCGAACCAGCATCCTGCCGCGCGGGCCGACCGACCAGCTTTCGTTGACCTTGCCGGATTGGTCGACAGTCACCGACATGGCGATGTTTCGACTGGCGGAGACGGTATCGCTCAGTTGCAGCCATTCGCTCCAACGCGGTTCGCCAGCGGTCCGGCAGGCGATCGTCAATACCGGGCTGTAACTCAATGCGCCGCCGCCGGTGATGAGCTTGTTGGTCGCGTAAAGCGAGGCGGTGACAAGACCATCGCTGCTCTTGTCGAACCGCCAGTTGTCGAGAACCGTATCAGCCTGGGCGATGCCGCGGACCGACGCAAGCAGGAACACCGTCGCGACCACGCTTCCGATACCGAAGAACTGTCTCAACGATGCCTCCAACAACCGCTGCGATCCGCAACCCAGCGCAGATAATCATCAAAGCTTCGTATCGCTACCTCGACCGCCATATACGTGAAATCCGTTGCGTCTGCGCCACAACGAAAAAGGCCGCCTCGATAAGGCGGCCCTTCGGCATTCAGCAGGGACGTTATTCAGCGTCCTTGGTGGCCTTTTTCTTCGGCGCGGCCTTTTTCTTGGGCTCTTCAGCGTCGTCGTCGGCCTTCTTGGTGTCGGCCTTTTTCGCAGCGGCCTTCTTCGCCGGCTTCGCCTTGGTCGTCTCCGTATCCTCGTCGTCGGCCAGCAGCTCTTCCTTGCTGACCTTGACGTCGGTGACCGAGATCTGGCCGAGCAGATGGTCGACCACCTTCTCTTCGAACATCGGCGCGCGCAGCGTGTTCAGCGCTTCGGGGTTGCTGCGGTAGAACTCGAAGGCTTCCTGCTGCTGGTTGGCCGGATAGCGGCGCACCTGCTCGAGCAGGCCGCGCTGCAATTCCTCGTCCGACACGGTGACGCCGGCCTTCTCGCCGATTTCGGCGAGAACAAGGCCGAGGCGCACGCGGCGTTCGGCAAGCCGCATATACTCGGCACGCGCTTCTTCTTCCGTCGTCTCTTCATCGGCGAAGGTGCGGCCGGCGGCTTCGAGATCGCGGTTGACCTGGTTCCAGATGTTGTTGAACTCGGCCTCGACGAGCTTGGACGGCGCCTCGAACGAGTAGGCGGCGTCGAGCTGGTCGAGCAACTGGCGCTTGATCTTCTGACGCGTTATCGAGCCGAACTGGTTCTCGATCTGACCGCGCACCACCTCACGCAGGCGCTCCAGCGACTCCAGGCCGAGATTCTTGGCCATCTCGTCGTTGATCTCAAGCACGCCGGGCTTCGACACTTCCTTGACGGTCACGTCGAAAGTGGCCTCCTTGCCGGCCAGATGCGCCGCCTGATAGTTTTCGGGGAAGGTGACCGTGACCTGCTTCTCATCGCCGGCCTTGCCGCCGATCAGCTGATCCTCGAAGCCGGGGATGAATTCCTTCGAGCCGAGCACCAGCGGCTGATCGGTACCGGCGCCGCCGTTGAAGGCTTCGCCGTCGATCTTGCCGACATAGTCGATCGTCACGCGGTCGCCCTCGGCGGCCTTGCCGGTCTTCGGCTCGTAGGTGCGAGCGGATTCGGCGACGCGCTTGACCTGCTCGTCGATCTCCTCATCCGGCACGTCGAACACCTGGCGCGTCACCTTGATGTCGGAGAAATCCTTGATTTCGATCGGCGGAATGACCTCGTAATTCAGGCGAAACTCGAAATCGGCGCCGCCGGCCAGGATCTTCTCGGCTTCCTTCTCGTCCTCGGTCATGATCACTTCGGGCTGCATGGCGGCCTTTTCGCCGCGCCCGGTGATGATCGAACGGGTCGAATCATTGAGGATCTCATTGACCACTTCGGCCATGAACGACTTGCCATAGACCTTGCGCAGGTGCTGCACCGGCACCTTGCCGGGGCGGAAGCCGTTGATGCGAACCTTGTTCCTGGCGTCCGAAAGCCGCGCCATCAGCTTGGCTTCCATGTCACCGGCCGGCACGGTGATTTTGATCTCGCGCTTGAGACCGGAGTTGAGCGTTTCGGTGACCTGCATCATAAAACCTTTGTTTCCACCAATGAGGCCGCCAAACGGCCCCTGCCGTTCGCAACCTGCCGGTATGATCTTGCCGGGAATGGCTTTTGGTGCGGGACTTGGCGATTTGTCCGCCCAACGCGGCTCAAATCCTCCAGCAATACGCTCCAAAATGTGAATAAGTCTTTGTTTTTCCTACTTCTTGTCACATTCTGCAGAAGCGGATCGCCGCGTTCCGTCACATTCGACACGCCTTCTGTCACAGGCGCGGCTGATTTTCAACCATCTTCGCGTTCCGGCCAATGATGCTGATGTGGGCTCTGACATTGACAGAATGATGGCTACATGAGATTGGCCGGGCGACGCGGATGTGGCGGAATTGGTAGACGCCCTGGATTTAGGTTCCTTCCGGCCCAATCTCCCCTAGCGGAGCTACTCCCCAAAAATCAGTTAAACCCTTGTGAAACATAAGGGTTTTTCCCCCGCGCAAATAGATACGGTATCGATACTAGATACGGTGACAAACTCGCCGTGTGACAAATTTCTGCGACAAACGTGACAAACAGGAGAACCTAACGTGAACTTCGACGGCATGAACCTCGATCAACTCGGGGCTCAGGCGTACGCCCACTACAAGGCCGGCGAGAAGGCGAACCAGAAGGCCAACGACCACGCGAAATCGAGCGGCCTGTATCTGGCCGAGGCGAAGCGCAGGATCGACACGGAGCATCCCTACGGGGAACGCACGAAGGTTTGGCACGGGTTCCTGAAGTCGCATTGCCCTGTCGCCCCAACCCGCGCCCACCAGCTCATCAGTGTTGCCACTGGCAAGACCACCGAGGAGGAGGTCAAGCAAAAGACGGCTGCGTCTGTGCGGGAGACCCGCGTAAGGGCCAAGGACGAGAGTTTTTCACTACGTAGTGAAAAAGTTCAGGCACGCCTCCACTTCCAGTCACACCCGATCTCGACGAACGGGACACCCTCATAGCCCGCATCACGGCCAAGCTGCCCGCGCTCTCCATCGAACAACTCCAGACCATCGAAAGGCTGATCCCCAATGTTCAAGACTGACGACATCCCGCACTCCAATTACACCCGCAGGCGCAGCCGCTCCTTGGCTCCCGCGATCAGAGGGCTCAACCCGAGCGAGTTCGTGCGGGTCATGTCCATCTACAACAGGGGCAAGGTCCGCTGCACCGTGATCAAGGGGGAGACGTGCCCCGCGATCATCGACCTCCTGCCGGACGAGTTGGTGAAGGACAAAGGATCGTGGGTGGAAATGAAGGTCTCCGTCCGCGAGTTCGCTATGCGGAATTGCAAGGCATGTGTGAGGAAGATCGGCAACAAGCGCCTCTTGGTCATTCCGGGGAGCTGCGTTCAGACTTTCGCGACCTACGTCTACCACAGGGCTCAGGGTCTGGACTTCAGGGCCTGCTTCGCTGCCCTTCCCAACCTCCTCGACGAGCCCACGGCCCCGGTCTGGGATAGCAACGGGCTGTACCAGTGATGGCCCAGAACCGCTCCGGTATCCACTACCTCGCCGCTACCTCTGGCCTCTCCTACGGGGGAGGTCAAGCAGCTCCTCTTCGAGATCATGATGAACACCACAAAGGCCAGGAGCGCCGCCCGGGAACTCGCCCGGGAGATCGTAGGAGAATTTGTTGAACGCGCCATTCGACCACAACCTCCAGCGGCAGATCGAGCTGGAGATCGAAATGTCCGGCTTGGGCCGGGATCGGTACCTCTCCCGCGTTCGTAAGAACATCGACAAGGGACGCGGCTACGAGACTGACACCGGGCGCTGCATCCTCCAGAGTGCTGTCGGGCCAGTCGCTGACGGCATCGCCCAGTTCATAGAGGATACCTACAACGGTCGCCCCGGCCCCCGCGCCGTGGCAGCCAAGCTGATCAAGGACATGGACCACCATGTCGTGTCGTTTCTCGCCTGTCGGGCCGTCCTGGCGGGCATGATGCGCCGCCGCTCCGGTTCCCTCCTAACGCTTGCCATCTCTGTGGCCCGGGCTGTCGAGACGGAAGCGCGCTTCGAGGTCTTCCTCAGGACTGATCCCGACCGCTTCAGGTGGAAGCTCAAGGAGTTGTCCGACAGCGGCGCGACGGAGCAGCACAAGGCCACCGTGCTGACCTACGCCATGGGCAAGCTCGGCATCCCTTGGGATCGCTGGACGCACACCGACAAGCTGCACCTTGGCATCAAGCTGGTGGAGCTGTTCTGCCAGCAGACCGGCCTGACCGCCATCGAGCAAGCGTACATCGGAGGGGACAAAGAGGCACCCCGAGACCAGTACATTGTCCACCTGACCGAGCGCGCCATGGCGTGGATCGACCAATCCATCCTTGGCGGCGAGCTTCTGTTCCCCGCGTTCATGCCCACGCTGGTCCCCCCGAAGGACTGGACGGGCCTGTCGGGTGGCGCGTACTTCACCAAGCTTGGGCGTCCCGTGCCCCTCGTCCGTCGTTCCCGCCCGGGGCAGCTAGAACTGCTCAAGCGAGCCGACCTATCGCTGGTCCTCAAGGGACTGAACGCCATCCAGCGGACGCCTTGGGAGATCAACGGGGCGATCCTCGACGTGATGGTCGTCCTCGCTCGATCCGGGGAGAGCATCGCCGGGCTGGTTCCAGCGGAAGACAAGCCGATGCCCGCGCGGCCTGCTGGTGTCCCTGAGGACGCCGACATCAAGTCCCTCCCAGTTCACCTTCAGAGGGAGTTTCAGGAGTGGAAGTGGGCAGCCCGGGACGTCTACTCGGAGAACCTCCAGCTCCGACAGGACCGCCTCAAACAGCAGCAGCTACTCGGTCTGGCCGAGAAGTTCCGCAATGAGGCTGCCATCTACTTCCCCCACAACCTCGACTTCCGGGGTCGTGCGTATCCCCTGCCAGACGTCCTTCACCCGCAGGGCAGCGACCCCGTCAAGGCGCTCCTCAGGTTCGCCGAGGGGAAGCCTCTCGGGGAGGATGGGGAACGCTGGCTGGCCATCCACGGGGCGAACACCTACGGCATCGACAAGGTGTCGTTCGATGAGCGCGTGAAGTGGGTCGAGGAGAACCGCTTCCTGATCTGGGCGCAGGCCGTCGATCCCTTTGCGAACCTGTGGTGGACCGAGGCTGACAAGCCTTGGTGCTTCCTCGCCTTCTGCTTCGAGTGGCTTGCACTGGACCAGCAGGCTGACGCCTTCATCTCGCACCTTCCAATCGCCCTCGACGGCTCCTGCAACGGGCTCCAGCACTTCTCTGCCATGCTCCTCGACAGTGTCGGCGGTGCGGCGGTGAACCTGATCCCGGCGAAGAAGCCTCAGGACATCTATCAGGTGGTCGCTGACCGCGTGATGGCACAATTGCGTCTTATTGCCTCCGGTAACGGAGCTGATCCCGAAAGGGAACGGTGGGCGCATGAGTGGCTGGCCATGGGGATCGACCGCAAGGTGACCAAGAGGCCGGTCATGGTGCTGCCCTACGGGGGAACGCCACGGTCGTGCCTCAAGTATGTCGACGAGGCCGTGAAGGCGAAGGTCGCTGCCGGCTATCAGCACAACCTGGGTGACGAACTGAAGAAGGCCATCGGCTTCCTCGCCAGCCTTGTTTGGGACAGCATCGGGGACGTGGTGATCGCCGCAAGGGACGCCATGGGGTGGCTCCAGAAGACGGCCCGAGCGGTCGGCAAGGAGAACCGCCCGGTGTACTGGACGACGCCCAGCGGCTTCGTCGGGTATCAAGCCTACCTCAACATGACGACCCGTAAGCTGAAGACCAAGATCGCCGGTCAGATGGTGCAACTGCGGGTCAACGACGACACCGACGACATCGACGTGTCCAAGCAGGCAACCTCGATCAGCCCCAACTACGTCCACTCAATGGACGCCTCGGCCATGATCCTGACGGTGGCAGCCTTGGCAGTCGCTGGCTTCAAGTCGTTCGCCATGATCCACGACAGCTATGGCACCCACGCCTGCGACACTACCCTCCTCGCTTCGACCCTCCGCAAGGTGTTCGTCGAGATGTACAAGCAAGACCCCCTCGCGGCCCTCCGCGCGGCGATCATAGACAACAACCCCTCGGTCGACGGGATCGAGCCACTACCATCGAAAGGAGACCTGAACCTGGACGCTGTCATGGCGTCTGACTTCTTCTTCGCCTAAACACCTCCGCAAAGGGAATTGATCCCTGATCGGAGATTATGGTGACCAATAGCCCTACGAAACATTCTCGAAGGATTTCACATGAACAACAACATCACGATCCGCATGGGTGCTGCCTATCAGGACATCACCGTGGGCACCGTTCACATCGACCTCGCGGCTGCCGACAAGACTGCCCGCTACGAGGTTCGCAGGACCCTGATCGAGGGTCTGAAAGAGAACGGCTACTTCGGCAAGAAGGAACAGCGCAAGGCTCAGTTCCGCAACCGGAGGGCTGCAGCATGACGCCGGCTGAGGTCTCCGCAATCATCCTCCTCCACTTCGTCGCTACCCTCGCCGGCTACTGGGTCGGCTGGAAGATTGGCGAGTGGCTGTTCGACTGATGACCATCGAAGCTGCAACGGCGCTGGTCGCCCTCTCCCTCATCACCCTCTTCTTCCTGGCTAACCTCGGAGGCCCCGATGCCACGGCTTAATCGTGACGTTTTGAACATGGCCGGTCCCCGCGACGTCGCAATGGCGTCCATGACCGTTCTCGACCGACTGCAGGACTTCCGCCCTGAAATCCAGATCATGGGCGCAGCAGCGGTCTTCCTGACCCTCGCAGACCACCTCGGCATTCCTGCTCAGGAAGCCTTCACGGTCACCAAGAACCTGATCAACGGGGACGACGGCAAGCGCGCCGAGTTCCGTGGCATCGACGCATACATGAAAGGCGAACTGGCATGAGCAACCCCTTCAAGGCTAACGACAAAATCATCTGCATCGACGCCAAGAACAGCCATGGCCGGCTCACCGAGGGTGAGACCTACACCGTCCGTGAGGCCCACCCCAACGGCTACATCAAGCTCGTCGAGCGGCCCGGCATCTACTACGCCAAGCGGTTCGAGCCGGCCTCCAAGGCTAAGGCCAAGCCGACACCGTTCGGTCAGGTCAAGGCCGTCACCGTCAACAAGGCCGACGTCCTCGCCGTGCTGACCCAGTACGTCCGCTTCGGCTTGGGCATCGACGCCACGGTCGCGAAGCTCGTCGACAAGTTCCCCGAAGCCATCGAGCTGGTCCTCAGCAGCGAGGCTGCCGCGTGAAGTACCTCACCATCGCAAAGCTCCTCTGGAAGCGCGGTCAGCCGCTACCACTCGACCTCTACATGAAGCTGACCGACCTGGGCCACAACGTCGAAGCCCTTGAACGCCGTTATTCCGTCTGAACTCATCCCTTAAAGGACCTACTACTGCATGGCAAAAGATACCAAGAAGAAGCTTCCTCAGTTCACCACCCCGCGTGGCGTGTTCGTCTACCCGAAGCTGTCTGAGCCCGACTACGGCACGAAGGACTACCCGAAGCCGGACGGCGAATACTCGCTCAAGTTCCGCATGTCGCACTCCGACGCCGAAGCCTTCGTGAACCGCAAGGTCAAGCACGGCAACGAGTCGTTCTCGATCCAGTCGATCTACGAGGACGCCCTCCGCAACGCCGAGCGCCTGTTCGGTGAGCTGAAGCTCGAAAGCCGCAAGAAACTTGGCTCGGTGAAGCCGAACGCCCTCTTCACGGTCCTGTACGATCAGGACACCGAGGAGCCGACCGGAGAGGTTGAGTTCAAGTTCAAGATGAAGGCTTCCGGCGAGTTCAAGAAGGGTCCGAAGGCGGGCACCAAGTGGAACCGCAAGCCCGACATCTTCGATGCTCGTGGCGTCAAGATCACCAAGGGCGTCCAGATTTGGGGCGGCACCGAGGGCAAGGTCTCGTTCGGCATCGGCACCGACAAGGATGGCGTGCCGGGCTACTTCGTGGCTGGCACCGCCGCTGCGGGTCTGACCCTCCAGCTCTCCGCTGTCCAGATCATCAGCCTCGTGTCTGCCGGCCAGCGCTCCGCTGACAGCTACGGCTTCGGTGAGGAGGAAGGCTTCGGCTACGATCCCGACGATTACCGTGAGGACGATGCCGGCGAGGACAAGTCCAACGAGGGCTCATCCGAGAGCCAGGCCGGCGAAGACGACTTCTAAGCCTTGGCACGACGCACGTTCCCGAAGCGGACCTCGACGCGGCAGATCGCTGTCGCCAAGGGGTTCCGCTCGGGGCTCGAAGACAAGGTGGCGGGGGAGCTGGACCATGCCGGCGTCCCCTACACCTACGAGACGTTCAAGATCACCTACGAGATACCCGCCCGGCTGGCGAAGTACACACCTGACTTCCGCCTACTCAGCAACGGCATCATCGTGGAGACCAAAGGACAGTTCGTCACTGCGGATCGCCAGAAGCACAAGCTGATCAAAGAGCAGAACCCCGACCTCGATATTCGGTTGGTGTTCAGTCGCTCAGGCACCCGCATCTCCAAGCAGTCTCAGACCACCTACGCCATGTGGTGCGAGACCCACGGCTTCCTCTACGCGGACAAGTCAATCCCTCAGGAATGGCTCGACGAAGCACCGACTGCCGGTCGCATGGAAGCCCTCAACGCCATCCTCAACTCCCAATCAAAGGTCAAGAAATGAGCATCGTCACTTCCATCATCAACTTCTTCAAGCGCGCCCCGTCGACCGCCAACGCCGTCGCCGTCTTCAACAAGGCCATCGCCGAGCTGGACGCCGTGGTCGAACACCACAACCTCAAGGCCGAGCTGCTCGACGCCGAGATCGCCGTGAAGGTCGCCGCTCAGACGGTCGCCAAGGAAGCGGCTGCCGACGCCGACAAGATCGCCAAGCGCGTCCGCAAGCTGGTGGCCTGATCATGAAGGGTGTCGTTCTCTTCCAGCTCGCCCTGATCGTGGCCTTCATTTACGGCTGGATCGTCAACCTGATCGAAGTGATCCACGCGGCCACCGCTGGTGCGCCGTTCACCACCATGCTGATCCTTCGCATCATCGGCATCCCGGTCGGCCTGCTCGGCGCGATCTTGGGGTGGTTCTGATGAACGAAGCCGTCCGCATCGCTCACTGCTTCGGCGCGATCCTGACCGGGATCACCATCGTCGTCCTCGCCATCGTGATCAGCGTCACCCACGGGTCGGCCTTCGGGGCAGCCTTCGGGTTCCTGTCGCTGATCTTCGGCTACGGCGTTGGCGTCAACACGGTCGGCTCCATTCTCGCCACCAACACGACGGTCGCCATGGTGATCGTCTCGTGGACCTCGGCGCTGGCTGCCGTCGTCCTGGCGCTGCTCGCCCTTTGATGGAACTTGATAGCAAGGCTTGGACGGGTCGAGAGGCCCGTTCCAGCTACCCCTCCGTCACTGAGCTGATCGACAAGTACCTCCCCCGGAAGACCCGGGCCGAGGTCTACGCGATGTCCCGGGCCTACGAGGATCGGATCACCGACCTCATGCGGACCATCCACGACTATCACCTCCGCTGCGAGGCGATGGCCAAGCACATGGATGGCATGGAGAAGGAGTTCTACAGCCGGGTCGCATGGCCGGTGTCCTACGGCTCCTTCGACAGCTCCGTCGAGATCAACCCGATGGAATGTACCCGGTCCTACCAAGTCGAGTGGAAACCAGACGTCTATCGCGCCCGGTACGTCATGCGGGACAGCGACCTGATCAACGAACGGGATCACCCACACCTCTTCGAGATGGTGTGCCGCCAGTTCGAGGAACACATCACCAGAACCCTCATCCCCAAGCTCCGCCATGAGTTCGCGAAGCTCTACAGCAGGACCACACGATGACACCGAAAGACATGGCAGAGAACCTCGCCGGGGACTTCTTGGAGTTCGCTCAGGACCTCCTCAAGGTCAGCCGCGAGGACAACCTCAAGGCCGTCGAAGGGCGACCTGTCACACACGTCTACGATGCCGCCGAGATGGCGCGCATCATCTTCACGACCGCCTATCAGGTCCACCACCGGCTGATGTCTGTGGCCAACTCGATGCGGATTGAAGAGGTCGGGTGAAACGCCTGACTGACGCGGACAGGCTCTCCCTGCTCCGCTTCCAGCTAGTCCTCAGCACCGCTCGACAGCTCGGCAAACCCATGCTGACCGCCGAGATGGTCAAGCACCAGCTCCAGCAGTTCCAGAACATCCCGCCGCAAGGCTGAATGCACGAAACCGACAGTGAGTTCCTGCGCAAGGAGCCATGCCCATCCTGTGGCTCCCGCGACAATCTCGCCCGGTACACGGACGGCCACGCCTACTGCTTTGGCTGCCGCCACTACGAACCCGGAGACAATGAATTGACAGAACAGACCGAGGCTGCAGAGCCCCGGAACGTAGACTTCGTCCCTCTTGGTGAGCCGTCCGACTGGCAGAGCCGAGGCATCAATCTAGAAAGCGCGCAGAAGTGGGGCTTCACCCGTTCGACCCTGAACGGCCAGCCCGTCCGCTTGTTCAACTACCGAAACAGCGCGCAGCAACTCGTCTGGCAGAAGGTCCGGTTCCAGGGAAAGGACTTCCGGTCCAAGGGCACCAAGGAGGACATGTGCCTCTACGGCCAGTGGCTATGGCGGGACGGCGGTAAGCGCGTCGTCATCGTCGAGGGCGAGCTGGACGCGATCTCTCTCAGCCAAATGCAGGGTCACAAGTGGCCCGTCGTCTCGATCCCTAACGGGTGTGACGGCGCGGCCAAGGCCCTGCGGAAGAACCTCCAATGGCTCGAACAGTTCGAGGAAGTCGTCCTCATGTTCGATCAGGACGACCCCGGCCAGAAGGCCACCGAGGAATGCAAGACGATCCCGTTCACACCGGGCAAGCTCAAGATCGCCTCGCTGCCCCTCAAGGACGCCAACGAGATGCTCATGGCGGGCCGGATCAAGGAGACCATCGACGCCATTTGGGGTGCCAAGGTCTACCGCCCTGACGGTCTCGTCGGGGTGGCGGACATCATGGGCGACCTCCTCAAGCCAGTCGAGTACGGCCTGCCATGGTGCCTGGAGGAGCTGACCAAGCTCACCTACGGACGCCGAGACGGCGAGGTCTATGGCTTCGGCGCAGGCACGGGCATCGGCAAGACCGACTTCCTGATGCAGCAGATCGCGTTCGACATCACCGAGCTGAAGCAGCACGTCGGTGCGATCTTCCTCGAACAGAAGCCCGTCGAAACGGCGAAGCGTGTTGCAGGCAAGTTGGCCGGCAAGATGTTCCATGTTCCCGACGCCGGCTGGACGCCCGAGGAACTGACCCGCGCCGCCACCGAGCTGGATGGCAAGCTGTTCTTCTACGACAGCTTCGGCCAGACGGACTGGGAGTTGGTCAAGGGCCACATCCGCTACATGGCGGTGAGCCTCGGCATCAAGCTGATCTACGTCGATCACCTGACGGCCATGGCCGACACGGGCGACGAGAAGGGCACCCTAGAGCAGATCATGAAGGAGATGGCGGGCCTCGCTATGGAGCTGGGCATCATCATCCACTTCGTCTCGCACCTGTCGACGCCTGATGGGAAACCCCATGAGGAAGGCGGGCGCGTCATGATCCGCCACTTCAAGGGCTCCCGAGCGATCGGCTTCTGGTCCTACTTCATGTTCGGCCTCGAACGAGACCAGCAGAACGAAGATCCAGTTATCGCCACCACCACAATCTTCCGCATCCTCAAGGACCGCTACACCGGCAGGGCCACGGGCAAGACCATCATGCTCGGGTTTAAGCAGGAGACTGGCCGTCTGTACGTGCGGGAGGACGATCCCTTTAGCGACAAGGACGCAAACGCGCATGGCTTCTCTAACGAGAGCGATGACGACCTACCTTTCTGAGGCGCTGTCATTCGTGATGGTAGCCCTCCTGATCCTCTGGCTCGCGGTCTCGCCGCATCAGCCAATCTCACAGCCAGGTAACCATTGCCGCGTCGATGTGGCCCCAGTCGGTCAGGACGTGTTCCTGCTGCCCTGCTCCAAGGTCGAGCCGGCAGTCTATCCGTACGTGTGGCTGAACGAGGGTCAAGACATCTGACCTTCGATCACACCAACGAGAACATCCCCTCGGCGCTGATCGTCCGGCGCGAGGGTCACCGTCTAATCCTCCAAGGCAGAACTGCCAGCATCGTCCTGTTCGCGGAAGCGTGGAGGGACGTCGTGGGCGCAATTCAAGAGGTAATGAATGGCCAACCAGACCACCCTCAACCTGACCCAACTCCTGCTCGCTGAGAAGGAAGAGAAGCGCCAGCTCTACAATCGCTACAAGGAACTCGAACGCAGCCGGGATCACTTCCGTGACTGCGCCGTCAGCGCCGACAACCTCAGGGACCAGATCAGGGTCCTGACGGGCGAGAACTCCAAGCTCGACCAGATGGTCGGCAAGCTGCTCGACGAGAACCTCGGGCTGAAGCAAGACAACGAGATGCTGCGTATGCCGCAGTTGTTCGTGCCGACCTCCTGATGGGTCCAACCACGCTCGTCTTCGACATCGAGACGAACGGACTGATCCCAGAGATGACCACGATCCACTCGTTGGTCATCCGAGACGTCGCAACCGGAGAAATCTGGAGCTGCGACGACCACACAAACCGCAACGGCTACTTCATCAAGGACGGCCTCGACCTCCTGATGGAAGCTGACGTGGTTGTCGGTCACAACATCGTCGACTTCGACATCCCCGCAATCCAGAAGCTCTACCCGTGGTTCAAGCCTAAGGGTCTGATCCGCGACACCATCGTCATGTCCCGCCTCATGTGGGCCGACATGACCGACGCCGACTTCCGGCAAGAGAAGCGGAAGGGCAAGGGCAAGTGGATCGAGCAGAAGATGTTCGGTCGCCACTCGCTCGAAAGCTGGGGCCAGCGCCTCGGCATTTGGAAGGGTGACTACGGCAAGAGCAAGGAAGCCGAGGGCAAGGCCCTAGGTCTCAAGCGCGACGACCTCGTCAAGTTCGTCTGGGGCACATGGTCCCAGGAAATGCAGGACTACTGCGTTCAGGACGTCGAGGTCACCACCCAGCTCTGGCTGAAGGTGCAGTCCAAGGGGTTCTCGGAAGAGAGCATCAACCTTGAACATGACGTGCGCCGGATAGTCAGCCGGCAGGAACGCTACGGGTTCGCCTTCGACGAGAAATCCGCGGTGCTTCTGCTGGGCGTCCTGTCGCAGGCCAAGGCCGACTTGGAGAAGACCCTGCTCGACACCTTCAAACCGTGGTTCAGGGACCTCGGACGGAAGACCCCCACGGTCGACCGCTCAATCTCTCAGAAGCACATGAAGCCGGTCGGCTACGCGACCTACAAGAATGGGAAGCCGAAGCTCGACAAAGAGGGACAGCCGGTCCCGATCTACCCGAAGTGCCATTACAGCACCGACGCCCCGTACACCGAGATCAAGCGCGTCCCGTTCAACCCGGGCTCCCGCTTCGACATCGCTGACAGGCTGAAGAAGATGCGTGGCTGGAAGCCCACAGAGTTCACCTCTGACGGGCATCCGAAGGTCGACGAAGAGACACTGTCCGCGCTGCCGTACCCGGAGGCCAAGCTGCTCACGCAGTACCTCATGGTGCAGAAGCGCCTCGGTCAGCTCTCGGACGGCAAGGAAGCGTGGCTCAAGAACGTCCGCAATGGGCGCATCCACGGCTCGGTGAACACCAATGGTGCCGTCACCGGGCGCATGACCCACAGCAAGCCGAACATGGCCCAGGTCCCCGGCAATGGGGCTCCCTATGGCCACGACTGCCGCGCCCTGTTCATCGCGGTGGCGGGCAAGCTGCTGGTCGGTGCCGACGCCGACGCCTTGGAGCTGCGAGACCTCGCTGGCTACATGGCTGCCTACGATGGTGGCGCGTACATCAAGACTGTCCTCGAAGGTAAGAAAGAGGACGGGACGGACATGCACACTCAGAACGCTGCGGCGTTGGGGTGTGATCGTGCCACGGCCAAGGTCTGGTTCTACGCCTTCATCTACGGTGCCGGCGACTTCAAGCTGGGTCTGATCCTCGGCGTGAAGGGTTCCAAGCAGCAAGTCACCGCTGCTGGCAAGGCATCCCGAGCCAAGTTCCTCAAGGCACTCCCTGCCCTCGCCAAGCTGGTCGACGCGGTCAAACGCAAGGCCAAGACGCAGGGGTGGCTCAAGGGTCTCGACGGTCGCATCCTCATGGTGCGCTCCGAACACGCGGCTCTCAACACGCTCCTGCAGTCCGCAGGCGCGATCCAGATGAAACGGGCTCTCGTGATCCTCGACAACAACCTTCAGGCCCTCGGTCTCGTGCCGGGCGTCAACTACGAGTTCGTCGGGAATATCCACGACGAGTGGCAGATAGAGGTCGATGAAGACATTGCCACGCTGGTGGGTGCGGAAGCCGAGAAGGCCATCCGACTTGCCGGTGAATACTACAAGTTCCGCTGCCACCTCGCCGGCAACTCCGTCGTGGGAAAGAGCTGGGCAGAGACACACTAAGGCTCCCCTTAACGCCCCGGGCTACGTCTACATCGCGGTTAATCCCGCGTGGCCCGGGCGCTGCAAGGTGGGTCTCGCCAAGGACCTCAAGAACCGTCTTCGGCAGATGAATACGAACGACCCCGACCGGGCATACGCCTTCCATGAAACGAGGAGATTTAATGATCGCAAACAGGCTGAGGCAGTTCTTCACGAGCTGCTGGCTGGCTATCGCATCGCCGGCACCGAATGGTTCGACCTACACCCTGAAGATGCAGCCGGTCTGCTACGGGGGCTCCATCGCAGGACGCCTGAGAGAGATCGACCGGAAGGCGATGCAAGACGTCCTGACCAATAAATACGGCATCAGGGAAATCGACTGATGCGGTGCGACATGGGCGTCGGCTGTGACGAGCATGGTGCCTGCTTTGCCTCCTACCACGGCAGGCCCGACATGTGCCCGATCTACGACTGGGCCGATGACGCGCGCAAGTCCTACGACCTCGCCATCAAGGTCAAGCGTGAGCGCGGCGACGACTACTACACCAACCCCAAGGAGACCAATTGAGAACACTACTGATCGACGGGGACATCCTCGTCGTATCGACTGGAGCTGCCCTTGAGGTCGAGACCGACTGGGGCGACGACGAGTGGACCCTGACTTGCGACGTCAACGAAGTTAAGGCCACCGTCCTCTCCACCATCAGACGCCTTGAGCGAGACCTCGACGCCGACGCCTCGGTGATCACTCTCTCGAAGGGCACGACGTTCCGCCACGACCTCTACGCCGGTTACAAGAAGGGCCGCTCACGCAAGCCTGTCGGCACCAATGAGGTCAAGCGTTGGCTGATCGAAGAACACGGCGCGAAGTACAAGCCGGGGATCGAGGCCGACGACGTCATGGGCATCCTCGCGACCAACCCTCGGCTGATCAAAGGCGAGAAGGTCATCGTCAGCCAGGACAAGGACATGCTCACGATCCCTGGCCTGATCTACCGCAATGGCAACATCATTGAGGTCAGCCCCCGGGAGGCCCTCCACAACTTCCTCAAGCAGACCCTCACAGGTGACATAACGGACGGCTATCCCGGCTGCCCGGGCATGGGACCTGTCAAGGCTGAGAAGCTCCTCGCGGCGATCCAGCCCGGTGACCTCTATTGGCCTCACATCGTTGCCGCGTACGAGAAGGCCGGCCTCACCGCCGACGATGCCCTGCTTCAGGCTCGGCTCGCTCGCATCCTCCACAACGACGATTACGATCACGCCAAGAAGGAGCCCATTCTGTGGACGCCCCGGTGAAATCTGACGGGGGTTCCTCGTCCTACTACCTCATCCCTGAGGATGCCAAAGAGCTGATGGACCTGATCGAACACAAGAACATGGGCTTCAGCATCGGCAACATCTTCAAGGCTTGCTACCGCCTCGGTTCCAAGGATGGCACGTCCCGCGCCTACGACCTCAGAAAGATCATCTACTTCGCCCAGCGCGAGTTGGGTCGCCTCGGGTGAATAGGGTGACCAATAGCACTACGGAGGGCTTTCTTAGCCCCCCGTCAGTCTCTCGGGAGCTGATCAAATACCTTCAACAGGTGTTCCGAAATCAGATCCCCGACATCACCATTTCCGACCGTGAGCTTGGGGCCAAGATCGGAGAACAGCGGGTGATTAGTCACCTCGACGCTATCCTCCAAAATCAGGAAGAAGACCTCCTCACCAATGTGCTTCAGCAAGCCAAAGATTGAGAAGGCCGACCCGGTCGCGCCTCCTCCACCCCCGGCCAACGACAAGCCCCTCGCGCCTGTCTTGAACGAAACGTCCCGCCTCGCCAATCAGGAAGGCGCCACCGCCAATGCCGCCCGCAGGGGCCGCAAGGCACTGACCATACCGCTGGCTCGTACTGGCGGCTCCGGCATCAACATTCCACAGTAATCCGTGGCCGAACAAGCGGTAACGATTACTGCGAAGGCTCTCTACGATCAGCTCGCTCAGTCCCGTGATCCCTACCTAGTGCGGGCGCGCAGGGCTGCCGAGCTGACGGTCCCGTATCTGGTGCCCAAAGACGGCACCTCGGGATCAACCACGTTCACAGAGCCCAACCAAGGTCTAGGCGCTCGGGGCGTCAGGCAGCTCGCTTCCAAGCTGAGCATCAGCCTGTTCCCCATCAACGCGCCTTTCTTCAAATACGAAATCGACGACATCGCGCTCGCTGACCTGACCAAGGCCGACGACAAGCGTGGTGAAATCGAGAAAGCACTCAACGCCCGCGAACGTGCCGTCATCAGCGAGATGAACGGCTCCATGTTCCGGCCCATCGCCTTTGAAGCCTGCCGCCAGCTCGTGGTCGCCGGCAACTACCTCCTGTTCATCCCGAAGAAGGGCAAGCCTCGCGGCTTCCGCCTGACTTCCTACGTGGTGAACCGCGATCCCGCAGGCAACGTCCTCGACATCGTGGTCAAAGAGGTGGTCGCTAGGGTGGCCCTCTCGGAGGACATCAAGGCCAAGATCGGCGCAGTCACTAATGTGGCCACCGCAGATCGCGAGGCCGAGGTCGAGGTGTACACGAAGATCACCCTCGACGACGCCACGAACCAGTACATCGTCACCCAAGAAATCGACGACGTCGTGATCGATGGTGAGTACTCTGGCAACTATCCGGCTGACAAGCTCCCGTGGCTCCCGCTCCGCTTCACCTATGTGGAGGGCGAGGACTACGGGCGTGGCTTCGTTGACGAATACATCGGCGACCTGAACTCCCTCGAAGTCCTGACCGGAGCCCTCCGTGACGGTACCGTGCAGGGTGCCAAGGTTGTCTGGATCGTCTCCCCCAACTCGACCATCAACGTCAACAAGCTGGCCAAAGCCGAGAACGGTGGGTTCGTCCAAGGCGACATCAACGCCGTGCAGGCGCTGCGTCTCGACAAGGCGAACGACATGGCCGTGGCCGAGCGGTTCATCGCTCAGCTCACCGAACGTCTCTCCTTCGCGTTCCTCCTGAACACTGCCATCCAGCGGAGTGGGGAGCGAGTGACGGCTGAAGAGATTCGGTACATGGCTGGTGAACTCGATCAGGGTCTCGGCGGCGTCTACTCGCTGCTGGCCGAAGAGTTCCAGATGCCTGTCGCCAAGCTCTACGAAGCTCGCATGGAGTTCGTTCGCAAGGTGCCTCCGCTTCCCAAGGAGATCACCTCCACGTCCATCGTTACGGGCCTCGACGCCCTTGGACGCGGCAACGACCTACAGAACCTCGACAGCTTCATCGCTGGCGCCGCCCAAGTCGGTGGCCCCGAAGCGATTGGCCGATACGTCAACCTCGGTGAGTACTTCAAGCGCCGTGGAGCTGCCCTCGGTATCGACATGGGTGGCCTCATCCGCACCGACGAGGAAATCCAAGCGTCCGATCAGCAGGCCCAACAGATGGCCATGGTCCAGCAACTCGGCCCTCAGGCAATCGCTCAAATGGGCGGCATGGCCAAGGAGGGCATGAAACAGCAACCCCAAGCCACGACAGGAGAACAGAATGGCTGACGAAGTGACAGAAGGCGCGACCGGCTCCACCGAGCCCGCACCCGAAACCAAAGGCGCGAACGGCCCCGCTGGCCCCGCCCCGAAGAAGGCCAAAGAGCCGAAGCTCCCGGCCAACCATACGCTGCTCAATAGCGGCAACGTGCTGGTGGCCCATTAATGTCGGTTGAGACCATCCAGGTCCAAGCCGTCCAGCCGACCGCAGAGGAAGCCGCAGCGGCCCTCGCGGAAGCTGCCAAGACCGCCCCGACGAACGAAGCCGAAGCCCGCGCCAAGCTCGACGCCGAGAAGGCCGCAAAGGAAGCCCCACCGGCCCCTGAGCGCCCCTCTTGGTTGAACGAGAAGTTCGCCACCCCGGAGGACATGGCCAAGGCTTACGATGAGCTTGAGAAGAAGCTCGGCGCTCCGAAGGAAGAGCCCAAGCCGGAAGCCGAGAAGACCGCCGAAGAGAAGGCGAAGGAAGAGGCAGACAAGAAGGCAGCCGAAGAGGCTCCCAAAGGTGCTGCCGAGACCATCGCCGAGCTGAACAAGCGGTTCGAGGCGAACGGCCAGAAGCTCACCGAGGCTGAGTACGAGCTGGCTCAAAAGAGCGGCTACGACAAGGTCACGGTCGACAACTACATCGCCGGCCAACAGGCGCTCGCCGAGATGGCGACCCAGCGGATCACTTCCGCAGCCGGCGGCAAGGACAGCATGGACCGCATGTTCGCATGGGCCTCCACGTCCCTACAGGCTACCGAGATCGACACCTTCAACAAGTCGTTCGAGGGTGCCGACGTGAACGCTGCCGTGGTCGCCATGGAGCAGCTCAAGGCCAAGTACGAAGCGGCCAACGGCAAGGAGCCGACGCTGATCGGCGGCAAACCGGCTGGCAGTGCCGTGGACACCTTCACGAGCTGGGCGGAAGTCCAGACCGCGATGTCTGACGAGCGTTACACCAAGGACCACGCCTACCGGCTGAAGGTCGAGCAGAAGCTCTCCCGGTCCAACAACATCCGATAACGGACACGGCCCCCACCTCTGCATGTCAAGTGGGGGCCATCTCAAAGGAAATCATGGCCTATTCGTTAGGCGCGAAGTCGCTCGCCAATCTGGCAGGCGTCCATCCTGACCTCGTCAAGGTGGTCAAGCGCGCCATTGAAATCACCACCCAAGACTTCACGGTAGGCGAAGGTCTCCGCTCAAAGGCGCAGCAGGCGGCGAACGTCAAGAAAGGCGTCTCGACCACCATGCGCTCCCGTCACCTCGACGGACATGCGGTCGACCTCCTGCCCATCGTGAACGGCAAGCCGACCTTCGACTGGAAGTTCTACTACCCCCTCGCGGCAGCCATGAAGCAGGCCGCTAAGGACGTTGGCGTTCCCATCGAATGGGGCGGCGACTGGAAGACCTTCAAGGACGGTCCCCACTTCCAGCTCCCATGGGCCTCATACCCGTGATCCGCAGCAAGCGCAGGACCTCGAAGTTCTGGCTTGGTGTCACTCTCGCGCTCTCCTTCGTGGCCCTGTTCAGTTGCATCTGGCGGGGCCTTGAGACGGCTGCCGTGGGGATCACGGTGATGATCCCGGCAGTCTACGGAGCATACGTCGGCGTGGGTCACATGGACCTCCGCGCCCTCGCAAACACACAGGAGCCAGATTGGCAAAGCTCTATGGCTGGCTTGCCGGCCTCGTCGCCATCCTCGCCATCGTCGGAGTAATCTACGGCAAGGGTAGGATCGACGCCAACCACGCTGTCGAGACCAAGCAGCTCACCGAGACAATCGAGCTGCAACGCAAGGCAATCGAGAAGGAGACGGCAGCCCGACAGTCGGACGCCATCGTCGCTTCCGAGAACGCCAAACGTCAGGC
This sequence comes from Mesorhizobium sp. M0571, assembly GCF_040320985.1. NCBI lineage: Bacteria > Pseudomonadati > Pseudomonadota > Alphaproteobacteria > Hyphomicrobiales > Phyllobacteriaceae > Mesorhizobium > Mesorhizobium sp. M0571. Next base: position 76,156 of record NZ_JAMYQT010000002.1, read on the forward strand.
AGCCCTTCAAACCAAGATAGGCGAATTGAACCAGTATGTGGAAACGCTCGAAGACGCTGACCGCGAGTGCCTTAGTGGCGCTGACGTTGAGCGCCTGCGCGACCTCTGGCGCTAAGTTCGCCAAGCCGCATTACCCTGAGCTGCCCGCCGATCTGCGGGTATGCTTCGAGACCCAAGTCGCCCCGCCGTCCAGCGGCGTGATGACAAAGAAGCGAGTGATCTTTCTGATCGCTGAGCTGAAGAAATCGGAGACCGAGAAGAACGACTGTGGCAAGCGCCTCATCGCCTTCTACGACAACGTCTCCCACTGACATACACCCCGGCAGCGTCTCTGGCTTAGCCATGCGCCCCGGGGTGGCTCAGGCCGCTTTTGATGGCGTCTGAGATCACGTTGCCCTCTTCCTCGAACACGGCTTGCGACCTTATACAAGGTAAGTCTAATGTAATTAATGATCCGCCTATTGAGAAGGGACGGCAGCGCTCTCGGGTTGGGCGCTATCGTAGCCGCAGCCTGCACTTTCGGGATGCCGTCTGCATCGGCACATGATTGGTATGAAAAGCAGTGCTGCCAAGATGAGCATTGTGAGCCGATCGCGGACGGCGCAGTGCGCGAAACAAGCAATGGCTTCAAGATGCCATCCGGTGAGTTGCTGCCTTACTCGGACAACAGGGTGCGTCGATCACACGACACGCGTTTCCATTGGTGCCATGCCAAAAAAGCAACGGCAAACGGGTCTCGTGGCCGATTACCACGTGGCCTCCCCGACAGCACAATCTGCCTCTACGTGCCGCCTAGGTCCTTCTAACACTTTATTATTCCAATTCTGGCCGCACTTTATTATGGCCGCAATACGGGTTGCTTTCGGAGAGTAGCTCAAAGGTAGAGCAGCCCCCTAATGTGGGGAAGACGCAGGATCGATACCTGCCTCGCCGTCCGGTCCCGACGCCCTGTTCTGACAGATCACACCCCTCTTTAGGCGGTGATCAAGGAACCAAGGAAGTCTCACCAGAAGACCACTTGGAGACCCGCCGACCGACCCTGAGGGCTCGGAAGCCGGACAATCCCAATGACGCTTCCAGTGCTGCTCCGAGGTCCGCGCAAACCTCAGAACAACCACGGGAATACAACACATGGCCAATCCTGGCATCGTTTCCAATCTCGGTCAGGCCAACGGCGTCGGTGACGTTCAGGCCAACTTCGTCAAGGTCGCAACCGGCGAAATCCTGACCGCCTTCGCTCGCACTGTCGAGTTCGCGGACAAGCACATGGTCCGCAACATCTCGGAAGGCAAGTCCGCTTCCTTCCCGGTCACGGGCCGCACCTCGGGTGCCCGCTACCATACCCCGGGCGATCAGGTCCTCGGTACGGTCACGAAGTTCAACGAGCGCGTCATCACCATCGACGACCTGCTCCTGACCGACTACTTCACCGCCAACATCTACGAGGCGATGAACCACTTCGACACGCGCTCGGAGATGACCAAGCAGCTCGGCGAAGAGCTGGCTCAGGCATACGACCGCAACGTCGCCCGCACCATCATCCTCGCCTCGCGCGGCACGAACGTCGTGGACAACCTCCCGGGTGGTGGCAAGATCGTCAATGCTGCCCTGCTCACGGACAGCGACAAGATGGCTGCGGCCTTCTTCGACGCTGCTGCAACGCTCGACGGCAAGTACGTCCCGGCTGACCGCTGGGGTGCCCTGAAGCCGGTGCAGTATTACGCTCTGGCGCAGAACACCAAGGTCATCAACCGTGACTGGGATGGCAAGGGCTCGTACTCGGACGGTAAGGTCGTCAAGATCGCCGACATTCCGGTGTTCAAGTCCCTGAACCTCCCGAACGGCACGAACGTGAACACCGGCCCGGCCAAGTACCAGGGCGACTTCACGGCGACCGCTGGCGTGATCTTCAACAAGGGCGCTGCCGGGACCGTCAAGCTGCTCGATGTCGCCATTGAGCAGGAATACATGGTCTCGCGTCAGGGCACCCTGATCGTCGCCAAGTACGCTGTCGGTCACGACAAGCTGCGTCCTGAGTGCGCTCTGGAACTCGCTACGGCGTAATCCACCACTCCCCACCAATGAACCGGGGCTCCGAAAGGGGCCTCGGTTTTTTTCATTTCAACCTCTCTCGGAGGCATCTATGGCCGTTGGCCTGACCCCACTGACAGAGCTTGAGGCGATCAACGAAATCCTCGCGACCAGCGCCGAAAGCCCTGTGTCGACCCTTGAGGACAACCAAGTGATCGACGCCTCACTCGCCATGAATACCCTCCGCGCCACCTCTGTGGAGGTCCAAACCGTCGGCTGGAACTTCAACTCCGAAGACGGCGTGAGCATCACCCCGGACCAGAACGGGGAGATCATCCTCCCGCGTAACGTCCTGAAGGTCGATACCTCAGGCGAAAGCTCCAGCATCAACGCTGTCCAACGCGGCCAACGCCTCTACAACAAGGGCGACCGCACCTACCAATTCGCAGGCCCGGTGACGGTCGATTGGGTCCTCGGTCTCGACTTCGAGGAACTCCCGTCCACCGCGCGCCTCTTCATCACAATCAGGGCCGCCCGCAAGTATCAGGATCGATACTTCGGTGATCAGGCCACCCACTCCTACACGCTGCAGGACGAGCAGATCGCGCGCGCCGCGATGATGGAGGAGGAACTCGACAGCGCCGACCCGAACATGCTGACCGACAGTCAGTTCATGCAGCAGCTCCGGGGCCGCTCGTAGTGGCTAAGGTCTCCGGGTCGATCCCTAACTTCGCCAACGGCGCCAGTCAGCAGGCTATGGCCCTGCGGCTGGCTACCCAAGGCGACATCCAGACGAACGCCTATTCCACCATCGTGGACGGCCTCAAGAAGCGCCCTCCGACACAGCTCAGGGCGAACCTCGGGCCTGCCATCGAGGGCAACGTCTTCACCCATCAGATCAACCGTGACGCCTCCGAGCGCTACCAAGTGATCGCCACACCCACGGCGATCCGAGTGTTCACCCTCAACGGCGCTGAGCGTACCGTGACGGCTCCCAATGGCTACGGCTATCTGAGCTACGACAGCGGTGCCTACGACCGTCCCCCTTATCGGGCACTGACGGTGGGCGACTACACCTACATCACGAACCAGACGGTCAAGGTCGAGCTGGACACTGCTGTGATCGAGCAGCCCTCCCCTAGCGAGGCCCTGATCAATGTCATGGCTGGCAACTACGGCAAGGCGTACACGATCAAGATCAACAACGTCGAGGTGGCTCGCTACCTGACCCCCGATGGTCAGAGTTCCGCGCAGACCCCCTCGGTGGACGTCTCCTTCATAGCCCGCCGCCTCGCCACTGGTGAGACCGTCCTGATGGAGGACACCGCCAATGACAAACCGAATGGCGACTGGACGTGGAAGGCCACCGACACGAACCTCGCCGCCAACGGAATAATCTCGGCCAACGGTTGGACCATCAAGGTCTTCAAGTCGACGATCTACATCAAGAAGGACGACGGGGCGGACTTCAGCGTCTCTGTCGACGATGGCTACAACGGCCATGCGATGAAGGCGATCCGAAAGACCGTTCAGGACTTCGCTGATCTGCCTGCCTACTGCGAGGACGACGTCGCCGTTGAGGTGGTAGGCTCGGTCGGTACCCAGTTCGACAACTACTTCGTTCGCTTTGACCGGCAGGACGCCAACTCCTCCATCGGCGTCTGGCGTGAAATCCCCAAGCCCGGGATTGTCACCGCGCTGAAGGCTTCGACGATGCCCCACGTCCTTATCCGTCAGGCAGATGGCTCGTTCACCTTCGACGTGGCCACTTGGGACAAGCGTAAGTGCGGCGACGACGTGATCGCTCCCGGCCCATCCTTTGTGGGTGAGAAGGTCAACGAGGTTCTGTTCTTCAAGAACCGCCTCGGGTTCCTGGCTGGCGAGAATGTTGTCCTGTCAAGGCACGGTAGCTTCTTCGACTTCTTCCGCTCCACGGCTACGGCTCTGCTCGACGATGATCCCATCGATGTTGCGGCGACCGACAACGGTGTCTCTGTGCTTCGCAGCGCGGTGGCCTCGTCGGACAGGCTGGTCCTGTGGGCCGACCAGATGCAGTTCACCCTCATGGGCAACGAGCTGCTGACCCCGAAGACAGCCTCGATCCGCCCCTCGACTGCGTTCTCAATGTCCAGCAAGGCGCGCCCTGTGCCGGCTGGCAATTCGATCTTCTTCCCGGTGAACCGTGGCCAGTTCACGATGATCAGGGACTACAAGATCGACGTGAACACCGGCGTAGCCGACGCCGAGGACGCTACCGGACACGTTCCGCAGTACATCCCGGGAACCGCCATCAGGCTCGCCGCGTCGACCCATGAGGACATCCTTGTGGTGCAGGCCGACGGGGACCTCACGTCCCTCTACGTCTACAAGTACTACTGGTCGAACGCTCAGCAGCTTCAGGCTAGCTGGTCCCGGTGGACGTTCCCCGGCGTGACATCGATCCTCGACATAGGCTTCATCGACAGCCAGCTCGTCTTGATCCTCAACAGAGGCACTAAGGCGTTCATTGAGGTCATGGAAATACAGCCAGGTGGTGTCGACCCAGACATCCGCTTCGTGGTCAACCTCGACAGGCGCTTCAGGGTCGAGAACCACGGTCTCCGCACATACGATCCGTACACCAATCGGACCACGGTGCTGACGGATCACGACATGACCGAAGCTCCATACGTCTGTGTCACAGCGGGATCGCCGACGCCAATCCTTGAACCGGGATTGGAGATAAGCATCCTGTCCTCGGACATCGACGCAGTGGTCCTCCAAGGCGACCTGAGGGAAGTCCCGCTCTACTTCGGGACCACCTACGAGACACGTTACGGCCTGTCCACGATCTTCATCCGGCAGGAGAGCCGAAATGGCGGTGTCTCGGTAATCACCGAGGGCCGGCTACAGCTCATCAGCCTCCTGATCCAGTTCTCGAAGACCGCCTACTTCCGTGTCGAGGTCACCCCTCTGGCGCGCGAGACACGGGCCTACTTCTCGACTGGGCGTCTCATGGGTGATCCGAACAACAGGGCCGACGAGATCAATCTCAGCGACGGAGCCTTCAAGGTTCCGGTCCTGTCCAAGAATGACCGCGTGAAGGTCGAGATCGTGAACGACAGCTACCTCCCATCTTGCCTGCTCTCCGCAGAGTGGATCGGCAACTACGTCCAGAAATCGCAAAGGATTTGATGATCACAATTCGCAGGGCCAAGGTGGCCGACGCTATTTCCTTGGCCCCGCGTCTGCGTTCAGCAGATCGGGATGAGTGCAGGGCTTACCTCGGGATGGAACCTGAGGTGGTCCTGCCGCATCTCGTCCAGCAGGGCAACTATGTGTGGGCCGGCGTGGAGCCGAACGGAGAGGTCTTCGGCCTCTTCGGTGTCGATCCAGTCAAGGGCAACCCCCATCTCGGGATCGTCTGGATGGTCTCTTCGCCCACCATCATGAAACACCGCCGAGACCTCATTGGCATGGCCCCTAAGTGGCTCAAGAGGCTACACCGGGTGCGTCCCCTACTCGGCAATCACATTGACGCGCGCAACACCACGCACATCCGCTGGCTCAAACGCATGGGTTTCTCGTTCCTGAGAACCCACGCTGAGTTTGGCGTCGAGAAGCGTCCCTTCCACGAATTTGCAAGATTGAGGTCATAACGAATGTGCATTGGCGCAGTCGGTTTGGCTGTTGCCCAGTTCGCTCTGTCCGCAGCCAGCACTGTCGCCGGCTTCATGGGCCAGCAGCAGCAGTATGAGGCGCAGCAGCAATACTATCGGAACAACCGTGAGGCGGCCAACAAGGCAGCCGTCAACACATACGCGGCTAATCAGAACCGTGCCCTACAGGAACGCAAGGCTGCCTCTCAGGAGCAGCAGAACCTCAACGTCGAGGCGATGCGAGGTAGAGCAACCGCAGAGGTCGCAGCCGGCGAAGCTGGCGTCACTGGTCTCTCCGTCAATGCCCTGATCGCCGACTACTATGGGCAGCAGGGGCGCTACGAGCGAACCCTCGACAACAATTACCAGATGCAGGCCGATTATCTCCGAGGCGAGATGGACGCAACTCAGGCGCAGGCCGAGGGCCGCATCAATTCGGTCCAGCAGGGCCAGAGGCCATCGTTCGCCGACGCAGCCATCCGCATCATGGGTGGGGGCCTCGACGCTTACGGCGGCTACCAGAGAGCTAGAGCAGCAGGGGTCGCTTAATGGCACAAGGAAGAGTTCAAGCCCCCGAACTGCAGTCGAACGTGCGGCTCACGCCGGCACCGATGCAGTCGGACACCTACACACCCCCGCCCCAGCCGGCCAAGAACGAGAACCTCTTCCGGCTGGCTGACGCCCTCGGAGCCTTCTCGAACTCAGTCGGGAACCTCGTCGGTGTGACCGGGAAGAGCAGCAGGGAAGCCCGCGCGGCTGAGGATGCTGCATTCCAGATGCATGTCGCAGGACAGACCCTCGCAGAGACCCGCAAGGAGATCAAAGAGGGCCGCATGATGGTCACCGACGACAAGATTTCCAACGCGGCCCGTCAGTCGTACTACGGCGACAAATGGGCTCAGGGGCTCGCTCAGGACACCGACGCTGAGCTTCAGACCAGCTTTGATTGGGACAAGGGGAACCCGGAAGAGTTCCTCGCCAAGAAGTTCCAAGACAGCATCAAGGAGAGCGGCCTCACCGACGTGAACGCCATCGCTTCGGCGGGGCGCGCGTGGGACCAGTACAAGACCTCGGTTCTCGCCAAGCAGCAGAAGTACCGGATCGACCGGACCAACCAGTCCACCGTTGACACCGCGTACGGGGTCATCACTGATAAGGTGAACGAGTGGATCGGCAACGGCGTCGATCCTCAGAAGTTCGCATCGAACCTCAACGCCATGCGTGGCGAGCTGGGTACCAAGGGCTCCCTCGGGGCCGGCGAAGACGAACTCGATCAGCAGTACCTCAACGCCGCCGCTCGGCTTGCTCAGACGAACCCCGAGTACGCCGTGGCGATGCTGGACGCCGAGTACAGCGGACGCTCTGGAAAGACCTCCCTGTCGCAGCAGCGGGCCTACGCTGACCGCGTTCTGCAGATCAAGGCCGAGGCTGCCAAGGCAGTCGGGCTCCGCAACGACAAGAACGCTCAGACCGAGATCGACACCCAGGCCGACGGGCTCCTGGCCGACGATCGCCTCGACCGTGTCACCGACACGACTTGGTGGGATCACGACGGGAACCAGAAGACGGTCCCGGCTGCCACGATCAAGAAGGAAGCCTTCAACCGCTACCTCGAACGTTCCCCGCAGATCGCGGCGCAGAACAGGGAAGACGGCCAGCAGACCATGCAGCGAGAACTCCGCAAGGCACAGCTCGCTGGTCTCGAACATCCGGCCCTCAAGGGCGTGGTCACAGGAATCGCTGATGCCGCTTCGGTGGACATGGCGCAGGACCCCGAGGCGATGAGCAGGGTGATGGACAAGGTCAAGACGGCGCGTTGGCTCTACAACGCCTCGAAGAACACCTACATGTCCTACCTCTCGGAAGCCGACCGTGACTTCATGGAGAGCTTCATCATCGCCAAGGACGACCTGACCGGCAAGGACGGCAGGCAGATGTCCGACAATGCGGCCCTAGAGTTCGCTGTGCGGACCTCGCAGCCTGTACAGGTCGACGGCCTGAACTTCACCCGAGACCAGAACGACAAGATCGACAGGTCGGTGAAGAGCCTCGCCGCTTCCGATGGTTGGTTCTGGTCGCACACGACGCCGTGGAACTCAGCAGCCGCGCAGCAGCGTGTGGCGTCCATTGCCAAGCGCCTCGTGCGTGGTGGCGTGGATCAGGACAGGGCCATTACGGTGGCCGCTGACAGCGTTCAGCGCAACTCGATCACCTACAACGGCACCCTACTGGAACTCGGTCAGGCGGCGCTCCCTGACAACTACAAGGACGCCCTCGACGGCATCATCGGGGACTTCGCTACGGGCAACCCGGGGGTCCTCAAGGATCACGACATCGGGACCGGCGACATCACCATCCTGCCGGCTCAGGACCTCAACCGCTCTGGCGGCCGATTTATGCTGGCCGACAAGAACACGGGTCTCCCGCTGATGGATGACAAAGAAGGCACCCCCTACTTCGTCACCCTGAAGACTGTCCGTGATCGAGCCCGCGTGATGGACGACGCCAAGACCGCCAAGGCGGCTCACGACATCTCCATCAAGGGCGCTGCCAAGACCCACGGTCTGGTCGCTGCCAAGGCAGAGGACGGCAACGGCACGGTCTGGATCAACCCCAAGACCCGCGAAGCGTTCGACATCACCATCCCAGAGCCGGGCGGCAAGCCCAACGTCAAGAAGCTCGGCAAGCGCATCCGCAAGGACGCTCCGGTCTACGACGACAACGGCTTCATGCCCCCGCTAGGCGGCGCTAACCGCTAACCCTCGCAAGGCCCTCGGTAACCCCGGGGGCCTTTCTCTTTCAACCATGAGGAACAATGAACGACGAACTAAGAAACGCCATCGTCTCCGAGGCCAAGCGGATCGGGGCTGACCCGGTCGATTTCGCTACGGCCATGTCGTATGAGACTGGCGGCACATTCGACCCGTGGAGGAAGGGTCCGACGACCCAGTGGGGCCAGCACGTTGGCTTCATCCAGATGGGCGCCCCCCAGCGCAAGCAGTTCGGCTACACGCCGGGCAAATCCGTTTCAGAGCTGGTCAAGTCTTCCGCCGACTATCTGGTCGCCCACGGCTTCAAGCCGGGCATGAGCGGGCTCGACCTGTACTCCACAATCAATGCTGGTGCCCCGGGCCGCTACAGCGCCTCTGACGCCAACAATGGTGGCGCTCCAGGCGACGTGCGGGACAAGTGGGATAGCCAGATGGGAGGTCACCGTAGGAATGCAGCAGCACTCCTCGGGGGTACCTTTCAGACGATAAGCTCGTCCCCCTCGGACAACGGCTCAGCCGACATCTCGATCCCCTCGGTCGAGGTCTCGGACTGGCGCACGAATACCCCTCGGGCTCCTGAGGTAGAGACTGCCGACCCGTCGTGGTGGCAGCTCCAGAAGGACGCCTACAACACCCAACAGACGCTCCCGTGGCTGCTGTCCCAGGGCAAGAAGATCGCCCCTGACGAGAACTGGTCGCTCGACCCGGCTCATGTGAAGACCGATCTGGAAGCCCGCGGAGTCCCCGCAACGGAAGCCGAACGCTACACGTCCCAACTGTCGAGCGTCTCTGAGGCCGACTATCAGGACAACCTCGGTCGCGTTAAGGACGACTGGGATCGCAACGTGCGGCTCTCCAACGCTGGCTTCAGCGGCACGGCCCTCAGCATGGCCAACTCGATCCTCGATCCGGTGGCCCTCGGTGCCGACCTCTTGGCATCCACGGTGGCCCCTGAGCTGGTCATTGGTAATCGCGCTCGGCGTCTCGGCAGGGTCCTTGAAGGGGCCATTGCTGGCGCTGCCGGTGGCGCTGCCTCGGTGGCTGTCAATGCCGCCGTGAACCCCAACGTCAACCAATCAGATCTTCTCGCCGCGACCGTCTTCGGCTTCGGCGTGGGTGGTGCTGTGGGTCACCTCTATGGTCGCCCTGAGACCGCGTTCGAGGGTGCCCAGTTCCAGCATGCTGGCCGCAGGGCCGTTGAAGCCCACGAGGGCATCGACATGGCTGGTTCGGTGGGTGCCGCTAAGGCTTCCCCGAATGCCCCGTTCCTCGACGAGAAGGGCCTCGGGCTGCTCGATGACAGGGACTTCAACGAGACCTTCGCCGGCTCGATCCGGCCCGACCTCTCGGCTCGCCTACAGCAGGACAGCAACGTCCTCGTGAAGGCCGGCGCTGGGCTCGTGCAGGACGGCACCGGCAAGGCCAACGGAGCGGTCAACGCTTTCGCGGCCTCGGAGGACATGACGCGGCTCTTCGACGAGAAGCGCATCACCGAAGCTCAGACATACATCCCGCAGCTCAAGGACTACGCCTCGCGTCAGCAGGGCATGGGTTCGGCAGAGGTCGAGCGGCAGTTCAACAAGGAGGTCCACGCCTACATCACCGACAGGGCTCCAGGCCGTGCAGACCGCTATGACCCTGCGGTCGTCAAAGTGGGCAATAAGCAGGCTGAGCTGTACGCCGACGCCCTGCGTCTTCAGCAGAACCCATTCCTGCGGGAAGGCATTGAGGACGCTCGTCCGGTGCTTGGCGCTGACAGCATCCCGACCGACCCCCACTACGCCCCGCGCTACTGGAACAGCCAAGCGATCATCTCGGCAGTCAATGAGTTCGGCATCGACCCCATCGTGACCCTCATTGGCAGGGCCATGAAGTCGGCTGACACCGGCCTCAAGGATGACGTGATCGAGCGCACGGCGAAGGCGTTCACCAATGCCATCGTCGACCGGGCTCACGGCCTCGAAGACGTCTCGTCACACATCCTCAGCGCCGACCAGCTCGAGAACCTCGTCGAGATGCTGGAGGGCCACTACGGGCTCGCCCCGGAGGACGCCACGGCGCTCAAGTATGAGTTCGGCAAGAACCGCGCCAAGGACGCCGGCAGGGATGGCCACAACAAGGCCCGCCTGCTGCTGGACGAGAAGATGACCCTTGAGAACGTCGCCAACAAGCACGGCGTCGTGAACGAGCGCGGCATCAGCATCTCGGACCTCGTGGTCACGGACGCCCGTCAGAACTTCACCCGCTACATGCGCAACAGCATGGGCCGGGTGGCACTCGCTCGGTACCGCTTCAAGGACCCGGTCTCCGGGGAACTCCTGATCAACGGCTTCACCAGCGACAGGGAGTTCGCCCAGTACCTCACCAAGGTCAAGCAGAAGAACGCTGACCTCATCTCGCAGGGCAAGATCACCAAGGCCCAAGCGGCTTCTGGCATCAAGCGTCTGGAATACGCCTATGCGTCGATCCTCGGTCGCCCAACAAGCGACATGGAGGCCACGAACGCCGGCTGGTTCCTCAGGATGGTCAGGAAGTACAACTTCTCGCGCATCATGAACCAAGTGGGCTTCGCTCAGGTCTCTGAGATTGGCGCACCTATCGCGTCCCTCGGCTGGAAGGCTGCACTCTCGCAGGCACCGTCTCTCAGGCGCGTCGTGACGGATGATGGAGCCTCGCTCCTGAAGTCTGGCCTCGGCGACGATCTGGAGGCGATCATAGGCGTGGGCGCTGACCGGCTGCTCCACAGCTCCGACTACCGGATCGATGAGTTCTCCAATGGCTTCCATGGGGAGCCGACGTCGAGCTGGAAGGAGTTCGTGGAAGGCAAACTGAACTCGGCCAACAGGATCACCTCGGAAATCTCGGGGCTGACCCAAGCCAACCTCATGCTGGAACGGTGGACCGCCAAGGCCATCGTGCAGAAGTTCTCCGACATGGCTGCCAACGGTGGCAAGGGGATGTCAGCCAAGCGGTTGGCCGACCTCGGGCTGGACAAGGACATGACCGACAGGATCATGAAGATGTTCCACACTGAGGGCAACTTCGAGCATGAGGTGGGGTTCATCACGGGGCGCAAGATCACCCGCGCTCACTTCGACAAGTGGTCGGACAAGCCGGCCCGAGAGGCGTTCATTCAGGCAGCCCATCGCCTGAGCCGTCAGATCATCCAGAAGAACGACATCGGGAACATGACCATGTGGATGTCCCATCCGCTGGCCAAGGCCCTGATGCAGTTCCGCACGTTTATGGTCGGATCGTATGGCAAGCAGACCCTCAAGGTCGCCCGTATGATCCACGACAAGGACTACCTGGCTGCGGCCCACCAGCTCGTCATGACCACAGCGTTCGCCACTGCCGGCTACATCCTACAGATGAAGGCTCAGGCCGCACTGAGGTCGGATGGTGACAAGTTCCTCGAAGAGCGTCTCGCCCCCGGCAACTTGGCTGCGGCGAGCTTCTCGCGGGCCGGCGCTTCCTCGATCATTCCGATGCTCATCGATACGGGCCTCGGCATGGCGGGGCAGGACACGCTGTTCTCGTACACCCGCTCCACGGGTCAGGCGAGCAACATGTGGCTGGGCAACCCGACCACGGGTGGCGTCGACGACCTGTACCAAGCTGGCCGCTCTGTGGCTGGCATCTTCAGGGACGGCGACTGGTCACAGGACGAGGCCCGCAAGGTCTCCCGCGTCCTGATGTTCGGCAACGCCCTACCCCTCGTCATGGGTCTCAATGGCTGGATCAGCGGGCTCCCCGAAAGAGCCCCCCGCTAGGACCCAACACCCGCTCCCAAACAGAGGCCCTCGGCTAACCCCGGGGGCCTTTCCGCATTCCCCACCAAGGAACGAAATGACCACACCAATTCTATCCTTCGTCGTCTACGACGGGGACGGGTCGACGCTCGACTACACGTTCGACTTCGGCTACCTCGACCGCAATCACGTTAAGGCATACATCGACGACGTCCCCTCGGGTTCCTTCACTTGGACAGGGCCGTTCTCGCTTCGCTTCTACACCGCACCGGCAGCAGGAACCAAAGTCCGCATCACTCGCGAGACGCCCTCTGCTCAGCCGCTGGTCACCATTGCGAACGGTGCCTCGCTGCGCGCCGAAGACCTCAACAGGCAAGCGCTGCAGGCCATGTACGTCAGCCAAGAAAGCGCTGACATCGCGATCCTCCTGAAGACTGGAGCAATCACGGCTCCTGCCACGGACGCCGGTCGTATCGTCCTCCACTTCCCGACTATCGAAGTCCGCAAGAATAGCGTCCTTGGCTTCGACGCTGACGGCCAGTTTAGACCCTTCACGTCCGCCGACATGCCCAAGGGCGATACCGGTGAAAGAGGTCTAACAGGCCCTCAAGGCCCCACGGGTCCGCAAGGTCCGCAGGGTACGCAAGGCCCTCAAGGTCCCCAAGGTCTTGCCGGGGCCAACTACGCCCCCAACGCCCAAGGGTTGACCGCAGGGCGGGCGGCTTACGACGCTCAGGCGCAGAACTTCTCCTACCTCGACATCGAGCAGGGCAAGCTCTTCTGGAAGCTCAGCGCGACCTCCGGCAATTGGTCCGCAGGGATCACCTTCGGTGCCGGCGCTCAGGGCGTCCAAGGCATCCAAGGCCCGGCAGGACCCGCTGGTTCGCAAGGCCCGGCAGGACCCGCAGGAGCCGCAGGCACCCCGGGGATGATCTGGCGGGGCGCTTATGCAGGCGCAACTGCCTACGCCCCCAAGGACGTCGTCGCCTACAACGGCTCGGCCTACATCAACATCCTGGCCTCAACCGGCAACCTCCCGACGAACGCGACCTGCTGGTCCCCCGTAGCCGTCAAGGGTGACACTGGCGCGACCGGCATCCAAGGCCCCGCTGGCCCGACTGGCCCGCAGGGTGCTGCTGGCCCGCAGGGTCCGCAAGGCCCAGCCGGCACAGACGCTACAATAACCTCAGCCGCAGTTGGCTCAGCTATTGCTGGCATCGCTTACGGCGCTGTTGGCTCGTTCGTGTTGGGCTACATCTACAACACCGGAATTACTGAAGGTGGGACCTACGCCGGCTCCTCCATCCAGCCTGCTGGTATGCAACTGAGTTCTTTCACCGCCATGACGGATGATAACGCTCCTTCGGGCGACCGTACCCTGACGAAGGGTGGGTCCGCTCTGTCTGGCACCTGGCGCGCACTGGGTCGGTCTTCCTACAGCACTGGCACCAACTACGCCCGGTTCACTCTGTTCGTGAGGATCGCCTAATGGAATACCGCTACCCAAAGTTCAGCGCAGCGCGCTCCATCGACATGGAGATCAATCACCCAGTCCATGGATGGATACCCTTCACCGCATCCCCGAGGGACGCTGAGGTTCTTGGTCGGCAGCTCTATGCCTCGGCCAGTGCCTCAGCCACTCCGTACGTTGCTGCAACCCCGCCGACCGTCGAAGAGCTTCGCGAGGCAATGCCGACCCTAAGCCCCCGTCAGGTCCGCAGGGCTCTTCTGTCCATCGGCATTACCGAAGCAGACGTCGAGATGAAGCTGGTGAATGACCCGGCTGGAATGATCGAATGGAGATGGGCAACCTACTTCAAGCGGACCCACCCTCTCGTCGAAAGCCTCGGCGCACTCTTCAGCATTACCCCCGCGCAGATCGACAGCCTCTGGGACTGGGCGGCTGCGCTGTGACCCTCGCTCTAATCACAGGAACCCCCGTGGAGAACACCACCGCTGCGGTCGCCGTCTCCGCAGTATCGAGCCCTGTCTGGCTCCCGTGGCTTCACGCCGCGTCTGACGGCGCTGCCCTCATCGCACCCATCCTCGGCACGGTCTGGCTCGTCGTCCAGATCGTCGCCAAGGCCAAGGAAATGCTCCGAAAGGACAAGAAGTGAAGACCGATAGCAACGCGCTCGAAGCCCTCTTCGACACGTTCGCGAAGCAGCTGGACGATCTCCTCTCGAATGGCCGAACGGTCGTCGACAAGGAGACCGGCGAGGCTGTCCGCATCACGCCCGACGCGGCGTCCCTGAACGTCGTCCGTCAGTTCCTCAAGGACACTGGCACGAAGCCCGTACCGGGCACCAACAAGGTCGTCAACGATCTGGCCTCGAAGCTCCCCTTCGACGGCTCTGAACACGATCAGGATTATCCGAGACACTGATGAACATCACCGCACAGAACACCTTCACCCCTGCTGTCCTGATCCAGGCCGGCGACATCTTCGACGTGTCGATCAGCGGCACCTTCGTAGCGACCGTTACGGTGCAGCGATCCAAGGACAGCTCGACTTGGTTTGACGTCGACAACTTCACCGCCCCCGCCGAGAAGACTGGCGTATCCGGCTCCGCTTGGTACTTCCGCGTAGGCGTGAAGACGGGCGGGTTCACTTCCGGCACGGTCGTGGCTGAGATTTACTAATGGGCGTCCCTTACATGTTCTTCCGGGGCGTCCTTAGCGACGTCCTGTGGACCTCTGCCGCAGCGGCTCCGTCCCAGCCGGCGCCTGTGCCTGTCGATCCGGTGTACCTGCCGACGCTCTCGACAGCCCCTGCGGTCGTCTATGGAACGACAAGGCTTGTCCAGACCTACTCAGGCCCGGCCCTCCGTGTGCAGCGCGCAGTCGACGACGTTGAGCAGGACATCGGCTTCGGCTCGAAGTACTTTGACACTGCAGCCGCCACATCGTTCCGTGGGGCCAGCTCTCTGGGGCTGCGCAAGTGGTACGATCAGACGGGCAACGGCTTCCACCAAGAGCAGGCGACCAAGGTCAACCAGCCGGGCGTCTTCCCCGAGGTTCTGTACAATGGCGCGCCCTCGATCTCGTTCGACAGCTCCGCGCTCGTCCAGAACCAAAGCTCGAAGTTCACGGCCTGCACCACCGGCCCGACCATCGCCAAGGAGAACTTCACCGAGTTCTACCTGCTCTCGCCGAACTTCTCGCTCAACGACAACTACTACGGCTCGTTCCCGGCAGACGCGACGACTGTGTCGTTGTTCACCACGACGGCAAACGTCGGTCTGAGGGGCAACAACACGACGCCCTTCAACGACACACGGACGGGTCCCCGAAAGGTGCCGCCTCTGAACCAGTGCGTTCTCCGCTGGAGAGGTGGTCCGACAGGTAAGCAGTTCGGCGTCAACGGTTCCCTGTTCCTCGTCGGCACCGCCCCTGTAGCTGGCAACGTGACCGGCAAGGGCTTCGGCAGGTGGAATGCCACCACGCCGTCCAGCTACGACGGTGAGTTCGACATCATCGCCTACGTTGCCTATCCGGCAGCCCTGTCCGATGCCGAATGCCTGGCCGTCGAGGCAGCCCTCAAAGCCCAGTGCAACGTTCTGACCTCCTCCACCGTCAAGGTCGTCTTCGACGGCGACAGCAGGACCGAGGGTTCTGGTCACTCCAAGAACCAGACGTGGACGAAGAAGCTGGTCCAGTCGGTGTCGACGCCAATCTACGCGGTCAACATGGCCGTCGGTGGTCAGTACCTCAGCAACATGGCAACGAACGTCGCCGGTCGCGTGAACAACCAGTACGACGCTGCGTTCACCAAGAACATCGTCTGCATGGGCGGCCCGGGCATCAACGACCTCACCAACGGCAGGACGGACGCGCAGCTCATCGCTGACTTCCAGACCTACGCGAACGGCATCCACGCCAGCCAGCTCCTCATCGCGGCCACGATCCCTTACCGAGACACCGCGACAGCGCAGCAGGAAACTTACCGCAATTCCTACAACGCTTGGCTCCGTGCCAACTACGCGACGTATGCGGAGCGCCTCGTGGAACTCGACATCCCGCAATTCGCCTACTGGTCCGCGAACTACTACATCGACATCGTCCACTTCAACGATGCCGGCCAGCAGCTTTGGGCAGACGCCTTCAAGCCTGCAATCGAGTCGCTCATAGCGGCCTAACAGACGCCTCAGGACGAGCGATAGGTCGCTCAGCAACCCAACAGCCCCCAAGCTCACAACGCTCGTCCTGAGCGCTCTCTGCCTCTCTCCGAAAGGTTTAATGACCAAGCAGACCCTCGCTGCTTCGACACACTTGTCGACGCAGACAGACCCACTCCGCGACTTCCGCAACTTCCTTTATGTGGTCTGGAAACACCTGAACCTACCGGACCCGACAAAGGTCCAGTACGACATCGCATCGTTCCTCCAGCACGGCCCCAAGCGTCTCATCATTGAGGCGTTCCGAGGGGTCGGTAAATCGTGGGTCACCTCGGCCTTCGTCTGCTGGCTGCTCTATTGCGATCCCCAAACGAAGATACTCGTCATCTCGGCCTCCAAGCAGCGGTCGGATGACTTCTCGACCTTCACCATGCGCCTCATCTTCGAGATGGAGCTGCTGGCCCACCTGAGGCCCGTGGACGGCCAGCGAATGTCCAAGGTGGCATTCGACGTCGCCCCTGCCCGCGCCTCCCACGCCCCGTCTGTGAAGTCGCTGGGCATCACCTCGCAGATCGCCGGCTCCCGCGCCAACGTCATCATCGCGGACGACATCGAAGTCCCGAACAATTCCGATACCTCGCTGAAGCGTGAGAAGCTATCCGAGCAAATCAAGGAGTTCGACGCCGTTCTCTCGCCGGGTGGCCGCATCATCTACCTCGGCACCCCGCAGACCGAGATGTCGATCTACAACCTCCTGCCGGATCGTGGCTACGTGGTTCGCATCTGGCCTGCTCGCTATCCCGATGAGGAGCGCCGCGCCAAGTACGGCTCGAAGCTGGCTCCGCTGATTGGCCGCGAGCTGGACGCGGACCCTGACATCGTTGGCAACCCTACGGACCCCCAACGGTTCTCTGAGGTCGACCTCGACGAACGAGAGCTGTCCTACGGGCGCTCTGGCTTCTCCCTGCAGTTCATGTTGGACACCAGCCTGTCGGACGAGGACAAGTACCCCCTCAAGCTCGCCGACTTGATCGTCATGGGCCTCGACGCCAAGATGGGACCGAGTGAGGTCGCATGGGGCTCGTCCCCCGATCAGGTCCTCGACAAGCTCCCGATGATCGGGTTGCCGGGTGACCGATTCCACCGCCCGATGTTCGTCTCCAAGGATCACATCCCGTTCGAGGGATCGACCATGTTCGTCGACCCGTCAGGGCGCGGCAAGGACGAGACTGCATGGGCCGTGGTCAAGATGCTGCATGGCACCCTCTACCTGACCCGTGTGGGCGCTGTGAGGGCCGGCTACGACAACGGTACGCTGGACAAGATACTGCTCGATGCCAAGGAACAGGGCGTCAACCTGATCCTCGTCGAGCCGAACTTCGGTGACGGCATGTTCGCCCAGCTCCTGCGCTCTCGATCCCAGATCATCTACCCGGTCTCGATTGAGGATGCCGACTGGTCGAAGGCCCAGAAGGAAGCCCGCATCATCGACACCCTTGAGCCGATCATGAACCAGCACCGACTGGTGGTCTCCGACAAGGTGGTCGAGCGTGACTACGACAGCACGACCGGCTACCCGCTGGAAGATCAGAACCGCATGAGGCTGTTCTACCAGATGACCCGGATCACCAAGAACCGGGGTGCCCTCGCCCACGACGACAGGCTCGATGCCGTTGCCGGTGCCGTGGCCTACTGGTGCGAATGGATGGCTAGGAACCAGACCACTGCTGCTGACCAACGGAAGCAGGAACTGCTCGACCTGGAGCTGGCCCGGTTCATGGAGAACGCCCTCGGGGCCTCCTTACAGTCGTCCCCTCGGTTCTTCTAACAGGCCCCTTCAATCCCCCTCAAGGGAATAGGGTGACCAATAGGACTATCCCCGAGGGTTCCCCTTAGAGTGTACCTTAGGGTGACACCTGAGAGGGAACCTAAGGGGTACCTTAGGGTCCTACCTGAGAGCCTTCCGTCAAGGTTCCCCCTTCAGTCCCCCTGTAGTTCTCCCGGGGTGTGACTGAGGGGGCACAGGTACTAGGAGACCCCCTACCCTGAGTGCTAGTCTACGAACACGACACAGCCTTGCCCGGCTCGCGCGACGTCGATCCTCGTTTGTGGCCAGACGCTCTTACAGTTGCGGAAGGTGATGGTGGGTTTCTTGCCACTCGCAGCCGCTGCGGCTGCAACGTCGATCATCGTCTGGGGGAACATGACCTGCTTGGACAGGTCTATATCCAGGCCGCCGCCAGCCCGCGCGGTATCGATCATGGTCTGCGGAAACATAGTCATTTTATTCCCTCCCAAGGTTGAAAACAATCAAAGGTAGTAATCAGACGTGGGAGGTGGTGACAAGCGGAATGCAGACCTAATCAGAGGAGCGTAGCATCCCCTCCTCCTCGGCGGCAGCCAGGAATGCCTTCCGTGCCTCCTCAGGTTCCATCTGATCGGCAATGCAGGCGATGCAGACGCGCACCGCTTGGTTCCATTTGGGGCCACGCTTGGTCCACTTCATCAGCTCCTGGCCGGCTGCCTCGACGTTGTTCACGTTCCGGGTCATACCGGCGCGCTCAGTCCTCACAGGGACCGGAGGGGAGAACCAATGGGTTGCCATGAGGGGAAATGTAGAGCGGCACAGGCCTGCCGACCAACGCAGGTTGTAGGGAACAACGCAGGCCCTCGCGGGTTTAGGAGCTTGCAGCGGTTCTTCTTGGATGTGCAGCCGCTGCGGGGGTCCGTCGCCTTTCTCACGGGCGGCGGGCTCCTTTCGCGAAGGCGGTGTTGGTCAGAGAACCTTTACCGCAGTTCAAGTTAGCTGGTTGTCATTGGGGGGAGTAATGTCCCCTCCTCTTTTGCAGCAGCCAGGAATGCCTTACCGGCCAGTTGAGGTGACACCTTATCGGCCAGTGCGGCCATGCAGATACGTACCGCAAGGTCCCACCGAGGACCCCGGTTAGTCCACTTCATGAGTTCCTCGGCCGCACCCTCGACGTGGCTGACCCCAACGCGGACACCTGGGTGGTCGGTCCTGACGTAGACCGGAGGGTTGAACCAATGGCGAGACATAGAACTCCTAATCAGCAAAGAGCACCCCCTCCTCCTTGGCAGCAGCCTCGAAGGCCTTACGGGCCTCCTCGGGGGTCGCCCGGTCCGCGACGGCGTCGATGCATACTTGCACAGCCTTCCGCCACTTAGGCCCCATCTTGGTCCACTTCAGGAGTTCCTCTGCGGCACCCTCAACATTGTTGCACCTGTGGGTGACCCCAAGGCGGTCGGTCCTGACGTACACCGGAGGGTAGAACCAATGGGTTGCCATGCGGCTATTCGCGAAGGTCGAACGCGACGAACATGCCAAAGGTTGGGGCAAGATCGACAATAAGCTCCACCAGCTCGCAGTCACTTTCCGCCAGATGCGGGCCGTCTCGGCGCACCGCTGCGATAGTCTCTTTGACGGAGATGATGATGATTTGGCCGCGCCGGGCTTGTAAAATCAGCTCTTCAACAAGCTCATTGGCAGTCACTTTGATGGGTCGCCAGTTCGTCCAAACGTTCATACCAGGCCTCCCACCTCAGCGAGAACCCATGCGGAACATACATGATCCTCTGTCGGGAAAAATCAAGAAGAAATGTTTGGCGGAATTTCTGAGCGGGAACCAGAAAAACAAGTACGGAGCAAGCCTCTGTTTGGCGCTCAGCCAGCCCCTAGGCACCTTCTTCCGTCGGCCCCTGTTTGGCCCGATCAATAGCCGCGAGTAATGACGCTAGGGTCGGCGGCAGTTCTGGTTCGACTGCTAGCCTTAACAGCTTGTGTATGTGACGACGATTGTCTTCCGAATGGATCAGTTTCCGAACTGCTTTGGAGACAGACGGATGGCCTGCTTTGTTCTTCTTTGCCATGTTCGGGGCGTCCCTTCCCAAGTCAGCTGCAACTCGCCCGAAACGAAATGGTTCCAACACGAGGCTGGGAAATGTTTGGTAGAAATTTCTGAGCGGGGGATCGGATAACTGGCTCGCGCGAAGACCCCCCGTGCCCCTTCGTTTCCCGCAGCGTGGCACGTCGCGTTGCCTCCCATTGTCACAGCATTTGTCACAAGCTGGCAGTTTATCCAACGATTTCAACAGCATGGAACAGATAAGGTATCCAATGCGGTGCCAGATGGGCACATGAGGGGCATGTGAGGGGCGCGCAAGTGTTCGGAATGTCCGGTCGCATGTCTCATAATCGGTGCTTTTGTGAATTGACAATCTGTCACGATTTGACCCGGCGATTGCCCCACGGTTCAACGCTAGGTGCAAACGCTAGGGGCACATCGGCAACGCACATCGGCAAACCTTGCCCTGTCTCTAGCTCCGCGCGTATAGGGGCGCAGGCGGTTTCCTGTTAGGGCGATTGATGGCTGACAGTTATTTGATGCTTTGGAGTGGATTGCTTGTCGGCACGCTTGGCGTGTCGGGGATCTGGTGTCGGTCGCGCGGGCGATAAGGCGGGGATGTGGTCTTGCCTGCTCTTGGCGCTATTTGGTGCGCTTGCGTTGATGCTGGGGAGGTGGAATTAAGACTCCGCAAGCGGACTTAATCGGCCATTTCGGGCATTCCGCGGATTATTCTCAAACTTTCTTTCATAACAATTTCAGTTGGTTAGGCATCAACATGCGACCCATCTGTTGTTTTTTTCAATAACTCCGCTTGCGTATCTAATACGGTTGTGAGACAAAGAGACACCGAACGAGACGGCGGCGACGCCAGACGGACGGGACCGGGGACAAGACCTCGGCGCAGGCAAGGGCTTCCGAGCCCAAACCATACAGCGGAACCAAAGGTCAGACTGGTGCGGAACCGGGAGGCGCGCATAACCGGGATGGTTGCGAGATAAGAGCCTAGAGCGAAAGCTGAAGAGCTAGGTGGACCGCAACTAACGCAGTGGCAAGACCGCAAGGTTGAACCGGGCAGCGCGACAAGTGTGATCTTGTCCATCCTCTAAGGTACTAGGTACTGCAACGTAGGGGATCGACAAGCTCACATTTGGAGATTTCCAATGATCAACACCGCTTCTGAAATGCAGGCTGCATTGCGCACCGCTAAGTTCGCTGGCGTCATCCTCTATGAGGGCCCGTCAATGATCGACGGTTCGCCAATCGTCGTCATCGCTAACCGGATCACGGCGCGTTCCAAGAATGAGAAGACTGGCGCAATGGTCCAGACTTTCATCATTCGGTCGGACATTGACCCTGTCACGGCTTTGAAGTCTTGCGATGATGCATCGGTCTGCGGCGACTGCCCGCACCGCCCGGCAAACAACGGCACATGCTACGTTCGCGTGTTCCAGTCGGTCGCGTCCACCTTCAAGGCATACAAGCGCAACCGCTATGCCCGGCCCGGCGTCGACTATGACGTCAAGCTGACCGCTGACCTGTTCCGTGGTCTCGCCTTCCGCATGGGCTCCTATGGTGACCCTGCAGCGGCCCCATTCATGGTCTGGCGTCGGGCAACCGTCAACGCCGCTGTGATCAACGGCTATACGCATCAATGGCGGCAGGTCGAGTTTCAGGCTTTCCGCCTGCTTTGCATGGCCAGCGCCGATAGCGTTGCCGACATGAACGACGCCCATGAACTCGGCTGGCGCACCTTCCGCGTTCGGGCTGCAAATGAGCCTGTCGCGGCAAAGCGTGAAGTGGTCTGCCCTGCATCGAATGAGGCTGGCAACCGCACTAGCTGCGCCGATTGCAAAGCCTGCGGCGGTCTGTCGGCCAAGGCCAAGGTGTCGATGGTGATCATTGCCCACGGCGCAACGGCCAAGCGGTTCGCAACTGCGGCTTAACGCCTCCCACAAGGTACCAGTTCCCTGAGCGCATCGGTCGGCTCCTCCAGTGCTGGCCGGTGTCGCTCGGGTCAATCTCAAAGGACCCTCCAATGCCAACTGAAACGCTTGTCGCCGCTGTCCTGTGGTCTGGCCTGATCACCGGCTGCGCCGTGTTCTTCATCGCAACCCTGCGGAGCCCGTCATGAACGTCTACCGCATCGAACACCCTAACGACGCCAGCGGGGGGCCTTGGCAGACTGGCGCGGTCTTTCGCTATGACGGCCATCCGCGCGTCAATGGCGACCACAGTGCCTACGATCCGCCCGGGCCGCGCAGCTACGGCGAACACGGCACCGCGCTCTATGCGCTCTTCAACGAGTGCCGCGCGTCCTACGGCGACTTCTATTTCGGCTTCCGGTCGAAGACGCAACTGGTTCGCTGGTTCAAGTCCAAGGCTGGCCGGCAAGCCATGCAGGAAGGCGGCAGCGCCGTCCTCCGGGTCTACGAGGTGGACCCTCAACACGTCGTCGCGGGCAACTGGCAAATCGCCTTCCGGCACTCCGCTGCCAAGCCCATCGCCACCCTCGATCTCGCCACCCTCAAACCAGCCGGGGAGTGCTGACCAATGGAGAGGGCGCAAGTCAATCCGCTTGGGCCGCTCCAATCTTCGCTCGGAGCGACCAATGGGGCACCGTCGAAATGCGCCATATGTGCATCGCTCTCGCCCCTGTCGCCGAAGAAGGGCAATTAAGATTGCGGCCCTGTCTCTATGCGGGCGTGGACCTGTTTCGACCACTGACTATGCATACTCGGTTCGTGCATTTCTGGCGGCATTTCTATCAGAGCCGGCTTGCCACTCAGGATCGGCGTCAGGTTCGTTGTCACAGTCAGAATGCACTGCCGCGTATATTCAAAGAAGGCTTCTTGCTTTTGAAGTAGCGGCAGAGTGATGCTGTCCCACTTAAAGGGCTTCATAGGCTGGGCGAAGACCTCGCCATCGGTGCGGGTAAATCCTAGCCCATCCTTGCCCCAGTCCCCCCAGTGTGAGTGTGCCCATTGGTTACGCACTTTGAGGCAATATCGCATTGCCCTGTGCACGCGGGCGTATTCGGCTGCTAACCCAATTTTGGCGAAGCCGCCGGAGGCGATAGCGTGAGTGATATCAAGTCTTGCGCTTTCAGAGCGCACTTGATTGACCGCGTGTAGGAGCGCAAATTTCTGGTGTACTGCGGTACCTGCCGCCAAGGTGAATGAGATATCGAGTTCGCCATAGCCAAGCACGATTGCCCCGAGCAATCGCGCTTCCTCTGGATAGGAAATAAAGGCTGGGTTGATCATGTCAGAAACCCCCAAAGACAAAGACCAGGATAAGGCCGACCAGCGCCGCGACGATCTGGCGAAGCGCGTTTTGAATACGCCGCCACAGCCCAAGCCCAAGCCGGCGCCGAAAAAGAAGAAGCCCGCCAAGTGAGGCGGGGTTTCAGGGAACAATGGCTATGATTTTGTCCCACACCGCGATGATCGCGGAGATTACGGCTATCGCAAGCGCGAGCGTTGCTCTTGTGTTTGCTGTTCGCGCTAGGCGAGCCTGTTCTTCAGCAGCCTCTGCCGCGCGCGTTGCTGCGTCTGCCGCACGCGTTGCGGCGTCAGCGGCTTTGCTCGCGATCCCGGTTCGCTCAGATTCCAAGGATAGTGCTCGCGACTGATCCTTTCGCCGCAACCACTCCTCAGCGAGTTCCTTCTTCTTGTTGCCGGAACCATAGACACCAGCAACAAGGCGCTCACGGACCGTTTCCTCGCCGACAGCGTCAAGCGTCGCCCAAAACTGCTGAACCGTAAATGTCTCTTGCGGCATGGAATATCCCCCCAAAAAAGAAGCTACCTCTTTTTTCGCTTGTTTAGGAGTCGCTTCGCTTTCTGCTTAAGCGTGACCGGCTTCGTCAATCCGCCGATAGGTAAGGCGCTTGCCAACCATGCCCTTGATTGCGCGTTCGCAGCGTTCGGTATCGGTGACGCCAAGGCCAACGCGGTTGTTATAACGGAAATCGAACTTGGCCAAGTAGCGGTGCAGATGGGCTTCGCTCACTACCAGCGGTGACCCTGAGGGCCACCAGCCATTTTGTAGATGCGGCCCACTCCCTGCTCCTCGGCAAAGGCCGAGAAGTCGTCGGGACGGTCATCCCACGTCCGCTTCCACCTCAACTTCAACTCGATCTCGCTCATGCCAGGACAAATAGTGCCTCGACGTGAACGGAGCAAGAACAGGAGATCACCATGCACCACGTCAACGAACTCTTCCTGACCGAGGGGAAGGCCACCCACCTTCATGCGGGACTACAGCGACAAGTACCGCCCCTCGATCTTCGGCACCCGGCTGGCCAAGCGCCGCTCCCGCTGCGGCCAGTATTGGGAGGTGGTCGGCTCCCGCTTCGCCGTCAACTGATGGCACATTTCTTGCATTTCGTAGTCCCGGTTCGGGTGGTCCGCCCGGGTCCAAACTCTCAGCAACTCTCAAGGCAACTGACATGCTCAAGAAAGAATTTTTCAAAGGCCAGCGTATCCGCATCATCGAGCCGGCGTGGGCCGACCACACCGATGGCTTCGCTACGGGCAACACCGTGACCATCACCGAGCCGGACCTTCACGGGTTGGTCGAAGCGGTCAGCGCCACGACAGGCAACACCGGCATACTCTACCCCGACGAGTTCGAGGTGATCGACGCCAGAGAGCCCACGGCACCGATGACCAAGTCGGTCCTCGATCTTCTGCGCCGCAAGGGTGCCATCACGTCGCTCGAAGCCCAGGGCGTCCTGCGCTGCCGCCAGTTGCCGGCCCGCATCCTCGAACTGAAGCGCCTCGGGCACCGGATCATCACCGAGTTAAAGGTCGACCCGACTGGCCAGAAGTACGCCCGCTACCATTTGCAGGCTGCGTGAACCTTGGCCGGGGAGTGTGAGTTGCTACTAATGCACTCTCGCACTCCCGATCTGGTGCCCTTACGTGAGCCCTTCGCGGGGCCAGGAAGGGAAACCATGCCGAACGTGCCTGCAAAGGAAAGAGTGAGGCGCACTGCCGTGATCGAGTTGGTCCTCGGCATCTGCGCAGAGATGGTCGCTCTTGGTGAGAACCGGGACCTACATCTGGTCCTGATGGCGATACGCCTCGGGAACTACCAGAAGCGACCGATGGACGTGACGGGGCTTGCTGCGGCAACGAGCCTGCCACGGACGACTGTGATCCGCCACATCAAGGCTCTGGAGGAGCTAGGTAGGATCACGGTCGTGAACACCGGGCGCCGCGCGCTGCCGATCCTCATTGGTACTGATCGCCCGCTGACAAAGGGCTTCTACAAGAGGCTGGAGCAGCTCGTTCTTCAAGCATCAGCTAACCTGTCCAAAATGGACACGTTACCGGATAGACACAAAATGTGACCGTCGTTAAATCGATTGTAGCCGCCCCACCCACGGGACCACGGCCAACTCAGGGAACTACCATTATGCAAGAACACCAGATCGAGGCCCTCCTCGATAGACTGACCCGTATTGCCATCGCTTTGGAGAGTGCGGGAGGGGTCGCGCAAGGGGGAAGCGCGACAACCCCCAACAACCCCTACCAGAGCCCTGACGTGCCCGATGGGTACGACACGGTTCTCGGCTACTTCTCGAAGAACATGCCCGGCGCGTTCGAGTTGATGGACGACCCCATCACTGGAACCCTTCGGGACGGACACTGGCTCACGCATCAGGCCAGTCGGCGGGGGATCGGGATCATCAAGGTCCCAGCGCCGGAACCTCTCGTTGAGATCGGCATCAACGAACTGAACGCCTATCCGGTGTCGCTTCTCCAAGAGCGTATCCGGTAACACAGGCGGGGATAACAGGGGGAACTGTGG
This sequence comes from Mesorhizobium sp. M0571, assembly GCF_040320985.1. Classification (NCBI taxonomy): domain Bacteria; kingdom Pseudomonadati; phylum Pseudomonadota; class Alphaproteobacteria; order Hyphomicrobiales; family Phyllobacteriaceae; genus Mesorhizobium; species Mesorhizobium sp. M0571. The sequence goes on from NZ_JAMYQT010000002.1 coordinate 102,149, forward strand.
CGGAGGTCTATGAGGGAACCTCCGCTATTGCAGTAGATGCGGGACTGGAATAACAACTACCTCGTACCTATCACTGGGAAGGAGTTACCACCATGAACGCTGGCACGCGCGGGGTCGAGAACAAGACCGCCCGCAAATTCATCGCCTTCATTGACGAGTTCAGGAAACTGAACGCCGAGATGCAAGCCCAACAGATCAGCCTGTTCCTGCACATCGTTGCGCAGCCGGAGCTGACCATCAAGGAATACGCTCAGCGCGCCGGGCTCGGCGACGGTGGGCCTATCTCGCGCAACATTGAGGCGCTTAGCGAGAAGCGGAAGGTCATGGTCGCCGGCAAGCCCGAGCTGGTCGACGGTCACGGGCTAATCGAGACCTACGAGGACCCTCTGGATCGCCGCTTCAAGCGCGTCAAGCCGACGCAGCGGGGTCTCCGGGTCTACAACACCCTGATCCAACTCTTGGGGAGCTAATCATGTCCGTCAGGAAACGCGGCGACACCTATATGGCCGACTTCATGGTCGCGGGAACCCGCTACCGTGAGACCTTCGACAGCGAGGTTGAGGCCGAAGCATACGAGCTGGAGACGCGCGCGGCCCTCGTGCGTGGCTCTCCTGTCCCGTCCCCCAAGAACGGTCGCACCGAGACCGGCTCCTCCCTGCACACGCTCGGGGCGCTGTTCGACTATGTGAAGACCGACCATTGGGAGAACAACCCGAAGATCAAGGCTCCGCATACGGCCATCGCCAACGGGCGCGAGGTCGTGGAGTTCTTTGGGCGCAACACGCCGGTCCAAGACCTCACCCAGGACGAGATGAAGCGGATGGCCCGCCACGTCGTCGAGAGTGGGCGATCCTTCGCCACCGCTGACCGCAAGCTCGCCGCTCTGTCCAAGATGCTGCGCTTCGCGGTCGAGCGTGGGGTTATCCCTCGCGTCCCGAAGGTGCCCCTCTATCGAGAGGACAACGAGCGCCTGCGGTTCCTGACCAAGGACGAGGCTCAGAAGCTCCTGAAGCTGTGGCGCGACTGGCATCAGCCTGACGCCCACGCCTTCACCGTCTTCGCCCTGCACACCGGGGCGCGCGTGGGAGCCATCATGGACCTCCGCTGGAACGCCTTCGGCCCGGGCTTCAACACCGTCCTCTTCCTCGGCGGCGACAAGAAGTCCAAGCCACGGACCCTGCCGATGTCGAAGGCTGCCAAGGAAGCGGTCATCGCCATGCAGCGCGCCTATCCCGACAGCAGAGGGCCGTTCCAGCACATGAAGGGCTCGGACGGTAAGGCTCGCCATCTGCGTGACCTGTGGGACGAGATGCAGAAGACCCTCGGGTGGGACGATGTCGTGGTCCACACGCTTCGCCACACCTGTGCGAGCTGGTTGGTCCAGAACGGGGTCGACCTCAAGCGCATCCAGACGTGGCTCGGGCACAAGCGCATCGAGACCACGCTGAAATACGCCAAGCTGGCGACCGGCGACCTCGACCTTGCCGGCGACATTCTCGGGGACATCCTCGACGACACCAAGCCGAAGCTGAAGGTGGTTTCCGCCGACAACTAGGCGCTCGTTGACTTGTGACAAACGCCGTGACAAACGGTGACAAAGTGACAATTTCAGCGGGTATGGTGGAATTGGTAGACACGCTTGGTTTAGGTCCAAGTGCTTGAAAAGCTTGGGGGTTCGAGTCCCTCTACCCGCACCAGCTCCGCTAGCGGAACAGATTTAGGTTCCAGTGCCGAAAGGCGTGGGGGTTCGAGTCCCTTCATCCGCACCAATATGGCTCCTCAACTCCGCCAGTTTCGCAAGTTCGGGTCCCAGCACCCGGTCGGCGCCGCCCGGCGGCACAATGCTCCTGATATCAGCCACGAACGACTGAAGCGCCTGGGGGGCCGCCCGCTCGGTGACATGCAGCGCCTGCGACGCGATCACAGCCAGCATTGCCATCGCCGCATCCAGGCAGCGGCCGGCGCGTGCTTCCTTCGTCCATGCGAGGAAAACCGTCGTGGCGACATCGTCCTGCCCGGCGCCGGCCGATTCCGTTCCCGGGATGAACGTGCGCTGCGCCGAAAGCTTCGCCTGCTCCAGATAACCGGTGATTGCCATCGGCACGTAGCCGACATTGCCGTGACCGTCACTGTCGGCCCAATGCCGCCCGGTCATCAAAAGATCCGGTAGCAGAGACACCTTGCCGTTCAGCAGCTTCGAGGCATGGCGGTCGCAGAGCAGGCAGATATCGGCCCAAATCGCCGCCAGATCGTCCAGGGCCGGCGTCGCCATGGCATTGTGATAGCCCCCGGTGCTGATGCAGCGGCCGAATGGGTGCGTCTCATCCGGCGGGACATAGACCGGATTGTCCGATATTGAGGCCAGCGACACCGTGGCCGCCCGTTCCGCACCGGACAACGCACGATGGGCATGCCCAAGAATGCGGGGAACGATGCGGTAGCTGACAGGCGCCTGATAATTGCGGCGCCCGTCTCCTGCGCCAACAAGGAACTCCCTCAATCCCCGCAGGGCCGCTGCTTCGTGTTCGTCGCCCCAAAGTGCATCGAGCGCCGGGTCATAATGTTCGAGCGGCGCGCGAAACGCCTCGATCGAAAGCGCAAAGACTTTTTCGGCCAGGCGCACGCGGCGGCGCGCCGCCAAAGCCGCGTCGGCCACGAGTGCGGCGGCGCAAGGCGACCCATTGATCAGCGAGCCCCGTTCTTTCACTTCCAGGTCGAAGCGCGTCGAAAGCTCTGCAAACAGGGGATAGAGGGCGAGGATCTCGCCGGCCCCGCCCTGACCTAAGGACGGCACCACAGGCATGGGTCCGCCGTCCAGCATCGCGGCAACGGCGAGCGCCATGCGCGGTGTGGTCGCCGCGTTTCCCTCAAGGAAATTGGTCAGCCGGGCAAGCACGATCGCCCTGACCACCCGATCGGGCAAAGGCTCGCCGAAGGACGTGGCGGCTGCGAATGCCTTGATGCGAGCGTGGCGATCACGCTCCCCAGGTTCGAGCCGCCTGCTTGCCAGTTCCCCCATGGCCGTGGTGACCCCGTAGATGACCGGCACCGGGTCGGTTTCAATGAGACGCAGGAACGAGGCGCGGCACTCGGCAATGCGTTGCAAGGCCTCGCTGCTGATCTGCACCGTGTCTCTTTTCCAGGCGACCCGGAAAACAGTATCGAGATTTATGTCTTCTCGCGTCGTCAGGGTGATTGCCATGAGGCATGCTCTCCGCCAGGCCCGGTGTTCACGCACAGCGGCGCGGTTGATTATCAGCCACAACCACGCCCTGAGCCAAACTTTCTTCGGTGTGTTGAGATTCAGGTCAGGCCGAGCCGGAGTCGAAGACGGGCGCGAAGCGACCAAACAGGTGGGTTCTGAGAACCGGAGCGGAGCGTACGTTTGGGTACGTGAGCACCGGAAGCGCAGGAAGCCGCCGTTTGCAGGCCGGCATCACCTGAATAGCACCCTAGTAAAGTGGCTCCTCGAACAGCGTCTTGTCGCCGTCCATCAGCGCCTTGATCTGCGCCGTGCCGTTGGCCGCGATCGCGACGCGGATGCCGAATGGCCGCACCCGCATGTCGTTCTGGATCGCCATCCCCTCGCCTTCCGGCAAATAGAAGCGCTCGATGCCGTAATCCGGCGCGATCGTCGTGGCTGCGCTGAGATCCCAGCCCTCGGAGACGTGTCCGACGATATCGGCTTCATCGGCTGCTGCCGGCGCCGGCGCTTGCCCGAGCCATGCCGCGGTCGGCCCCCAATAGCCGTCGGCGCCCTGCTTCAGCCTCACCACGATCGACGTGTCCTCGCTTGTCGGTTTGCCGGCCGGAATGTTGGCGATCAGCTTCACCGGTATGCGCGAAATCTCATAGCCGAGCAAAATATAGTCGCCGCGCAAGAGATCGCGAGGATCGATCGGCTCGACCTTGAGCAGGACTTGCTTGCCGTCGCGCAGGATCGCCGCGCGTCCGGCGATAATCCAGCTTAAAAAGCCGATCTGGACGAGCGCCAGAACCAGCGCCGAGATGATCAGTCTTTTGCCCGTCATCATGCCGCCGCTCCTGTCACGTCCGGGGCGTTCATGCGCTTTTCAATGCGGATGATGACGAAAGCAAGAACGCCGAGAAGCACGGCCGCCGCCAGGAAGAAGCCTGCCGTGTCGAGCATTGATTGCAACATCACGACATAGATGATGGCGAGTTCGAAGGCGAAGCCCGCATAGGCAACCCAGCGCAGCCCCCGGCTCTCGCGGCCGCCGAGCACGATCGCGGCGACGATGCCGGCCAGCGCAACAGCCGAGGCAATCGCAAAGCCGCTGGTGTAGCTGCTTTCGTCCGCCAGCTCGAACTGGATCATCGCCAGCCCGGTGAGAAAGCCGATCAGCGCGTGCAAGGGCAGCCGGCCGCCGAGTTGCAAGACCCTGTCGACGGGCCCGGCAGCAAAGATCGCCGCCGCGAAGAGCAGCGCCGACGCGACAACCAAGGGGATCGCGACCTGCAGCGTGTCGTGGTCCATCGCCAGGAGCACGAGATAGAAGAGGACCGACAGGATGATCAAATGGCGCGCCGCCTGGCTGCGCGTCCAGAACGAAACGGCAAACAGGACCAGCGCCATGACGACAAACAAATGCGGGAATTCCGTGCGCCTGAAATAATCGAAGCCTTTCAGGAACAGCCAGGCGTCGGCAATGCCGACGGATGCGACGGTCAGCGGGTTCGAGCGCAGCGCAACCGCCGCCAGCGCCGTGCCGGCACCCCAGGTGATCAAGGCCGACGCCTCGTCGCCGGACAAATGGTACATTTGGCCGATCAGCGCGATCGATCCGCCAAATGCCGCTGCCGCGACGATCCATAGCGCTTCGCCGATTGCCGCGTGGTCGCGCATCTTCAGCACGGCACCGCCGACATAGCCGGCAAGGATAACGGCAAAGAGTGCCGCGACCCGCACCAGCCGCGGCATGACTTCCCAGTTGGCGGCGACGAAGATCAGGATGGCCGCGCCGAACAACAGCGCCGCCATCATCGCCAGGATCGAGCCGAAGCTCAGTGACTTGCGTTCGTTGGCCTCGACGTCGCGTGTCAGCGCATCGGCCGTCGGCGCGTCGATCAGGCCCGCCTGCTGCCATCGCCCGATATCAGACCTGACCCGCGACGAATAGCTCGCCATGCCCCTCCCCCTTTGCCCGGCCCCTTTTTAGCTCACCCGCCCAAGCCGTTGACGCAATGGCATTTTTCAATTTGGGCGGAGGCCTGTACACGCGTTAATGTTGCATTGCACAATTTGCATTGCTGCCATGCACCAATAGCGCTTTTAAATCGATATGACGCCTCCTATCTTCACGGCATACAGAAAGACGGAATGATCCGAAAGAAAGACGAAACGAGAATACCATGAACCTGATCCGCAACTATCGCAACTGGCGCCGCTACCGGGACACCGTTTCCGAGCTGAGCCGCCTGAGCACCCGTGAACTGACCGACCTCGGCATCAGCCGCAGCGACATCCACTACGTCGCCCGCAAGGCGGTCTAATCCTTCGGGCCGCAAATGGTCCGAACCAGTTTTGAAAAGAGAACGACAATGAACCTGATCCGCAACTATCGTAACTGGCGCGTCTACCGCGAGACGGTTACCGAGCTGGGTCGCCTGTCAAACCGCCAGCTGAATGATCTCGGCATCGTCCGCGACGAGATCAAGATGGTCGCTCGCAGGGCGATCTAACCACAGGAATTTCGCCAGGGTCGACCTCCTCCCCGACTCTGACGGATACGGTCAGCCTTCACCTCCTCCCGAGGGTTGACCACCAAAACGGCGCCCGCCGGACCTCCTCCCCCGGCGGGCGTTGTTTCCAACAAGGGTTTCGCGCCCTTTCAAATGGCGAAAAGAATTTCGTCAAAGCCGACCTCCTCCCCGGCAATGACGAATACGGTCGATCTTCACCTCCTCCCGAGGATCGGCCAACAAAACGACACCCGCCGGACCTCCTCCCCCGGCGGGTGTTGTTGTTTTGGGCAGTCTTTCCCAGCAGCCCACTTGCGGTGCCACGCCTGGCAATTGCAATCGCCGCGCCAAGGGCTTATTTCGGCGCTCATGAACAAGAATCCCATTCACGTCATCGGCGGCGGTCTCGCCGGCTCCGAAGCCGCTTGGCAGGCGGCCGAAGCCGGCGTTCCCGTTGTCCTGCATGAAATGCGTCCCATCCGCGGCACCGATGCGCACAAGACCGACGGGCTGGCCGAGCTCGTCTGTTCCAATTCCTTCCGCTCCGACGATGCGCAAACCAATGCCGTCGGCCTGCTGCACGCCGAAATGCGGTTCGCCGGTTCGCTGATCATGAGCGCCGGCGACGCGCATCAGGTGCCGGCCGGCGGTGCGCTAGCCGTCGACCGCGACGGGTTTTCCGAAGCGGTGACCAGAAAGCTCGAAGCGCACCCGCTCATCACCATCCAGCGTGAGGAAGTGCCCGGCCTGCCGCCGGCGGATTGGGACCAGGCGATCGTTGCCACCGGCCCACTGACCGCGCCGTCGCTCGCCCAGTCGATCGCGGAAGTGACCGGCGCCGACGCGCTCGCCTTTTTCGACGCCATCGCTCCAATCGTCCATTTCGACACGATCGACATGGACATTTGCTGGTTCCAGTCGCGCTACGACAAGGTCGGCCCCGGCGGCACCGGCAAGGATTACATCAATTGCCCGATGGACAAGGAGCAGTACCTTGCTTTCGTACAGGCGCTGGTCGACGGCCAGAAGACCGAATTCAAGCAATGGGAAGGCACGCCCTATTTCGACGGCTGCCTGCCGATCGAGGTGATGGCCGAGCGTGGCGTCGAGACGCTGCGCTACGGACCGATGAAGCCGATGGGGCTGACCAATGCACACAATCCGTCTGTAAAGGCCTATGCCGTCGTCCAGCTTCGCCAGGACAATGCGCTGGGCACGCTCTACAATATGGTCGGCTTCCAGACCAAGCTGAAGCACGCTGAGCAGGTGCGCATATTCCGCACCATTCCCGGGCTGGAAAACGCCGAATTCGCCCGCCTCGGCGGCCTGCACCGCAACACCTACATCAATTCGCCGACGCTGCTCGACGCTTCGCTGCAGTTGAAGTCGCGGCCCGGCTTGCGTTTTGCCGGCCAGATCACCGGCTGCGAAGGCTATGTCGAGAGTGCCGCCATCGGCCTGCTTGCCGGGCGTTTTGCCGCCGCCGAAAGGCTTGGCAATACACCGTCGCTGCCGCCCTTGACCACCGCCTTCGGCGCATTGCTCAACCATATCACCGGTGGCCATATTGTCTCCGATGACGAGCCGGGAAAGCGCTCCTTCCAGCCGATGAACGTCAATTTCGGCCTGTTCCCGCCGGTGGACGCGCCAAAGATCGAGGGCAAGCGGCTGCGCGGCAAGGACAAGACGGTCGCCAAGCGGCACGCGGTGACATCGCGCGCGCTTGCCGACTGCCGCGAATGGCTGGGGTTGCCTTTTCGGGCGGAAGCTGCGGAATAACTGTCGGGTTGGTTACGCGGCAGCCTCTATGCGGCCGGCCAGCCTTGCGTGGCGCGCCGGAACAAAAGCCAATGCCGGCGCAAGGCTGAGAGCCGAGCCACATCCTTGAGAGGCGAGCGGCGGGCATTCTCTATTCTGTCGAGATAGGCGCTCGACAGAGCCAGCGGCAGAAACGCCGGACGCAATGAAACCGGCAAAGCGGAAGCCCCCTGCTCGAAGGCGGAAAGATGCTCCCGTGCCAGAGCGATCATCGCGGCAACGACGCGTTCCGCGGCTGGCCCGCCATCACCGCTGACGAATTCTTGCGCCGACGACCCCGCCGCAGCCAAAATGTCGGCCGGGACAAAGCACTGTCCCCGCTTGCGATGCAGCGGCAGCAGAAGCAGCAAACCGGTCATCGCCTGCGCACAACCTGCCCTGCCGGCCAGTTCGGCAAAACGCGGTGCTTCGACCGGGTCGAGCACCATCGCCGCAAGCTGGATGAGCGCGGCGGCAGTCTCGCCGCAATAGCCTTCGAGATCGGTGCGCGATGGCATCGGGTCGTCATAGAGATCGAATATGCGCGCTTCGAGCATATTCTCGAAAGCCGCCTTCGGCAGGCGGTGAGCGGAAATCGTCGCCTTCAGCGCGTCCGCCACAGGATGGCCAACCCCCGCCCCATCCTCTTGGGCGGCGATGACATCTCGCCACCATTGCAGCCGGACTTCACCCGGCAGCGCTTCGCGGATGCGATCGCGGATGCCGGCGATTTCGGCATTGAAGGCATACAGCGAAAACAGCGCGTCCCGCTTGTCTTCGGGCGCATAGAGCGCGGTGAGATAGCGGTCGTGGTCGGCGGCACGCACCGCTTCCATGACGATATTGGTGTTTTCGGCCACGTCAGTCGACGGCGATGAGTGCTGCGGCCACGGCGCGGTCTTCCGCCAGCAGCACATTGTAGGTCCGCACGGCCGCCCCGGTCGACATCGGATCGGCGGAAATGCCCGCCTCCTTCAGCGCAGCACGCAGCGCGGCAGGCAATGGCCTCAGATCCTTGCCGCTGCCGACCAGCAGGATCTCGACCTTGTCGGCCTCGTTAAACAGCTTGGTGAAATCCGCTGCCGTCAGCGCCAGCGGATCGGCCGGTTCCCAGCCATAGATGCCCGAAGGCAGACACAGCAACGAGCCGCGATGCGACATGTCGGCAAAGCGGAAGCCGCGATTGCCGTAAGCTTCGATCGGCGCGCGGCCGGGGAAATGCGCCTCGCGGATGACGATGCCTTTGGCCACTGGCGCGGCAGTCGTCAGGTTGCCACGGCGTTGCCGCCGCCCACCGGCTTTTCCTCGTCGGAGGCTGCCGCCTGTGGCCGCAACTTGAACAGGATGAGCAGCGGCGCGGCGATGAAGATCGACGAATAGGTGCCGAACACGACGCCGAACAGCATCGCCATGGTGAACGAGCGGATCACCTCGCCGCCGAACAGCACCAGCGCCAGCAGCGCCAGAATCGTCGTCACCGAGGTCAGCGTCGTCCTCGACAGCGTCTCGTTGATGGCGTTGTTCAGCAGTTGCGGCAGCGGCATTCGCTTGTATTTTCGCAGATCCTCCCGAACGCGGTCATAGACGACGATCGTATCGTTGAGCGAATAGCCAATGATGGTGAGGATCGCCGCCAGCGACGACTGGTTGAATTCCAGGCCGGTGATGACGAAGAAGCCGATCGTCATGACCACGTCGTGCACAGTCGCAACGATGGCGCCGACCGCGAACTGCCATTCGAAGCGGAACCAGACATAGATCAGGATGCCGAGCAGCGCAACAAGCATGGCGATGGTGCCTTGCTTGGCAAGCTCGCCTGAGACCGTCGGCCCCACCACTTCGACGCGGCGGAAATCGTACTGGTCTTGCAGTTCGCCGCGCACCTTGTCGATGACGGTCTGCTCGGCATTCTCGCCGCCCTCCTGCGTACCGACGCGGATCAGCACGTCGTTCGGCTCGCCGAACTGCTGAACCTGCACCTCACCGATATTAAGTTCCGTCAGCCTGCCGCGGATGTCGGCCAGATCGGCATTGCCGGTCTTGGACTGCACCTCGATCAGCGAGCCGCCCTTGAAATCGATGCCGTAATTGATGTCGATGGTCATGAACCCGACGACCGACAGGACTGAAAGCACGCTGGACAGCGTGAACGTCCAGCGGCGGATGCCCATAAACGGAATTTTCGTTCCGGGCGGAACGAAAGTCACAGGCGCCCGAGGCAACTCCTTCGGACGGGCCCGGCGAAGCCAGATCGACACCAGCAGGCGGGTGAAGGTGAAGGCGGTGAAGACCGTGGTCAGGATGCCGATGGCATAGGTGACGGCAAAGCCCTTCACCGGCCCGGTGCCGAGATAGAACAGCACCACGGTCGCGATCAGCGAGGTGACGTTGGAATCGACGATTGTGGCCAGCGCCTTGCTGAAACCGGTATCGATCGCCTGGATGACCGAGCGGCCGGCACGTCGCTCCTCGCGGATGCGTTCATAGATCAGCACGTTGGAATCGACCGCCATGCCGATGGTCAGCACGATACCGGCGATACCGGGCAAGGTCAGCGTCGCTCCAAGCAGCGACAGCAGCCCGACGATCATCGCCACATGCACCGCCAGCGCGATGTTGGCGAGGAAGCCGAAGAAGCCGTAGGCGACGAACATGAACGCCACAACCAGGATCGAACCGATGATGCCGGCGACTTTGCCGGCATGAATGGAATCCTGTCCGAGGCCAGGGCCCACCGTGCGCTCCTCGATCACCGTCAGCGTCGCCGGCAAGGCGCCGGCGCGCAGCAGCACGGCGAGGTCGTTGGCGCTCTCAGCGGTGAAATTCCCCGATATCTGGCCGGTGCCGCCGGGGATCGGTTCGCGGATCTGCGGTGCCGAAATCACCTGATTGTCGAGGATGATGGCAAACAGCTTGCCGACGTTCTGTGATGTCGCCTGGCCGAACCGCTGCGCCCCTTTCGAATCGAAGCGAAACGAAACAACCGGCTCGTTGTTCTGGGAGTTGAACGTCGCCTGGGCATCGACGAGGTTTTCACCCGAAACGATGACGCGGTTCTCGATCAGATACGGAACCGGCGGGTCGTCCTGCGAATACAGCACCGAGGATCCCGGCGGCGGACGGCCGTTCAGCGCGTCCTGCACCGGCATCGATTGGTCGACCATCTGGAAGGTCAGCTTGGCGGTCTGGCCAAGAATTTCCTTCAGCCGTTGCGGGTCTTGGAGACCCGGCACCTGCACCAGGATGCGGTCGTCACCTTGCCGCTGGACGATCGGCTCGGTCGTGCCGAGTTCATTGACGCGGCGGCCGACGACCTCGATCGACTGCGTCAGCGCTGCCGAAGTACGATATTTGATGCCCGCATCGGTGACGGTGAACTTGAGCAGGCCGGGCTCGGAATCATCCAGCGTCATCTCCTGGATCGAGCCGCCGCTGAACAAGCCGGCCGCCACCGGATCGGTCAACGTCTTCAACGCCTTCTTGGCAGCGTCGATCTGTGCGGGATCGGTGATGCGGACCTGCACCGCGCGGCCCGTTCCGGCAAGGCCGGTATAGCCGATCTTGGCATCGCGCAGCAACGTCCTGATTTCGTCTCGCGTCGTCTCCAGCCGATCTTTGATCAGATCGTTCGGATCCATCCTGAGCAGGATATGCGAGCCTCCCTGCAGGTCGAGGCCGAGCGTCATCTGCCGCTTCGGCACCCAGTCGGGAAGCTTGGCCAGCGTGCTGGCAGAAAAAAGGTTGGGCGCAGCGAGGACCACTGTGGCGGCCACGGCCAGCCAGATCAGGATCATCTTGAAGCGCGAAAAATAAAGCATATGGCGTCGTCCGTCAGGGCGTACTGGCGGATCGTTCCGCCGACAATTCGGTTATTTCTTGGCGTTCTGGTTCGCCACCGGCTCGCCCTTGACGCGCACGTCGGCAAGCGTCGAGCGCAGCGCCGTCACCTTGGTGCCGCCGCCAAGGTCGATCTCGAGCTCGTTGTCGTCGATCACCTTGGTTACCTTGCCGACCAAACCGCCGCCGGTGACAACGGTGTCGCCGCGGCGAACCGCCGCCAGCATCTCGCCGCGCTTCTTCAGCTGCGTGCGCTGCGGCCGGATGATCAGAAAATACATGATCACGAAAATCAGAGCAAACGGCACGATCTGGATAAACATTGCGGACGAGTCCCCGCCGATGCCTTGGGCGTATGCCGGTGTCACGAACATCGAGGTACTCCTGAACTTTGAAAAACAGCCGCAAGGCGGCCCCGCCAAATTTGGCCGGAATATAGTCGGTAAAGTTGCCAATGCAACTGCGCGGCCGGGCAAATCGGCTGCTTTTCCGGCCTGGCGAGCCGTGTTAGAGGGTGATCCCGAAAAGCGACGCTCGGTTTTCGCAAAAGATCATGCCCGAACAAATGCTTGGGACGAGTTTCGAAACCGCTGAAATCAGGTAGGTTGCCCTGCCGCGCCGCTCTGAACGCGAACAAAAAAGACAAGAGATGACCGACAGCACCATCGCTATCCTGAACCAGAAGCTCGACCGCCTGATCGAGGCGGTCGCCCGCCTCGCCTCGCCGCCGGTGCCTCAAACCGACCTAGGCGAGGCCGATTGCTTCGTCTGGCAGGCCGATCCTGGCTATCTGGAACCGGTGCGCAAGGTCAACCGCGTCGAGATCGGCCTGATCCGCGGCGTCGACCGAGTCCGCGACATACTGGTCGACAACACCGAGCGCTTCGCCTCAGGCTACGCCGCCAACAACGTGCTGTTGTGGGGCGCGCGCGGCATGGGCAAATCGTCGCTGGTCAAGGCAGTGCACGCCTCGGTCAACGCCTCGGCGAAGCTCGACCTTCCGCTCAAGCTGATCGAGATCCATCGCGAAGACATCGACACGCTGCCGAAGCTGATGGGCCTGCTGAAGGCAGCACCCTTCCGCTTCATCCTGTTTTGCGACGACCTGTCATTCGACCATGACGACACGTCCTACAAATCGCTGAAGGCAGCACTTGAAGGCGGCGTCGAGGGCCGCCCGGCCAATGTCATCTTCTATGCCACCTCGAACCGGCGGCATCTGTTGCCGCGCGACATGATCGACAATGAGCGCTCGACGGCGATCAACCCGTCGGAAGCGGTCGAGGAAAAAGTTTCGCTGTCGGACCGCTTCGGTCTGTGGCTTGGCTTCCACAAATGTTCGCAGGACGAATATCTCGACATGATCGACGGCTATGTCCGCCATCACGATCTCGCCATCGATCCCGAGACGCTGCGCGCCGAGGCGCTGGAATGGGCGACGACGCGCGGTAGCCGTTCGGGCCGCGTCGCCTGGCAATTCACCCAGGATCTGGCAGGCCGGCTCGGCAAGTCGCTCAAGGACTAGACCATGATCCCGAACCGAAGGTCAGCGTAGCAAAAAGTGGAACCCGGTTTTCGGGCAAGATCATGGTCCGGAAAAGCAACAGAAGAAGCCCGCACCTTGCGGAGCGGACTTCTTCGGCGGGCTGAAGGTCAGGCGGCCCGCAAGTCGCTTTTTCTCTATTCGAGATAGCCTGACGGATCGACCGGCGCCGAGTTCTTGCGCACTTCGAAATGCAGTTTCGGCGAGTCGGTGGTGCCGCTCATGCCGGACAGGGCGATTTCCTGGCCGCGCTTGACCTTTTGGCCGCGCTGCACCTCGATCGAGCTGGCATGGCCGTAGACGGTGACCAGACCGTTTTCGTGACGCACCAGCACCGTGTTGCCGAATTCCTTGAGGCCATCGCCGGCATAGATGACGACGCCATTTTCGGCTGCCTTGACCGGCGTTCCCTCAGGCACGGCGATGTCGACGCCGTCCTTGCCGCCGCCGAAGCTTGAAATCACGCGGCCGCGCACCGGCCAGCGCATCTTGCCGATGCCGGTTGCATCCGGCGCCACCGCATCGTCGTCCTCGGCCTGCTGGATGACTTTCGCATCCTTCTTTGGCGGCGTGTAGGAGGCGAGCGTCTGCGTCGGCGTTGTCTTGGCCGGCGGCTGAGTGGTGGCCGTCGTCACCGGATCGACCTTTGCCGGCTTCGCGCCGGCGACAACAGCGGTTCCGCCGGCCGGCACTTTCAGGGTCTGGCCGATCTTGAGCAGTCCGTCCTGCATGCCGTTCGCCTGCTTCAGCGCAACGACGCCGACGCCGGTCTTTCTGGCGATGGCGGACAGCGTATCGCCTTGCTGTACCGTGTAAGTGCCGCCGGCACCGGCCGGCTTGGCCGTCGCCGAGGCTGTTTTGAGCGCAGTCTTTCCATCCTTCGGCTGGCTTGCGGCGGCCGAGGCATCCACCTGCGCGGCAGACTTGCCTTCCTTGAGCTTCGGCTGCTGCGGCAGCACGGCCACCTTCTCCGGCGCGTCGGCCGGCTGGTCGTGCCTGGTGCCGTTCGCGGGCTTGGCGTCGGCGACTTTCGGCGCGGCGCCGTTGCTCGAGTAAGCATAGGCCGGGATGACGAGCTTCTGGCCGGTCTTCAGCCCTTTGGTCGCGCTCAGCCCGTTGACTTTCATGATGGCATCCGCCGGCACGCCGTAGCGCTGCGACAGGCCGGAAATGGTCTCGCCGTCCTTGACGACGATCTCGGTTGCATGCGGTGCGCCGGCGGCCGTCGCCATGCGCGGCGCGTCGGGCTCGGCGTTCTTGAACGGCCTTGCCGCCGGAGCAACGGTGCCGGTTGCCGTCCTGTCGACACGAGGAGCGGCAGGCGCCAGGGCCGGCGCGGCAGCGGTACGCACCGGGCGGGCGGCAGGGGCCAGGGCGGGAGCCGGCGGCGGCAGTTGCTGTGCCGTAACCGGTTCGAGGCTTGAGCGGCTGACCGACTGGGTGTGGCTGCCGTCGATCGGGGCGGCCGCAACATCGCCCGGATAAGGCTGGGCAGCATCCTGCTTGTCGATGATGGCGCGCTGGTTGTTGGTCGAGGCGGTGAACACGTCGTCGACGCTGTTGAACCGCGCCACCTGGGAACTACACCCCGTCGCAGCGCCTGCGATCATGAGGACGGCGCAGCCACGCGCCAGATTGCGTCCGTTTGCCTTCAAAACACTGAATTGCATCGCACTAACCCGCACAGACCCGGTACAACTGAGTGTGATTAAAGCGCGTTAATGTTACCGGTCGGTTAAACCTGTAGAATCCGACGCAAATTTTCTTAAAATTTTTAAGTCAGATGACCGCGGCGACGCCGTGCAGGATCGGCTGCAGGCGCACCAGGCCGATATCCTCGCGTTCGAAGCGGCTGCCGACCTTGGTCAGCTTGGCCAGCACCTGCTCGCCTTCGTCGGGTCCGATCGGCGCGATAACGATGCCGCCGCTCGACAATTGGTCGAGCAGGAAGCGCGGCAGGCTGTCGAACGCTGCCCAGGCGACGATGCGGTCGAACGGCGCTTCATTGGCCAGCCCGTTGGAACCGTCCGCCTGGCGCACGATGACATTGCCGATGGCGAGTGCCTCGAGGCGCTGCCGGGCCTGTTCGGCCAGCGTCTTGTAACGGTCGATGGTGACGATCCGAGCGGCAAGCCGCGACATCACCGCCGCCGTATAGCCGGACCCGGTGCCGATCTCGAGCACGCGGTTTCCCGGCTCGATGGCAAGTGCTGCGATCACCGCCGCCTGCAGGTCGGTGCCTTCGATGGCCTCGCCGCATTCGATCGGCAGCATGCGGTCCGACCAGGCGATCGAATGGAAGTGGGCCGACAGGAAGCCGCGCCGCGGCGTCGCCTCAAAGGCGGCGATCAGCGCCTTCGGCACCGTGCCCCTGCCGCGCAGGCGAAGCAGAAAGGCGGCAAAACCTTCGCGGTCGTCGACCGCCGGAGCGTGGTTCAAGTTCATGCGAGCGCCTTGGCCAGTTGATCGCGGATTTCATGCGCGGTGAGATCGAGCTGCAGCGGCGTCACCGACACCAGCCGATTGCGCATGGCATAGAGGTCGGTGCCTTGCTTGCCTTCTACTGGCTCGCGGCCGAAGCGCAGCCAATAGTAAGGCAGGCCGCGGCCGTCGCGGCGCTCGTCGACCCACAGGCTGTGGACGAGCTTGCCCTGCGAGGTAACGACCGTGCCGGCGATCTCTTCGGGCGGGCAATTCGGAAAGTTGACGTTGAGCAGCACGCCGTCCGGCAACGGCATGGCGACAAGTTTTTCGAGCAGCGCCGGCGCCAGCGCTTCGGTGGTCTCGTAGGGAACGACGCGATCCTCGCCGACATAGGAATAGGCCTGGCTGATGGCGATCGAGCGCACGCCGAGCAGCGCGCCTTCCATGGCGCCGGCGACCGTGCCCGAATAGGTGACGTCGTCGGCGATGTTGGCGCCGGAATTGACGCCGGACAGGATCAGGTCGGGGGCTGCCGGCAGGATCTTCTTCACGCCCATGATGACGCAGTCGGTCGGCGTACCGCGCACGGCAAAGTGCTTTTCGCCGATTTTTCTTAGGCGCAGCGGCTCCGAGATCGACAGCGAATGCGCATAGCCGGACTGGTCCTGTTCCGGCGCCACCAGCCAGACGTCGTCCGACAGCGTGCGGGCGATGCGTTCGAGCGATGCAAGACCCTCGGCATGGATGCCGTCGTCGTTGGTCAGGAGGATGCGCATTATTTCGATTCGATCTTTTCCAGGCCGCCCATGTAAGGCCGAAGCGCTTCAGGAATGGTTACACTGCCATCCTCATTCTGGTAATTTTCGATGACGGCAATAAGAGCGCGGCCGACGGCCGTGCCGGAGCCGTTCAGCGTGTGGACGAAGCGATTGCCCTTGCCGTCCTTGTCCTTGTAGCGGGCGTCCATGCGCCGCGCCTGGAAATCGCCGCATACCGAGCACGAAGAGATCTCGCGATAGGTGTTCTGGCCGGGCAGCCAAACTTCGATGTCGTAGGTCTTGCGTGCGCCGAAGCCCATGTCGCCGGTGCACAGCGTTATGGTGCGGAACGGCAGGCCGAGCCGCTTCAACACCTCCTCGGCGCATTCGGTCATCCGCTCGTGCTCGGCAAGCGACGATTCCTGGTCGGTGATCGACACCAGCTCGACCTTGTAGAACTGGTGCTGACGCAGCATGCCGCGCGTGTCGCGGCCGGCCGAGCCCGCTTCCGAACGGAAGCACGGCGTCAGCGCGGTATAGCGCAGCGGCAGTTTTTCGTGCGGCGTGATTTCCTCGCGCACGAGATTTGTCAGCGGCACTTCGGCCGTTGGGATGAGCCAAAGGCGTTGTATAGATGCCGAGACGAACGTCTCTTCCGGCTGCCCCACCAGAGCATCCACAATTCGTTGTCGCGCAGAGCGACCGTCGACATCTGGTGAGCCCGCGTCTTGTGCTGAAGCAAGCGCTCGTACAACCTTTTCAATCGAAGTCAGATTTCTTGCTGTAGCAAACAAATCGTCCTCAAATTTCGGCAATTGTCCGGTGCCGAACATTGCCTCGTCGCGCACCATCAGCGGCGGGACGATCTCCTCGTAGCCGTGCTCGGTCGTGTGCAGGTCGAGCATAAACTGGCCGAGCGCGCGCTCCATCCGCGCCAGCTGGTTCTTGAGCACCGTGAAGCGCGAACCCGAAAGCCTTGCGGCACGCTCGAAATCCATCATGCCGAGCGCTTCGCCGATCTCGAAATGCTCCTTTACCCAATTCGGGCGGGTCGGCACCTTGCAGACGACGCGCTTGACGACATTGTCGTGCTCGTCCTTGCCGATCGGCACGTCATCGAACGGCACATTGGGCAGCACCGCCAACACGTCGTTCAGCGCCTTGTCGAGCTCGCGCTCGCGCGCCTCGCCATTCTGGATGAAGGCCTTGATCTCGCCGACCTCGGCCTTCAGCCTTTCGGCAAGGGCTGCATCGCCCGAACGCATGGCATTGCCGATCTCCTTCGATGCGGCATTGCGGCGTTCCTGCCTGGTCTGCAACTCGGTCAGATGCTCGCGTCGCGCCTCATCCGCGGCGATCAGGTCGTCGACCGTGGACTGCGCCTCCTCGGCCGACCACGAGCGCTTCTGGAGCGCCTCGACAAGGGCCTTCGGGTTGTCGCGAATCCATTTGATGTCAAGCATGGTCTGTTCGTCCTCGGCACGGCGGTTTCGGGGCAACGACATGCCCAAAACAAAGACCAGAGGGCGTAAACCGCATCATTGACCGATGCAAGATGTCAAGCCGAGTTCCTTCGCGCCCCGCTCAGGCCGGCAACACCGGAACTTTCAAACCCTGAAACAAAAAACCCGCCTCAGTAGGCGGGTCGTCGGCGCGAATCAGCACCATACCCAGATTAGTAGCATAGCTGCCGGCACAAAGCAAGAACAAAGATGCCAACCGCCCAACCGCAGCTACGTCGAAGACGCGTCCGCCGGCTTTTCGGCCACCTCTTCCCTGGCGTCCTGCTTTTCGCGGGCCACACGGTCGCGCTCCTTGCTGCGCTCGATCAGCCGGGCCGACCAGATCGAGACCTCGTAGAGAAGGATCGTCGGAATGGCGAGGCCGATCTGGCTCATCGGGTCGGGCGGCGTCAGCACCGCCGCCACCACGAAGGCGATGACGATCGCCCATTTGCGCTTCTCGGCCAAGCCCTGGGACGACAGCATGCCGACCCGCGTCATCAGGCTGGTCACCACCGGCAACTGGAACACCAGGCCGAAGGAGAAGATCAGCGTCATGATCAAGCTGAGATATTCGGACACTTTCGGCAGCAGCGAAATCTGCACCTGGTCGTTGGTGCCGGTCTGCTGCATGGCGAGGAAGAACCACATCACCATCGGCGTGAAGAAGAAATAGACCAGCGACGCGCCCATCAGGAACAGGATCGGCGAGGCGATCAGGAACGGCAGGAAGGCATTGCGCTCGTTCTTGTAGAGGCCGGGCGCGATGAATTTGTAGATCTGCGTGGCGATCAGCGGAAAGGCGATGACCATGCCGCCGAACATGGCGAGCTTGACCTGGGTAAAGAAGAATTCCTGCGGCGCCGTATAGATCAGCTCGACCTTGTGCGGATCGAGCCCGGCCCATTGGGTGGCCCATCTGAACGGGATCACCAGCAGGTTGAACAGCTTCTTGGCGAAGAAGAAGCACACAAGAAAAGCGACGAAGAAACCGCCGATCGACCACATCAGCCGCCGGCGCAACTCGATCAGGTGCTCCATCAGCGGAGCCGACGATTTTTCGATTTCGTCCTGTTCCTTATCCGAAGTGCTCACTTTGCGGCTCCCGCCGTTTTCCTGGCGGCCGGCTTCTTCGTTGCTGCCGATTGAGCTTTCGGCTCAGCTTTCGTGGCGGCCTTTGGCGCAGCGGTCTTTGCCGGCTTGGCCGGCACGGCAGCCGCTGCCTTCGCAGACGCCGGCTTCTTCTTTGCCGCCGATGCTTTTTGCGGCACGGCCGCTGCAGTCGTTTGCGCCTGCACTGCCGGTGCCACGACGGACTCGTCCGTCATCGCCGGAAAGATCGGCGTGGCCGGCGTCGGCTCCGGCGGACTGACGCCCGGCATCGTCGTTGCGCCGTTCTTCAGCGGCTCGGCTGCCTGCTCTGTCGAAGTGGCGGGATCGACGACCGGCTTGGGTTTCATCACGGCATCGACGCCGGAACGGACGTCAGCGGCCGCCTGCTCGAATGGATTGAGCTGTTTCCTGATCTCGGCCGCCGGATTGAGGCTTCTCAGCGAATCGACCGACTTCTTGACGTCGTCGAGCTCGGCTTCCTTCAGTGCGTCGTTGAACTGCCGCTGGAAATCGGACGCCATGGCGCGCAGCTTCGCCGTTGTGCGGCCGAAGGTGCGCAGCATGTTGGGCAAATCCTTGGGCCCGACGACCACGATCATGACGATCGCGATCACCAGCATCTCGGTCCAGCCGACTTCGAACATGGCTATACGTTCCGACTCAAGTTTTGGCCGACTAAAGTTTTGGGCTCAGCCTTTGCTGGCCTTTTCCTTCGGTACCGAAACGGTTTCGTCGGAACGGTGTTCGACGGTGCGCTTGTCCTCAGCAGTGTCGTCGTCGGCCATGCCCTTCTTGAAGCTCTTGATGCCCTTGGCCATGTCGCCCATCAACTCGGGGATCTTGCCGCGGCCGAAGACCAGCAGCACGATCACCAGAACGATCATCCAGTGCCAAATCGAAAATGAACCCATAGCAAATCTCTCTCGAACGGTTTCCCAGACGCTGATCTATGCGCTTTCGGGTTCGGATTCAAACAGAACTGCGACAGAGTTCATGAATGAGTGGCAGATGTCACGCACTTTCGGCACAGCAGCCCGCTACCAATCGGCGCAGTTCCGCCCTGCCTATGGCTTTAAGATGGCGCTCGGGTCAATCTTCCGTGACGCGCGGGGTCAAAAGGCCGAGTTCCTCGAGGTCGATGTCGGTCAGCGGATCCTCGTCGTCGGTGAGCGCATCGGGGTCGGCCGGCGGCAGCGGCACCGAGAAATTCGACGGCATGCGGCCGGACAGCAGCCCGGCACCCTTCAATTCCTCCATGCCGGGGAGATCGCGGATCTCCTCCAGCGCGAAATGGTCGAGGAAAATGTCGGTCGTGCCGTAGGTGACGGGACGGCCGGGCGTGCGGCGCCGGCCGCGCATCCTCACCCATTCCGTCTCCATCAGCGTGTCGAGCGTCCCCTTTGATGTCTCGACGCCGCGGATGTCCTCGATCTCGGCGCGCGTCACCGGCTGGTGGTAGGCGATGATCGCCAGCACTTCGAGGGCGGCGCGGGAAAGCTTCCGCTGCTGCACCGTGTCGCGGCTCATCAGGAAGGCGAGGTCGCCGGCGGTGCGGAAGGCCCAGGCATCACCGACGCGCACCAGGTTGACGCC
Source organism: Mesorhizobium sp. M0571 (assembly GCF_040320985.1). NCBI lineage: Bacteria > Pseudomonadati > Pseudomonadota > Alphaproteobacteria > Hyphomicrobiales > Phyllobacteriaceae > Mesorhizobium > Mesorhizobium sp. M0571. Next base: position 122,419 of record NZ_JAMYQT010000002.1, read on the forward strand.
GCGCCGCGCATAGATCTGCTGCAGTTCGGCCATTGCCGCGGCAATGTTGATGCCGTCAGGCAGCCGCGCCGCGAGCTGTTTTTCGCTGACTGGCTCGGCGCTGGCGAATACGATCGCTTCGGCCATCCGCACGGCCTCCGCCATATGCAGCCGCTCGCCGGGATTCTGCGACAAATTCTGCCCCTGGTTTTGTGCCGGGTTTTCGGCGACCATGCCTTGCTCGGCGTCGTCGTCGACCTTGAACGGAATGACCGAAGCGTTGGCGCGTTCGCTCATGGTGTCACCTCGACTATCTTGATGGCTTGGGCGCGGCCGCGCAGATAAAGCGGCGCGAACACCTGGTCCTGCCGCATCTCCATCTTGCCTTCGCGCACCAGTTCCAGCGTTGCGGCGAACGAGCTGGCAACTGCGGTGCGCCGCTCTTCCGGGCCGGCCAGATATTCGACCAGGAAACTGTCGAGCGCCGTCCAGTCGCGCAACGACCCGATCAGCCTGATCAGCACGTCGCGCGCATCCTTGAGCGACCACACGCCGCGCCTGGCGATCGTCACATTGGTGACCGCCTGCTTCTGGCGCTGCTGGGCATAGGCGGTCAACAGGTCATAGAGCGAGGCCGAATAGGCATTGCGCTTCTCGACGATAACCATCTCCGGCATGCCGCGCGCAAACACGTCGCGTCCGAGCCGGTTGCGGTTGACCAACCGTGCAGCTGCGTCGCGCATCGCCTCCAGCCGCTTCAGCCGGAACTGCAGCACCGCCGCCAGTTCCTCGCCGCTTTCGCCTTCGTCGCCGGGCTGCTTGGGGATCAGAAGCTTCGATTTGAGGAAGGCCAGCCATGCCGCCATCACCAGGTAGTCGGCGGCAAGCTCCAGCCTCAGTGCCCTCACCTTCTCGACGAAGACCAGATATTGCTCGGCCAGCGCCAGGATCGAGATGCGCGACAGGTCGACCTTCTGATTGCGGGCAAGATGCAGCAGAAGATCGAGCGGACCTTCGAAACCGGCCACATCGACGACCAGGGCGGGATCGCCGGTCAGCCGAGAATCGTCGTTCTCGGCCCACAGGCGGTCCATCGGTGCGGCCTTGCCGGCCTTCAGGTCCAATGTCTCCGCCACTTCGCTTCCTTTGATGCTAGGCCACCGCGTCGAAATAACTGGCAAATTCGGCCCGAATCTCGGTCTCGTCCGCTACGTCACGGTTCCTGATATAGGTCAGCGCCCGCTCCGCGCGCTCAAACGACTTGCGTTCAAGCCCGGTCGTGCGCGACGCAATGCCGGCCATCTCCTCGAACACGCCGTTGCAGTGAAGGACCAGATCGCAGCCCGCCGCAAGGATCGCGGCCGCCTTTGACGGGAAATCCCCAGAAAGTGCCTTCATCGAGGTGTCGTCGCTCATCAACAGACCGTCGAAGCCGATTTCGCCGCGGATGATCTTTTCGATGACCTTGCCGGATGTGGTGGCCGGGTTCTTCGGATCGATCGCGCTGTAGACGACATGCGCCGTCATCGCCATCGGCAAATGGTTGAGCTCCCTGAACGGGGCAAAATCATGCCGCTGCAGGTCGCCGATCGAGGCGTCGACGGTCGGCAGTTCGAAATGCGTGTCGGCGAAGGCTCTTCCATGACCGGGAATATGCTTCATCACCGGCAGCACGCCGCCTGCCATCAGGCCTTCCGCCGCGGCGCGGCCCAATTCGATGACGGCGCGCGGCTCCTTGCCATAGGCGCGCGCGCCGATCACGTCGCTGGCGCCTTCGATCGGGACGTCGAGCACTGGCAGGCAATCCGCGGTGATGCCGTAGCGCAGCAGGTCGAAAGCGTGCAGCCGCGCCATCAGCCAGGCGGCACGGGTGCCGGCGTCATGATCGTCGCGCCACAAGGCACCGAGTGCGCCGGCAGCCGGATAGTTCGGCGCCAGCGGCGGCCGCAGGCGCTGCACCCGACCGCCCTCCTGGTCGATGAATACCGGCGCGTCCGCACGCCCGACGCAGTCGCGCATAGCGGCGACCAGATCGCGGATCTGCTCGGTCTCGCCGATATTGCGCGCAAACAGGATGAAGCCCCACGGGCATTCATTGCGATAGAAACGGATCTCGTCGCGGGTCAGTGATTTCCCGGCGCAGCCCAGGATCATGGATTTTGATTCGGTCATGCGGAACAGTTTAGAGCTTCGCGTGGACAAAGGGAATCGCCCGCAATTGTCTCCAGGAATTTCCGTTCACGCAAAAAAAGCCGGCGCGGGCGCCGGCCTTTTCGAGGGGCTTTGAGCCGCTAGTGAGACACGAAGCAATTACCGCCGGCAGCCTTGTAGCCGGTGCACAGTTTGATGGCCTCGTTGCGAGACTGCGCCGGAACGCGGACACGGTAGAAGGTGCCCTTGCCGGCAATTTCGGCCTTGACGATGTTAGCGGTGCGGCCGGAAAGCACGCTGCCGTAGCGGCGCTGCAGATCCTGGTAAGTCGCCTGGGCGCTTTCGACTGTCGGCTGCGAAGCGATCTGTATCGACCACGAACCACCGCCGGCCGCGGCCGGATCGATGGAAGCAACCTGATCGGGCTTGACCTCGCCGACCACATCGACCGGCTGGTCGGACGGACGCTGCGGCGCCACGGGGACCGTGGCCGGGGTGTTGGCGGACTGCTTGCTGGCTGACGGCTGGGCCTTGGCTTCAGCCTTTGTGTCGGGCTGGGGCGCCGGCTGCAGCTTGGTGGTTTCGGCCTGGTCGCCACTCGCCTGGTCGCCACTCTTCGGATCACTTGTCATTTGGTCGATCAGGGGCACGGCGCCGGTCTGCGCCGCGTCGTCGGCCTGGGTCGACGGAGCTACGTGCTGCGGCGCCGGATCGGCCGGCTCGGCAGCAGCCATCTGCGGGGCGGCAGGCGCCGGATCCTCGCGCGCCACCAGCGAGCCGTCAGGTTTCACCACCATCGTCCGTACCTTGCGTGGCGCAACGGCGACGATCTCGGGGTTAGCACCCTTGTCGGCCTCCTGCAGAACCTGCGCAATGCGATCCTCGGACTTGGGCGCCGGTGCGGCGGCAGTTACGGTATCGCCAGACGGGTTGGTGCCAGACGCGTTGGTGTCAGACGCCCGGGTGCCGGGCGCGTCGATACTATCAGCGGCATCAGCGGCATCGGGGTCATTGGGCGAAAGATCGACGACGCGGCTCTCCGGCTCGTTGGCCTTCAGATCCACAGGCTCTTCGGTGTTGGTGACCAGCTTCTGCTGAACGGGCTCGGCGGGCTTGGTGCCCTTGACTACAGCGTCATAGACCTTGTTGTCCTGGTTCGGCACGACGGTGCCGCCTGGATTTTCCGGTTTGACCTTGATCGGCGTATTATCGGCCTTGACGATAACCGGCGCGTCGCTGCCGCCCTTGCCGCCGAAGGTCAGTGCAAAAGCGCCAAGGCCGCCGGCGATCGCCACCGCGCCAACTACCGCTCCTATCAGCAGCCCGCGCCTGCGCGGCTGCTTTTCGGCCTCCCGCTCGGCGAGACCCGGAACCGACATCGCCTCGTCCAGCTCGGGATCGTAGTCGAGCTCGTCAAAGGTGAAGTCGTTGGCTTGCGAAACCGGCTGGCCACCGGGCAATGTGCCCAGATCGAAATCGTCCGCTGCATCGGCATAGGAAGCGGCTGCCGCGCTGACAGGAGCTTCCACAGGCTTGGCGCCATAGGCGCGCGTCTCGCCACGATCTTGCTTATAGCCAGACCCGAAGCCGGCATCGTATTCATCATCATAGCCAGCACTGCGCACCGGGGCAGGCGCTATGTCCGTGGCATTCATTTCGGTGAGAAGGCTGGCAAAGTCGGCGTCAAGATCGTCGTAGGCGGGCGCCATTGGCTCGTCATCGTCGAAGTTGAGCTCCGGAATGTCGAGATCGTCCGCCAGCGCCACGACGCGCTCGGGCACGTCGACCGTCTCGACATCGGGCATCTCGTCATAGGCGGAAGGCTGTTGATGCGAGGTTGGTGCAGCTTCTGTGTAGGCCGGCCGATCTTCATAGGATGGCCCATCTTCATAGGACGGCCCATCTTCATAGAACGGCTTGTCTTCACGGGATGCCCGGCCTTCATAGGACGGCCTCTCTTCGACCGGCGCGGCCCGATAGGACGGCGTTGCAGCTGGCTGCTGCGGTGCAGGACGCGCCGAAGCCACCGGCTGGTTTGCAAAAGCGGGCTGAGGCTGTGCGACCGGCGTCACGCGGCTCCACGAGCGGGCCGGCTCGGCCGGTGTGGCGCGTGCCGTCAGCCAGTTCAGCGCATCTAGCGGATCTTCTTCGGAAGCAGCTGCCGCACTCTTGTCGGCCGAGTCATGATCCAGGCCGATATTCCTGGCGAAGTCGGCATCGAGCGCATCGTTGTCTAAATCATCCGTAGGTCCGGCGGCGGCGTCAACACCGAAATCCTCGCCTTCAAGCTCATCGAGGAGAACAGCACCAAGATCGGCGTCATCGGCGGCACTGGACTGCTGCGGCTCAGCGGGCTTGTGCTCATCGAGTTCCCAATCCAGCTCGCCGACAGGATGCACCGGTTCGTTGGTGACTTCTTCAGCCGCCGCGATTGGCTGTTCAGCAGCCACTGCTGGCTGCTGAATTGCAGGCGCCATGGGCTGCTGAGCAGCTGTCACAGGCTTCTGGGTCATCGGAGGTTCGTTGGCCGCTTGTGCCGGCCGTGTGCTCATCGCACCCAGCAGCGCGTTCAGCTCGTCTTCCAGACTGCGTTCCTCAGCAACTGGGGCCGTCGGGACGACAGCGGCGGCCGGCGCCACTGGTTCGGCCGCAACGACCTGCGCCACGGGCTCTTCGACGTCCTCGGCAAGCGCATCGTCGAAGCTCAGATCGAAATCGTCGTCGAACGCCGCTTCAGCGGCCGTGCCGGAAAGCTCAACGGCCTCTGGTTCTTCGATCGACAGCTCTTCGATAAATTCTGGTTCTTCGATTTCGCCAGGCTCGTTCGGGCGAACGTCGAAGTCCATGTCGACATCGGCCACGGCATCATCGACATGGCCGGCAAAATTCTCATCGTCCGAAACCGCCTCAACCGGCGATGCGACGTTTTCCGCCGGCTCATGCTCGTCGAACATCAACTCGTCTTCGAGCGAGCTTGCAACGGCATCGTCGAACTCGTCATTGAACGCAGGCTCGGCGGCTTGCGCTGCGGTTTCACCGGCGACGGCCTGCTCCATCGGCTCATGCTCTTCGAGCATCAGCTCGTCTTCGAGCGAGCTTGCCACGGCGTTGTCGAACTCATTGTCGAAGGCGGGCTCGTCGACCCGCGCGTACGCCTCGGCTGCGGCCCTGGGTTCGACATCGCTCGTCGCCCCGATCTTGCCCGTCACATCGTCGTCGAGCCGAAAATCCTGGTCGAGAGAGGCGGCAAGTTCGTCGCCCGTCGACAAGTCGTCCTCGAACGGCGACACGTCTTCGAGCGAGCCGGCGACGGCATTATCGAACTCGTCGTCGAACTCCGGCTCGACAGCGGGAGCGAACGCCCCGGTGCGGGCGGAGGCAATTTCCTCGGCAGCAACAGGAGCGGCCGCAACAGGAGCAGCATTGTCCGCCGCACTGTCCTCGAACGCGAAATCCTGCTCGAATGAGGCGGCAAGCGCGTCATCCATCTCGTCGGCGGCCGTTTCGGGTGCCGGTTCGCGAAGCTCGGCAGGCGCAGCATTGTCATTGGCGTCGGTGCCGAACTCGCCCATCAACTCCTTCTCGAGATCGATGTCGAAATCGCCCTCACCCGCCGACGGCTCGGCGGCAGCGGTTTTCGACTGGGCCGGGGTTTGCGGTTTGACCGGCTGGCGCGGGTCGAACCCCATGATCCTGGTCAGTTCCGCGAACGGATCATCGTTGGCGATGTCGTTGTGGTCGGCTGCTCTCAGCTGGGTTCTGTCTGCCATTATTGTTCCCGAACTCGCACTCATTCGGACGCCATGGACGTCGCGTAGGGTTGGCCCTTACCAGCGCAATGTGGGCAAAAGGTGACAGGTTTTTTAGTCAAACCTAACGCATTTCGGTGGGCGCATTGGCTCCGATCAGCGTCAGGCCGGACGTCAAAACGTCCGAAACAGCCTGCACCAGCCCTAGTCTGGCATGCGTCAATTGTCGGTCGTTAACCTTAACAAAACGTAAGTCGGGATTATCGGTGCCCCGGTTCCAGTGTCCGTGGAAGCTGGAAGCTAGTTCGTAGAGGTAAAATGCCAGCCGGTGGGGCTCGAGCGCGAGCGCCGCGGCTTCGATCAGTCGCGGATATTCGGCAAGCTTTCTGATCAGGCCGATCTCTCCCTCGTCGGTCAGCAAAGCCACTTCGGCGGCCAGCTGGTTGCGGTCGAAATTGGCCTCGCCCAACTGCTCGCTCGCCTGCCGGAACACCGAATGGCAGCGTGCCGAGGCATACTGCACGTAAAACACCGGATTGTCCTTCGACTGCTCGGTCACCTTGGCGAAGTCGAAGTCGAGCGGCGCGTCGTTCTTGCGGTAGAGCATCATGAAGCGGATCGGGTCGCGGCCGACCTCCTCGACCACTTCGCGCAAGGTCACGAACTCGCCCGACCGCTTCGACATGCGCACCGGCTCGCCGGCGCGAAAAAGCCTCACCAGCTGGCAAAGCAGCACGGTAAGCTTGACCTCGTCGCCGGCAATTGCCCGGGCAAGCGCCTCCAGCCGCTTCACGTAGCCGCCATGATCGGCGCCAAGCACATAGATCAGTTCGACAAAGCCGCGATCGACTTTGTCCTTGAGGTAAGCGACGTCGGCGGCGAAATAGGTGAAGGTGCCGTCCGACTTGACCAGCGCCCGGTCCATGTCGTCGCCGACCGCGGTCGAGCGGAACAGCGTCTGCTCGCGGTCCTCCCAGTCGTCCGGCTTCTCGCCCTTGGGCGGCGGCAGCTTCCCCTTGTAGATGTGGCCCTTCAGCGTCAGGTCGCTGATCGCCGAGCGTATCTTGCGGGCGTTGTTCGCATGCAGCGTACGCTCGGAGAAGAAGACGTCGTGATGCACGTTGAGCAGCGCCAGATCCTCGCGGATCATCGCCATCATCGCATCGATCGTCCTGTCCTTGACGATGGCAAGCGCCTCCTCGTCCGGCATCTGCAGCAGGGCACGGCCGAATTCGCCGGCCAGCGCCTGGCCGACCGGGACGAGATAGTCGCCTGGATAAAGCCCGGCCGGAATGTCGCCGATTTCCTCGCCGAGCGCCTCGCGGTAGCGCAGCATGACTGAGCGGCCGAGCACGTCGATCTGCGAACCGGCATCGTTGATGACATATTCCTTGGTGACGTCGTAACCGGCGAAGGCCATCAGATTGGCGAGCGCGTCACCGACCACAGCACCCCGGCAATGGCCGACATGCATCGGCCCGGTCGGGTTGGCCGAGACATATTCGACATTGGTTTTCTTGCCGCTGCCGACCGTCGAGCGGCCGTAATTGCGGCCTTCGCCGAGCAGCGCCGTCAAATGCGCCTGCCAGAAGTCGTCCTTGAGCCTGAGATTGACGAAGCCCGGGCCGGCGATCTCGGCGGCCGCGATATCCTTGTCGGCGCGCAGCGCCTCGGCCAGCCTTTCGGCCAGCGCGCGCGGATTCTGGCCGGTCGGCTTGGCCAACACCATCGCAGCGTTGGTCGCCAGGTCGCCATGGCTGGCATCGCGCGGCGGCTCGACGGCGATGCGCGACAGGTCCGGCGGCACGCCATTCTTGTCTTTCAAATCAAGCGCTTCGACGGCCTTTATGATTCGCGCGTTGAAATCGGCGAAGATGTTCATTGCTATGGCTCTGACGGTTTTGCAGGGATCCGGCTCGTTGGCCGGCAAAATCGAGCCCGCCCTAGCTCAAATCCGGCGTATGGTCAAACAAACGCCTGTGCTCCTTGAGCGCATAAGTGTCCGTCATGCCGGCCAGGAAATCGGCGACGCTGCGTGCCTTGACGCGGTCCTCCGCCCGGTCGAGCCCTTCGCGCCAGCCATCCGGCATGGCGCGCGGATCGGCGAAATAGGCGTCGAACAGGTCCCTGACGATCTGGTCGGCCTCGGTGCGCACCCGCATGACCTCGGCATGCCGGTAGAGATGCTTGTAGAGAAAGGCCTTCAGTTCCTTTTCCGATACGGCCGTCTCGGCGGAGAAGGTCACCATTGTCTCGCCTGCCGCCCTCACCGCTTCGGCGCTGTCAGGCTTGATGCGCGCCAGATTGGCCGTCGTCGAGACGATTACGTCCTCGACCATGATGGTGATCTGCCGGCGCATCAGCTCGTGGCCGGTGCGTACGTCATCGAGCGCCGGATAGCGCTCACGCACGCCCTTGAGGATCGACCCTGGCAGCGAGACATCCTCTAGCATATCCAGCGTCAGCAGCCCTGCCCTCAGGCCATCGTCGATGTCGTGGGTGTTGTAGGCGATGTCGTCGGCAATCGCCGCGCACTGCGCCTCGATACCGGCGAAGCGGTCGAGCTCGAGATCGTGCAGTTCGGAATAATCGCGGATCGCCTGCGGCACTGGCCCCTTCAGCCCCTTGCCCTTGGCATCGGTCAGCGGGCCATTGTGCTTGACCAGGCCTTCCAGCGTTTCCCAGGTGAGGTTCAGGCCGTCAAATTCGGCATAGCGCCGCTCCAGCCGCGTCACCACGCGCAGCGACTGCGCATTGTGGTCGAAGCCGTCCCAGGCGGCCATCTTCTCATTCAGCGCGTCCTCGCCAGTATGGCCAAAGGGCGTATGGCCGAAATCGTGCACCAGCGCCACCGCCTCGGCCAGATCCTCGTCGCCGCGCAGCGCCCGCGCCAGGGCGCGTGCAATCTGCGCCACCTCGATCGAATGCGTCAGCCTTGTGCGGTAATGGTCGCCTTCATGCGCAACGAACACTTGCGTCTTGTGCTTCAGCCGGCGGAACGCCGTCGAATGGATGATGCGGTCGCGGTCGCGCTGGAACGGCGTGCGCGTCGGGCTTTCCACCTCGTCGAACAGCCGCCCGCGCGACTTCGCCGGGTCGCTGGCATAGGCCGCGCGCGGCCGATAGCCAAATCCGATGTCGCCCAACTCGTTGGTCATAGCGTATGCCGCAGTTGACTTGCCCCGTCGCGCTTCATACCTATCATACGAAACCGAAAGCAAGGTGACGCCCATGGGCGCTGATGCCAAGACCGCTATGAAAGTCGAGATGACCGACGCCGCCGCCAGGCGCATCGCCAAGATTGTGGCGAACGAGGCCGGCAAGACGGCGTTGCGCGTTTCGGTCGAGGGCGGCGGCTGTTCCGGCTTTTCCTACAAGTTCGACCTGGTCGACAAGCGCAATGATGACGATGTCGCCATCGAGAAGGACGGCGCCACCGTGCTGATCGACGACCTGTCGCTGGTCTATATGGGCGGCTCGGTGATTGATTTCGTCGACGATCTGATGGGCCAGTCGTTCCAGATCAGAAACCCAAATGCGGTCGCCTCCTGCGGCTGCGGCACCAGCTTCAGTATATGAACGTATGAAACCGCTTCTCGAGGGCCGTGAGGATCCTGTGACGGTCCTTGTCGCTCGCGAGATAGAAGCAATTTCCGACGCCGATATTGTTGCTTGGGCCAGCCGCCATGCGCCGTCGCCGAGCTATGCCGACGACATCGACTACGTGCAGCTCGTGCGATGCAACCCGAGGAACGTTACAAGCCTTGGAAAAGCCCCGCGATCAATTGAAGTCGCTCGTTGTGCGGCGATTTCCTGATTTCGACGACAGGTCCGCAGAAGCGAGCGACATCGCGCGCAAGGTTTTCCTGCGGCGTATCAGCACTTATCTGCAAGGAGAGTTGGACCCGTTTGATATCTGCCGGATGGTCTTCCCCATTGAGCAGAAATACGACTTCCCGGTTTGGCTTGGCGGCGTCTTTGATGCCTGTGATTGGATGCACGAGAGTACGACGCGCGAGCAGTCAACGCATTTGCGGGAGGCGATAGAGCAGATACTCGCCGAAAATGCCGAGTGCCAACCTTTCGGGAGTAAGTGAATGCGCCGCGTTGGCGCGGTCCGTCAGGTCGCGCTTTCCGCCGGGCGCGACCTCGATGCAACGCTGGCGTTCTGGCGCGACGTGCTCGGCATGAGCCTGCATGTGCGTTTCGATCCGCCGGGCATCGCCTTCATCATGGCAGGTGACGTGCGCCTGCTTTTCACTGACGGCCTGCCGGCCGGCACCGTCTATCTCGACATATCGGGCCTCGAAGAGTTCCACGCTTCGGCAAGAGCCGCCGGTGTCCCCTTCACCGCGCCGCCGGCGCTCGTCCATCGCGACACCGAAGGCCTGTTCGGCCAGGCAGGGGAAAGCGAATGGATGGCCTTCCTAAAGGACCCGGCAGGCAATACGATCGGCCTTGTCGAACGTCACCCGCCAGATCGCTAGTCTCCGGACCACCAGCCTATCGAGGCCGTCATGAAAATCGTCACCTGGAACATCAATGGCGTTCGCGCCCGCATCGGCAATTTGACCCATTGGCTGACGGAAAGCGCGCCCGACATCGCCTGCCTGCAGGAGATCAAGACGGTCGACGAGCAGTTTCCCCGCGCCGAGATCGAGGCGCTCGGCTACAATGTCGAGACTTATGGCCAAAAAGGCTTCAACGGCGTCGCCATCCTGTCGAAGCTGCGCTTCGACGAGGTCAACCGTGGCCTGTCGGGCGACGATGCCGACGAGCAGGCGCGTTTCATCGAGGGCGTGTTCTCGACCGATAAGGGCGTCTTGCGCGTTGCCTCGCTCTATCTGCCAAACGGCAACCCGATCGATGACGAGAAGAAGTTCTCCTACAAGCTTTTCTGGATGGCACGGCTGGAGCGCTGGGCCGAGGAGCGGCTTGCGCTGGAAGAGCCGCTGGTTCTGGCCGGCGACTACAATGTCATCCCCGAGCCGGTCGACGCGAAATATCCGGAAAACTGGCTAAACGACGCGCTGTTCCAGCCCGAGACGCGACGCGCGTTTCGCCGGCTGAAGAATCTCGGCTTCACCGAAGCCGTGCGCGCGGTTACGGATGCGCCGGACACGTTTACGTTCTGGGACTATCAGGCCGGTGCCTGGCAGAAGAACAACGGCATCCGCATCGACCACCTGCTGTTGTCACCCGAAGCCGCCAATTGGTTTTCCTCGGCTTCGATCGAAAAGCAAGTGCGCGCCTGGGAAAAACCTTCCGACCACGTGCCGGTGGCGGTGGATCTCGACCTGCAGCCGGCCTGATCCGTCGGTGCCGGCACCGAACCCTCATATCGCCACAAATCGCGCGTCTGATGGGACGTCATCATGGCGGCAGGGGTTCCCATGACCATTCGAACGGCTCTTTGTCCGATTGCTCTGGCGTTTGCCATGGCAGCAACAGTGCAGGCTTTTGCCGATGAGGAATGCCTTGCCAACGGCAAATCGTTCCAGATCGGCCAAATGGCCTGCCTGACGCTTGCCGGACAAAGCCATCTCGCCCGCTGCGAGATGGTGCTCAACAACACATCCTGGACAAAGCAGCGGGACGGCTGCCCGGAGAACACGCTGGCCCCGCATCTGCAGGGCACGCCGATCTCAACACCAGCGCCCGGCGGCGTGCCGGCGGAACCGACCGAGAATTGATTTAAATCGACAATCCCGCCGGCCTACTAGTCGCCGCCACCCTTGGTGAGGATGTCGTCGGCCAGCGAGATCGCGGTACGGCGGTCGGCTTCGCCGGCGGCGGCAAACGCTTCTTCCTGCATGCCGCGGATCCATGGCTGGTCGGCGGGTGAGGCCCGTTCGAGCGCCGCGGTCATCATCGCCAGCCCCCGCACGATCTTGCCGCTTTGGAAAAGCAGGTTGCCGAGCGTCGCCTGTGCCCCCGCATGGCCCTTTTCGGCCGCCAGCTGGAACCAGCGGCCGGCCTGCTTGACGCTTGCCTTGACGCCGCCCTCGCCCTTGAGGAACATCTGGCCCATCTCGAATTGGGCGTTCGGGTTGCGGTAGTTGGCGGCGGCACGCATGTAATATTCCTGGGCCGCCACCTCGTTCTCCTCGACGGGGCTGCCGGGAATGCCCTTCCTCAGATAGTCGCCAAGCGCCACCAGCGCGTCCGAAACATAGCTTTCCTCGGGCGAACCGGGCTCGACGTCCTGGTCGACGATCTCGCTGAAGAACTTGAATGCCGCGTAGTCGTCTCGCGCCACGCCATCGCCTTCGGCATACATGCGCGCAAGCTTCCAGGTGGCACCGATCTGGCCGTTCTCGGCGGCATATTTATAGGCTTCCGCGGCCTGCTCCTTATGGCCGTTCTTGTAGGCGGAAAAGCCGAACTGGAATACCGCCCACGGGCTCGACTGCGGCTTCACGCCGGTCTTGTCGTCGAATACCTTGTCGTCGAAGGCCATGGCCTGGCCGACGGCGCCCAAGGTCGCGCCAAAAGTGGCGAGCGCAACCAGTGCCGAAAGGACAGACGACCTCAACAACTCAGATGTCCGCATAGCAGTGTGTTTCTTTGGCACCGCCGGGATGGGTGACCGCGCCATCGCGGGCAGATCCGACCGTCTGTGCGTATTTCCAGATCGCGCCCGACTGATAGTCGGTCGTGCGCGCCTTCCATGCCTTTGCCCTCGCCGCCAGTTCGGCCTTGGACAACGCAACCTCGATCGTGCCATTCACCGCGTCGATCGAAATCAAGTCGCCGTCCTTCAGCAGCCCGATCGGGCCGCCCACGGCCGCTTCCGGCCCGACATGGCCGATGCAGAAACCGCGCGTCGCGCCCGAAAAACGCCCGTCGGTGATGAGCGCCACCTTGCCGCCCATGCCTTGGCCATAAAGAGCCGCCGTCGTCGACAGCATTTCGCGCATGCCTGGGCCGCCGCGCGGGCCCTCATAGCGGATGACGAGAACCTCGCCTTCCCTATAGTTACGGTGCGTAACAGCCTCGAAACATTCCTCTTCCGAATCGAAGCAGCGTGCCGGACCCGAGAATTTGAGCTCCGCCATACCGGCGACCTTCACGATCGCGCCTTCGGGGGCAAGGTTACCCTTCAAGCCCACGACCCCGCCGGTCTGGGTGATCGGCCTATTGGCGGGACGGACCACATCCTGGCTGTCATTCCAGGAAACATGTTCCATATTTTCGGCCAAAGTGCGGCCGGTCACCGTCAGGCAATCGCCATGAAGATAGCCGTGGTCGAGCAGCGTCTTCATCAGCAACGGAATGCCGCCGGCCTCGAACATGTCCTTGGCGACGTATTTGCCGCCCGGCTTGAGGTCGGCGATGTAGGGCGTCTTCTCAAATATCTTGGCCACGTCGAAAAGGTCGAACTTTATCCCGGCCTCGTGCGCGATCGCCGGCAAATGCAGCGCCGCGTTGGTCGAGCCGCCAGTGGCCGAGACCACGGTCGCGGCATTTTCCAACGCTTTCATAGTAACGATATCGCGCGGGCGGATGTTCCTTGCGATCAGCTCCATGATCTTTTCGCCGGAAGCGAAATTGAAGCGGTCGCGCATCTCGTAAGGTGCCGGCGCGCCGCAGGAATAGGGCAGCGCCAGGCCAATCGCCTCGGCCACGGTGGCCATGGTGTTGGCGGTGAACTGGGCACCGCAGGAGCCGGCCGACGGACAGGCGACTTGTTCGATTTCAAGGAGCTCAGCGTCGCTGATCGTGCCGACCGAATGCTGACCGACGGCCTCGAACACGTCCTGCACGGTGATCTGCCGGCCACGGTAGCTGCCGGGCAGGATCGAGCCGCCGTAGATGAAGATCGACGGCACGTTGAGGCGCACCATGGCCATCATCATGCCGGGCAGCGACTTGTCGCAGCCGGCCAGTCCGACCAGCGCATCGTAGCAATGGCCGCGCATCGTAAGCTCGACCGAATCGGCGATGACCTCGCGCGATACCAGCGACGACTTCATCCCCTGATGGCCCATGGCGATGCCGTCGGTGACGGTGATGGTGCAGAATTCGCGCGGCGTGCCACTGGCGGCGGCCACGCCCTTCTTGACCACTTGCGCCTGGCGCATCAGCGAGATGTTGCAGGGTGCGGCCTCATTCCAACAACTTGCGACGCCGACCAGCGGCTGCGCGATCTCGGCCGCCGACAGCCCCATCGCATAGAGGTAGGAGCGGTGTGGCGCCCGCTCAGGACCAACGGTCACGTGGCGGCTTGGCAGCTTGGCCTTGGAGATCGCTCTGGCGTCCATACTCGTCCTTGCCGCGGGCGGTGCGGCCTGCCTCTTCGCCTAGCCTGTTGGCGCGTGTCCCGAGACAAGTTCGAGGTGCGCCGGGTTTATGGCGGGAAATGGGCAATGTTCCCGGGCGGCTCGGCGACGCGAGGGTTGTTCAGAAACTGTTGCCAAAACGTCACAATTACAGGAGTAAGCATTATGCGGAGCAGTTGTTGCGCCGGCCGGGTGCCGGACGGAGCGCCAAGCAAAACGGCCGGGCAATGCCCGGCCGTTTTGTCGTTTAAAAATTTGTAGTTAGAACTTGATCTTGACGGAAGCCGAACCGGCGAGAAGCAGGTCGTTGCCGTAGGTATAGGTGATGGCATTTGCCACGTCGCCGACACCACTGAAACTCGATGACCCGCTCGTCAGCACACCGATCGAGCCGCCGAGCCTGACCTCGACCTTGTCGTTCGGCGAATAGGAGACGCCGCTGGCCACGGCCCAGGTATCCGACTGATAGCCGGAGGTCGTCGAGGTGCCGCGATCCCAGGTCAGCGAAACCACGCCTGACAATCGGTCGGTGAACTTGTGGCCGATACCGCCCGTGACCGTCCAGCCGTCGCGATAAAGCAGGTCGAAGGAAACGGGCGAGGGAGCACCGGTCACCGGACTGCGTACGCCATTGATGGCAATGACGCCAAGCTTGCTCCACTCCTGCCAGCGGATGGAACCAAAGGCCAGCCAGCCAGGAGCTATACCGCTCTGCAGCTTGAATTCCAGAGCTTGAGGTATCTCAGCCGACGCGGAGACAGGGTACACCCCGGTAGAGCCAGGAATCAGATCCGCCGGAAAGGCGCCCCTGAAGCCGGTCGTGTCGACGGTTCCCGACAGCCCGTCATATTTGTAGCTCGAAGAGTACATCAGGCTGGCGCGCAGGGCGATTTCGGGGATTTCATAGGCGGCACCCGCACGCCAACCCCATGCTTCGTCGGAAAGTTTGAATTTTCCGAGGCCGGTATTGCCGAAGGCCAGCAATGTCTGGCGGGACAGAAACGCGTCGACCTGCTGATAGGAGACACCGCCGATGAACCGCACGGCACCCTTGCCGACGTTTAGCTTGTACGAGCAGGTGAGGCCGAAATCGTCTGTGTCGACGGAGTATTTGACCGCTGTCGGCGAATAGGCGTTGTTCATGCCGAAATTTGCATCCGCGCCATACGGTCTCGTATAGGTGGCAAGGCAGTCCACGGGCTCAAAGATATTGGCCTTGATGCCGATATGCGGCACTGCGTAATCACCGCCGACGTCGATTTTGGACGTCGACAGCCCCGAGCCGTCCAGACGCTGCACATTTTTGAGGGTGCGTTGAGGCGAAACATAGGTGACGCCCGCATCGAACGAATATGGCGCCGCATCAAACAGCTGGTCGATATTGACACCGCCCCGGTCAAAGCCTCCGGATTGCGCCGTCCCAACCAAAGCCAGCGAAAAGGCCCCTGCACCCAGCAGCGCTTTCAGACGCGAATAACACATGAATCTCCTCCCCGAATATCGTTGCATCAAGCTAGAACCAATTCAGGTTAACCGCGCAACAACGAATTCGCCGTGCGTACATGTACACCCTGGCCGAACGCATTTCCGACAAGGTGTCGGCCTTCCCGACAAGGCGGGAAAATGGCCGGCTCAATACAAATCAATGAGAAAAATCGGGAAAATCGCCTAAAACACCGCAAAACAGAGCGGTTTGCGGGCCTAGTCAGCCATTGTTACATTATGGCAACAATGGGGCAAAAACATTCAGTTTGCCTCAAGATTTACGCTGCGGAATGCCTGTTTTCGTGGCAGGAAGCCTGTCTGGAAAGCAGATTCATGACCGGCAAATCTGTTCGGTCAGCCGGCCCAAATCTGTTCGGTCAGCCGGCCCAATCTGTTCGGTCAACCGGCCCAATCTGTTCGGTCAACTGGCATCGCGCACCCGCGTCAATGCCACCGAAAGCTTCTCTTGCGCCTCGCGATATTCGGCGAGTTTTTCGCGCTCGGCCTCCACCACCTCTTCCGGCGCGTTGGCGACGAATTTCTCGTTGGACAGCTTCTTGTAAAGCCGCGCAATTTCCTCGGTCACCTTGGCAAGTTCCTTCTGCAGGCGCGCTGCCTCGGCGGTAAGGTCGATCAGGCTGCCGAGCGGCAGGCAGATGGTCGCCTCGTTGACGACGATCTGGGCGGATCCCCTGGGTGGCACCTCGGCGAGCGAGATGTCGCCGACCCGCGCCAGACGCTTGATAGCGGAGCTCTGACGCTCGAACCTTTCGCGTGTCGTTTCGTTGGCGCCAATCACCACAAGCGGCGCGATAGCCGCCGGCGGCACGTTCATTTCCGAACGCACCGAGCGGATGCCGGAGACGAGATCGACCAGCCAGTTGATATCGGCGGCGGCCTCCTCGTCCTCGAAGTCGGGCGACGGCCATGCCGCATGACAAAGCAGCGACGGCCGCTGCCCGCCCTCGCCGGCGGTTTCGGCCCAAAGTTCCTCGGTCATGAACGGCATCATCGGATGCAGCAGCTTGTAGATCTCATCGAGCACGAAGGCGACGCAGGCCCTGCTCTCGGCCTTGGCGGCCTCGTCGGTGCCCATGAACACCGGCTTCAGCAGTTCCAGGTACCAGTCGCAGAACTGGTTCCAGACGAACCGGTAGGCGGCACCCGCCGCCTCATTGAAGCGGTATGAGGTGATGCCGTCCGTTATATCCCGCGCGGCTCGCGTCAGCTCGGTCAGGATCCAGCGGTTGACCGCCAGCTTGGCGTCCTGCAGCCAGAAATCGTCGTTGCGCGCCACTTCGTTCATCTCGGCGAAGCGCGTCGCGTTCCACAGCTTGGTGCCGAAATTGCGATAACCGGCAATGCGGGCCGGATCGAGCTTAACGTCGCGCCCTTGAGCTGCCATCACCGTCAAGGTGAAGCGCAGCGCATCGGCGCCATATTCGTCGATGAGCTCGAGCGGGTCGATGACGTTGCCTTTCGACTTCGACATCTTCTGCCCGGTCTTGTCGCGAACCAGCGCGTGGACATAGACCGTATGGAACGGCTCCTGGTCCATGAAATGCAGGCCCATCATCATCATTCGGGCGACCCAGAAGAAGATGATGTCGAAACCGGTCACCAGCACGTCGGTCGGGTAATAGGTCTTCAGCTCCGGCGTCTGGTCCGGCCAGCCAAGCGTCGAGAACGGCCACAGCGCCGACGAGAACCATGTGTCGAGCACGTCCTCGTCGCGGGTCAGGATCTCGCCAGGCTTGAAATTCTCGAGCTTGTCCTCGACCCAGGCCTTCCATGGCCCTTCCAGCGCCAAATAATATTCGACGGCGGCACCGAGTGCTTCTTCCTCGGTCTTTTCGACAAAGACATGCCCGTCCGGCCCGTACCAGGCCGGGATCTGGTGGCCCCACCAGAGCTGGCGCGAAATGCACCAGGGCTGGATGTTCTCCATCCAGTCGAAATAGGTCTTTTCCCAGTTTTTCGGCACGAAATTAGTACGGCTTTCGCGCACCGAGGCGATCGCCGGCTTGGCCAGTTCCGCCGCATTGACATACCATTGGTCGGTCAAAAACGGCTCGATCGGCACGCCGCCGCGGTCGCCATGCGGCACCGCGTGGCGATGCGGCTCGACCTTTTCGAGAAAGCCGCCCGCCTCCATCAGCTCGACGATCTTCTTGCGCGCATCGAAACGGTCCAGGCCGTCGAGGCTGTCCCAGACGGCCTGGCGCTCCGGCGTCACCTCCAGCCCGGCGAGAAAATCCTCATTGTCCTTGAGGCTCACCGCCGCATTGACAGTGAGGATGTTGACCGCCGGCAGCCTGTGGCGCTTGCCGACCTCGAAGTCGTTGAAGTCATGCGCCGGCGTGATCTTGACCGCACCGCTGCCTTTTTCGGGATCGGAATACTCGTCCGCCACCACCGGGATCCTGCGGCCGACGATCGGCAGGATGAGGTTCTTGCCGACAAGATGCCGGAAACGCTCGTCGTCGGGATGGACGGCGACCGCCGTATCGCCCAGCATCGTCTCCGGGCGGGTCGTCGCAACGGTGATGAAGGTCTTCGGATTCTCCGGATCGAACGTCTTGCCTTCGACCGGATAGCGGAAGTGCCAGAGGTTGCCGTTTACCTCCTGCTGCTCGACCTCGAGATCCGAGATGGCGGTCAACAGTTTCGGGTCCCAGTTCACAAGGCGCTTGTCCTTGTAGATCAGCCCTTCCTTGTAGAGCGTGACAAACACTTCGAGCACGGCCTTGGACAGGCCTTCGTCCATGGTGAAGCGCTCCCGGCTCCAGTCGGCCGAGGCTCCGAGCCGCTTTAGCTGGTTGAGGATCGCGCCGCCGGACTCGGCCTTCCACTCCCACACCTTGTCGATGAACTGCTCGCGCGTCAGGTCGCGGCGGTGGATCTGCTTTTCCATCAGCTGGCGCTCGACCACCATCTGCGTGGCGATGCCGGCATGGTCCATGCCCGGCTGCCACAAGACGTTCTTGCCGCGCATGCGCTCGAAGCGCACCAGAATGTCCTGCAGCGTGTTGTTGAGCGCATGGCCCATATGCAGCGAGCCGGTGACGTTCGGCGGCGGGATGACGATGGTGAAGGCTTCAGCCCCCTCTTCGGCGCCGGCACCGGCCCGAAACGCGTCGGCCTCTTCCCAGATCCTGGCAATCTTCGGCTCGACGGCTTTTGCGTCGTAGGTCTTTTCGAGCATGGGAAAACGGTCCGCGCTGTCCGGAATTTGTGGTCCGGTGTAAATCGGAAGGTGGTTGCCAAGTCAACCGCAAGGGCGGCGGGTTTGTTCCACTCTACGCACCACACGAGTTTGTCCGTTTCGCGGGAGACACCGTGTCCGGATTCGACACGGCTTCCCCAAGCCGGGCAGTCGGCCCAGTCCGAACAGCGACATGGCTACGCGGTGGCGATAAGCTTGAAACGGATGAGCTTGAAATGGTCAACCAAGCCGCGCTGAAACGCCTTAGCGCTCGCGAGAGCTCCGGATAGTCCTTGATAACTTCTGCGGCTCGGAGTCGATAGTGCTACTGCGCGCCGCGCGCGACGCGCTCGATTTCCTCGCGCACCAGCCGCTCGACGAGCGTCGGCAAATTGTTGTCCAGCCAGTCCTGCAGCATGGGCCTCAGCATCTCCTCGGCCATCTCGTCGAAGGTCTTCTTGCTGCGGCTGGCAAACGCGTCTGAAAGCTCACCGAAAGCGGCGGCAACCTGCCGGCCCGTATGCTCCGAAAGGATCGCCGGACGTGCGGGCGGCGCCTCGCTTGCCGCCGAACGCGCCAATCCGCTTTGCGAAGGCTCCGGCACAGGTTCGGGGGTCGCCTCATCCTCGAAAATCTCGGCTTTCGGCTCGGCGTCCGGTGTCCGGGGTGCCGCGGTCTGGTCCGGCTTAGCCATCGCGTCGCCGACTGCGGCGATCTCGCGCCGCCAATCGGCAATGATGGTGTCGGTCGTCTCGGCAATCTTGGCCGTCGCAGGCCGATCCGGCTTTGCGGGCGGTTCGGCGGTGGCGTTCACCTCAGCCCGCGTGACCGGTGCTCTCGCCGGACCGGGACGCACCGGCGTTTCCGTGCGCGCAGTGACGGGCGCGACCGATGGCTGCGCCGGCACCTCGGCCCGCGTGGCCGGCTTGGCGATCTCCAGTCCGCCACGCAGTTCGGAGCGAAACGCATCCCCCTCCGGTGCCCGCCCGGCTGCTGGCGCCGGTTGCAGATCCTGGCGCAGCTCGTCCGCGTCGCCCGGCTGCTTGCGGCCGGTATCGCTGTCTTCGATGATCCTTCTGATGGAAGCCAGTATCTCTTCCATGGAAGGTTCGCGCTGTACGCTGCTTGCCGTCGCCATCGTCACATTCGCCGCCCTTGTGACTCGTTCCCAGATTTCCTGTCCGGCAAATGCCGGATTCGAATCATGGCGACAGCGTAACCGACGGAACGCCTTGCGAGAATCCCCAATCTGGCGACATCTCGGATTTCAACAGATTAGGGTCGGGAGTTGAAGCCCGCGCGTTGTTCGAGCGCGGGCTAAAAACACGGCTTGGCGATCAGCGGCCGTCCGGCGTGCGCAGGCCGATCCACTTGTCCTTGACGGCATTGTAATGCTCTTCGGGCCTGTATTTCGTCACGTTGAGCGCAAGGCGGCCTGCCGACAAATGGCCAACCGCCGAAAGGATGGCATAGCTTGCCACCACGACGTCGCGTTCGGCGCTGGCAAGATTGATCTTGGCGGTGATGACGGTTGCCTGCGCGTTGAGAACGTCGAGCGTGGTGCGCTGGCCAACATTGCGCTCCTCGATGACGCCGTTCAAGGCAAGCTGCGCGGCAGCGACCACCTGCCGGTTGGCCGTGACGCTTTGCTGCGCGGCGGTATATTGCGTCCATGCCGATGTCACGGCCTGGCGCACCTGGTCGCGACTGACATCGACCTCGATCCGCGCCTGGCTGAGCGATTCCTTCGACTGGCGAACCAATGCCGAGGTCCGGCCGCCGGAATAGATCGGCACGGTCAGCGTCGCGCCGATGCTTGCCGAATTGGTTGTGCCATCCTGCGTCGAGCCGAGCGAGCCGGGCGCGGTGTAGCGTAAGGCGCTCGAAACACCGGCCGACGCGGAGAGCTGAGGCAGCAGCGCGCCTTCGGCCGATTTCACCGAAAACCCCGCCGCGTCGACCAGGTGCTCGGTGGCAAGGATGGCCGGATGCTCGGCCGATGCAATGGCGATCGCTGCATCGAGGCTCCTCGGCAACAGCTTCGACAACGGCGAAGCCGCCCTGAGCTTGCCCGGCTCGTCGCCAACGATCTGGCGATACGTCGCGGCACTTGCCAGCGCTGTCGCGCGGGCGGCGCTCAACTGCGCCACTGCGGAGGCGCGCGAGGCATCGGCTTGCGCGACGTCGGTGCGCGTACCTTCGCCGACCTCGAAGCGCGAGCGCGCCGCACGCGCCTGCTCGGTCAGGAATTGCAGGTTCTGTTCGGTCAGAACCGCGATCTGGCGGTCGCGGATCACGTCCATATACGCACTTGCCGCGTTGAAAAGAGTGTTCTCTTCGGCGTTACGCAGGCTTTCGACAGACGCGCGGACCCGCGATTCGGCGGCCGCGACGTTGTTCCTGGTCTGAAAGCCGTCGAACAGCGTCTGGTCGATCTCGACGCCGAAATTGCCGGTGGTCAACGAGATGTTTTGGTGCAACCGGTTGCTATGGCTGGCGGAATAATCGATGCTCGCCGAACCGGTGATGGTCGGGCGCCAGCCGGACTTGGCGATCGCTACGCCCTCGTCGGTGACGCGGACGCCGGCGCGCGAAGAATTAAGCGAGGAATTGTTTTGATAGGCCTTTGAAAGTGCCCCGAGAATGGTTTCGGCCGAGGCGGCCAGTGGAGAAAGCGCGGTCGCCGAAACGAGGACAGCGGTAAAAAGCAACTTGCGTACAGACGGCACGTTATATTCCCTCATTCGTTTGGCACGGGAACTACGCCACGCTGGCTTCTCCTTCTGATCAGCCGGCGCCGCGTTTTTTATCGTTCCCCCGCTGAAAGCCCCCAGAAACGCCCGGTTATGCAGATCAGCAACGATTGTTCAAACGCAAGCGATCATGACAGCGCCTTCGCTGCAAGGCAAAATCACTCAGAATTCGAAGACGCGAATGCGTTCAAATCCAGGTAGTGGCTTAATTGCCGCATTAAATGCGCCTCTTCCGGTTACAACCCCTCCAGTCTTAAAAAAAAGCCGGGCTACGCCGGAATTGCCTTGCCCTTCGACGGCGACGAGTCGGCCGCCCTCGGCAAGCTGGTCGAACAGCGCCGCCGGCACCTCCCCGACGCTGCCGCCGATCAAGATGGCGTCGTAAGGCGCCTTGGCGGCATGGCCTCGCAGCAGCGGCCCCTGGACCACGGTGACATTGCCGCAGCCTAGCGCCGCGAGCGTCGAACTGGCGATCTCGGCTAGCGTCGGATCGCTTTCCAGTGCGACCACGGACTTTGCCAGCCGCGACAGGATCGCTGCCGCATAGCCGGTGCCGCAGCCGACATCGAGTGCCGAATCGCCTGGGCCGATGTCGGCCAGCTGCATCAGCTTGGCCAGTGGCGACGGTTCCATGAGATAGCGCGGACCATCCGCCGTGTCGGCAATACGGATGTCCTCGTCGATATAGGCGAGATCGCGCTGGCCGGCGCCGACAAAGGCCTCGCGCGGCACGACAAGCATCGCCTCGAGCAGCGGCGCACTGGTCACGTCGGTGGTGCGGATCTGGCCGTCGACCATCTTCACCCGGCGTTCGGCAAAATCAGCGCTCATGTTCCAACCATCCGCTTGCCGCGCAAAGGCCGCGGCTGTTTCGACCGGAACTGAAGCCCCCAGGCGCTGATGCGCGGGAGCTCGGGCATTGGAGGCCTCGCCCGGAATCGAACCGGGGTGCAAGGATTTGCAGTCCTCTGCGTAACCACTCCGCCACGAGGCCTCATTGCTCCCGGCGTTCCACCCGGCTCCAATAGGTTGCGGCGAAAATGCCGTCAAGCGGCCACGGTGCATTCCCAACGGTTCCTCCGACATCCAGGCCCTGCTTATCAACGCAATACCACGCTAGCAATAAAATATTAGCTTATCGTTAAGCATGATTCTCGGCGACAGGAACCCGAAACCAGCGACGACGTTGGGCAAGCAGGAGGCTCCCCATGCGTCGATTAGCTACGGAAAACCGCATATCGCGCGGATTGTCGCAGTCCAGATCTGCAGAGCTTGTGCGCTACGCCATCGACCGTCTCGGCATCGAAAGCGCAAACAGCCTGCCACCGCGCGACCGTGCGCGGCTGGCGTCGGCTACCGCCGTTCTCAAGGAGCTTTGCGAACGCCTGGAAAGCTGCTTCGACCAACCTCGGTAATGTAGAGGCCAATGCATAGGCGGAACACGCCGTCCTCCGGCATTTTGCCGTCTGCCGGCCTCTCAGGGGGGAACCTCAGTCCGGCCGCCGCCGTCGCTCCCACCAGACGACGAAGCGGCGCCGGTGACGACGCACCAATGCGAATTCATAGGAGAGCACCAGCAATCCGATCGGCACCATCCAGAAACCCAGGATTGGCAGGAAGCCGAGAATGCCGCCGATGATCAGCACAACGCCGATCGCAATCCTGAGGCCGCGCGAGCGCGGCATGGTGAACTGGCGGCCGAAGACCGAGATTTTCCGGGCCGGTGGCTGTTCGTCGCTCATTGCCGTCATGTGAAATGTCGATCCGTTTGCATCAGTAGCACCATCAACCGGAGAAAGCCGCAACGGCCTTTTCTGTTCCGTAACAGGCGAGAGACAGCTCATATGAGGGCGCCTGCCAGCCATTGCCAGAAAGCCCTGCGCCAAAAAGCACCGAAAAAATGCGAAATGCTTCTTTGCAAAGCCGAAACGGGTTTGCTATAGGCTGCCCCACTCACATGAGAGCCTCTGTTCCCCGGTAGCTCAGTGGTAGAGCAACCGGCTGTTAACCGGTTGGTCGCTGGTTCGAATCCGGCCCGGGGAGCCACTTAATCCAGAAAAGTCTTGAAACCCAAGGATTGCAAGGGTTTCCGCCTCCCCAGAGATACACCGCGAGATACACTGCGGGGTACCTTGAGCATGAAGATTGACGTGAAGCACATACAGAAACGTGGCGTTGCTGGCTGGCGTTATCGGCGCAAAATCCCGAAGGAAATGCGCGCCGCTGCGGGCAAGTTGGAAATCTTGATCCCTCTTGGGAGCACCGAACAGGAAGCCCTCAAGGCTTACCCTAAGGCTCATGCCCAGGCAGAACAGCAGTTGCGACTCTGGTCATTGCCGAAAGACCGGCAGGGCGGCAGCCACGTTAGCGCCCCCTCCCCGACAGCTTTGGAGCAGTTCAAGCGCAGCCGCGCGCAACTCAGGGCGCTCAGCCTTGACCCCGCTTGGAGTGGTCCCGAAGATGAAGATGACCCCGAGGCGCTAGCACGAGAGGTGATCGCTGATCAGATTGCCAATAAGTACCCCTTGGATGATCAGGGCAATCCCCACGGGATCGGGACGGAAGACCGCGCTCTCCTCCACGCACTTCTGCTCGGTCAGCACCAACAGCAACCCGAACCAACCTTTGAGGACGCCAAGAGGCTATATCTAAAAGAGCGCGTTGGGGACGACGAAACGAAGCAGATGGAGCTTGAGCGGGTCTTCAAGCTCCTCAAGGAGGCCCTCGGCAAGGATCGCAAACTGTCGAGCCTCAAGCGCGAGGACGCCAAAGAGGTCCGCGATCACATGCTAGACGGTCGCAAAGCGTCTTCCGTGGACCGCTATCTGAATGTAGTCCGTGCGGTGATCAACCACGCCATCAGAGAGTTTGACTTGGCCGGCGTCATCAACCCATTCATGAATTTGGAAGCTGCGCCGAAGGACAAGGCCGAGCCCGATAAGGACAAACGCCGCCCCTTCACCCAGGCCGAGGTCACCGCCATAACCGCCCGCATCGCGTACCATGCCAAGGCAGACCTTCACCACATCTGGACAATTCTAAATGGCACAGGGTGCCGCCTCGCTGAGGTGTCCGGCCTTCGTGTCGCGGACGCGCACCTTGACCACGCCATTCCGCACATCACAGTCGAGTGGCATGACGACAGGCGCATTAAGAATAAGGTGTCGCGGCGCAATGTCCCGTTGATAGGTGGCGCTCTGAAGGCCGCAACGGAAGCCGTCAAAGCCGCCGGCAATGCAACGATGCTCTTTCCGACCTACGGACGTCCTAAGGGCGCGTCCTCAGCTTCTGCCGCCTTGGGCAAGCACGTTCGGGCTTGTGTGACCGATCCGAAGGCCACAACCCATTCGCTTCGACATCTCATGAAGGACCGATTGAGGTTGGCCGGGGTCATCAAGTCGGACCAAGACATTGTGCTGGGTCACTCCTCGGGCAGCGTTGGGGAGGACTATGGAGGCAACGAGGCGCGGCTTGAAGTGGCCAGGCGGGCACTTGAGAAGGCTCTGGCCAAGGCACACTAGCGATGAGTCCACCCAGTTTCTGCTTAGGTGACCACCCATTCGTTGCGCCACCGCATGGAAGATTTGCTGGTGATCGCTTGGTCCCGGAGAAGCTCAAGCGGTCGATCATGGGGCACCCAGGCGGCGGCGCTGGGGACACTACGGGGGCGAAGAGGCGAAGAGGCTCGGCTTAAGGTGGCGACTGAGGCGATGGAGAAAGCTCTCGCGACGGGCACATAGTTTCGCTGGCCGGTCAGAGCGCTGCTCCGATCCCCGTCTGGGCCGCCGCAACCCGTAGAGTTACTCTTTAATTTGCGACCGGGTGCATCCTGTGTCAGGCTGTCCTGCTGCGAGGGCGCGGCGACTGGCGGCAAGTTCGGTTGCATAGACAAGCTGCTTCCAAAATTCTGAAAAGGGGGAGTGATGGAGGACGAAACTCGGCGCATTCTGCCGCTTCCATCGAGGCTTGGGATCAATTCCACTGCTGCGGCAGGCATTGCAATACTGCTCACGTGTTTGGTCGCGGGTCCGCTGTTTGCTCAAGACAGCGTAGTCGACCTCGCAGTCCAGAGATCAATGGCAACGGCGACATGGTTGCAGGTTTGGTTGTCGGCAGCCGGAATCGTGGCCCTGCTCTTTACGCTGCGGTTGTCAATCAATGCCAACGGAACCGCCACGGCGGCGCTCAAACAGAGCGAGGAGACTAGCAAGCGCGAATTGCGAGCCTATCTGAGCGTAGCTCCCGCGGGAGTGTTGCGCATGAAACGCATTGAACCAACGATCATCGGCTACATTGCGGTTGAAAACGTTGGTGGCGTCTTTGCGACGGATGTCAGGCTGTCCGTTCAGATGCTGGTCTCGTCGAACCGCAACTTTGGGACCTTTCCGGTAGACGAGCAAAGTGCGGAACTAATCGGAGCGGTGCATCCTGGCGCTACGGTTCGGCGGGGTGCAGACAAAGGCGCTGCTCCACCGACACTTGTCGTGGGCTCGAAGACATACATCTACGTCTGGGGCGGCGTCTGGTATACGGACGGCTTTGAAACGCGACGCTTCACCAACTTCTGCCACCGATACAACGCAGCAAGCAGGTCGAGCGGCGGAGGCTTCTCTATCGATCCCGAGAAGGCGCGCTACCACAATCAGGGCTCCAACAACGCTAATTGAATTGAACCATGTGGCTCACCGCGCCATGGCCTGAGGCGAAGCGGCTACGCGGACGGCCCGGGATGATGCCCTTGTGATCGTCGAGAAGCCCGCCACACAGACCAAATTTCCACCAGAAGATGTCTCACAGACAAATGCCCAGCTCTCGTTGTGTAGTGACGGCATCACAAAGGGCACGCTCCGATGAGTTGTCCGCAAGGCTCTAACAGCACCCCCACATCACTCCTGATCGCACCCGGGAGCAGGCGGCTCGATCACCCCATTTGAATCTCCATGCGAGGCCAATACCCAGCTCAAAAGGGAGCCACAGCGACGAATAATAAGGCCCTTCCAAAAACGAAATAGCTGGGATTACTCCGGTTCGTTCACCGTTCTCCAGTTGCGCCCAAGCTCAAGTCCGCCCATAACTAGGCATTTATTTGCGGTGACAGTAATTCGGGGGGGCCTCTCATGCCTATTGCGGTCGACTTTTTGCCTGTTGGAGATAGCAACGGTGATGCGATCATCATCAAATACGGACAGGGCGACACCTTCTACCTGCAGGTGGTGGACGGCGGCTACACCCAGGTTGGCGAGGAGATGATCGAGCACATCGAAGAGTACTATGGCAAGGATGTCATTATCCACGACATGGTGGTGTCTCACGCAGACAATGATCACGCCAAGGGCTTGATTCCGGTGTTTAAGCGCTTCCGGGTAGGGTCACTTTGGATGAATCGGCCGTGGCTGTACGCGCAGGAGGTCCTCGATAACTTTCACGGAAACTGGTCGCTCGAAGGTTGGGTCAAGGAGGTGAGAGCAAACCATGAGTACCTGGTGGAACTCGAAGTCCTCGCTCGGGGGCGGGGGATAGAGCCGAAGGAAGTCTTTCGAGGCGCGCAGATCGGTCCATTCCACGTTCTCGCTCCTTCTCGTGAGAGATACATCTCGCTCATTCCTGATCTCGACAAGACGCCACCACCGTACAAGAGCGAGGGCGTGGTTAAGTCGCTAGTAGAAGCGGTGCGGGGAGTGCTCGACAGGATCAAAGAGACGCTGGATGTTGAGACGCTTGATCCAAATCCACCGGCGACATCCGCATCGAATGAGACAAGCGTTGTACAGCTTGGCCTGTACGATAATAGGAAGATCCTTCTCACTGCCGACGTAGGGCCGGTGGGGCTCATGGAAGCAGCGCAGTACGCTCAGTCTCGGGGATTTCTAAGTGCGCCTGACATGATTCAAATCCCGCACCAAGGCAGTCGTCGCAATGTGACGCCTGCAGTGCTGAATGCGTGGCTTGGCGAGCCGAACGGGGGTAATGCGAGACGCGGCGCCGCGCTCTTGATGGTCGGAAGGAATAAGACAGAGCATCCGCGCAACAAGGTGAAGAATGCTTTCATTCGGCGCGGATACCCGGTGTTCCTAGGTCGCAGCACGACCTGGATGCACATGCCTTACGGGTATGACCTACGTGGCTCGGCGATGACACCGGAGACGTTCTCATACGACGTAGAGGATGATTGATGTTCAAGGTCCTCGATGCGTACAGCCTCAAAGCCCGATTTTTCCCGGCGTTGATTGCCATCATACCAGCACTCGCGGCGCTTGCGATCCTGATCTCGTGGAGCAAGTTTGGCTTAACAAACCTGATCGCGACAGTGGCAATTCCCGTACTCGTTTATGCATTCGCTGATACTGCTAGGCGTTTGGGAAAGCGCATTGAGAATCGGATTTATGCCGCGTCGGGGGGCAAACCGTCCCTCACGATGCTTCGCTATTCGGATGACAGTTTCGACGCTGCGTCAAAAGCTCAGTATCGAGGCTTTCTGTCGTCCAAGATCAACCAACCTGTTCCGACCGAGCAAGACGAAAAAGATAAACCAAAGGAGGTTGATGCCTTCTACGAACGTTGCGGGGCATGGCTCAGAGAGAATACTCGGAGCGCGAATAAATTCTCCGTTCTTTTCAATGAAAATGTGACCTACGGGTTTAGGCGCAATCTGCTTGGACTGAAGTGGCCAACACTGGGCCTCAATCTAATAATCGTCCTAACATGCGCTTTTATCCTCTATCGGCAAGGGATGGTCGATGTGAACGACGATCTAACGCTTCGGCTATTGATTGTCATAGCATTCGCGATTATCCACGCCATTTATATGGCCTTTGCAGTAAGCACGCGAAGCGTGATCGACGCCTCCCGGACTTACTCGCGGCAACTCATTCTCTCATGTGAGACTTTTCTCGGGAAGGGAAAGCCGAAGGCAGCCAAGTCTTGAAGAGCTGCCTAGACGTCCGAGGGCGACATGGCGGGAAGCCGATCTTCCAAGAATCTGCTAATGGTTGAGGCCACCTTCCGTTTGCTTTGGAACCGCCTCCGCAGGGAATGCCCCTTCGGTCAAACAAGCGGAGCATCAATCCTCATCCCGCCAAACGACCCGCCGCACCGTTCTTATTTCCGCAAGCCGCCTAACTCGAATACCCTGCCGTTCCCGCGCCGATGGGTTCTGCGTTTCGACGTGCATGAACTCGTGCTTGCCGCACCGTTTGCAGCTCATTTTGCTCCCCACCAGTTCCGCCTCAACGTCCCCGAAGATTTCCTTCAGGTCACCCGGCTGATACCAGTGCTTGACGTTACAGAGTCCGCATTGAATGCGCACAAGCTGCCCTGCGTCATGGGCATTGCTGAGCTTCCATTCGCCACCGCGCTTTCGTCTTCCACCAGTGTCAGGCATGACCCAAAGTAGGAACACATTCCTCTCTCGGTCAATTCGCCATTGACAATTTCGTTCCCATTTTGTTCACTGCTGGGACGAGCCATTAGGAGACGCTCATGTGGATGGCATGTGTCCCTAGACAGCCAGGCAGAGAGACCAATAGCCATGGGAGAACAAACCGAGAGATCGCAGGAAAAGCAAGTTGATCCTGCCGACTGGGAGCTTGTGACCGACGAAGCCATAGCTGCCCATGGTGGTGCCAGAGAAGCAGTCAAGGCGCTTCTTATCGCCAACGCTGCCCTGGAGCGTGAGTTGGCCCTAGCAGCCCCTGCTTTGAGCCATGGGTTTAGCAGGGGCTGGCACCGCCGAAGATGGTACGCCAGCGACACCGAAACTTCGCGCTAGAGAAAGGCCTCAACATGTCAGACACCATTCTTCCTCAGCAGAAGGCCCCCAAGCTGATCGTCGTCACCGCCTTCGATCGCGATGAGATCGGCGACCTCCAGACGGTCTACGGGCCAGCCGAGCAGCAGACCGAAGACAGGGCGACAAGGACCGCGAGGGTCTTGGCGGGGAAACATGCCGGTGCCGTTGCGTGGTCGCGTGAAGCCAACCCGGCGCTTGGCGAATACGGCGAGCCGAAGACCCTCTTTGTTGGTGGCGACGTGCCGGACATGCAATGACGGGCCGCTCGGTACCCCTTAGGCTCTCCTGAAGTTCTCCTAAGGGTGTAGCCGAGGGGGCACAGGGACCTAGTAGTCCAATTAGAGATGGCTTACAGCGTTGTTCCCGCCGGAGTACAACGCCTTGATCGAAGAACCATCTGGTGCCGCCCGGCCACCCCTCAGCAGCCCGCAAACGTTTGGTGGGGGTTTAATCATTGGGGCACTGGGTGGATTGGTTGGCCTTGGTGGAGCTGAGTTCCGCCTGCCGCTTCTGATTGGATTGTTCAACTTCGCAGCATTGGAGGCCGTGATCCTCAACAAGGCGATGAGCCTGATCGTGGTGGCGACGGCGCTGCCCTTCAGGGCTCAAACGGTGCCGTTCGGAGAATTGGCATCGCATTGGCCCGTCATCGCGAACTTGCTCGCCGGTAGCTTGATAGGCGCGTGGCTTGGCGCTGGATGGGCGACCCGGCTGCGCTCTGAAACCCTCTACAAGACCATCTCAATCATGCTTGTCGTGATCGCGGGGGTGCTGTTGCTTGGGCACGACGCTCATGCCGAGGGTGCCTTGCTGGGTGGCGCAGCACAGTTGATGGCGGGGATCGTCGCTGGGTTCATCATAGGCATCGTTGCGGCGCTGCTCGGGGTGGCCGGTGGCGAACTGCTGATCCCAACGCTGATACTGCTGTTCGGTGCCGACATTAAGCTCGCCGGCAGCCTCTCGCTCGCTGTGAGCTTGCCGACCATGATTGTCGGTTTCGCTCGCTACAGCCGTGATCAGAGCTTCTCGGTCATCCGGCGGAACATCGCGTTCGTATTGGTGATGGCCTGCGGCTCAATAGTCGGGACGTTCCTGGGTGGACAAATGCTTGGATTTGTTCCGAGTGCTTTCCTATTGCCATTACTCGCAGCGATCTTGGTGATTTCAGCGGCTAAGGTTTGGCGTCACTGAGGGAGCAGCACTCCCCTCCTCCTCGGCAGCAGCCAGGAACGCCTTACGTGCCTCCTCAGGGGTCACCCGATCCTGCATTGCGTCAGCGCACAGTTGCACAGCCTTCCTCCACTTAGGTCCCATCTTGGTCCACTTCATGAGTTCCTCGGCGGCACCCTCGACATTGTTGCAGCCGTAGCTGACCCCAGGTCGGTCGGTCCTGACGTACACCGGAGGGGAGAACCAATGGGTTGCCATGGGCGAAATGTAGAGCGGCACAGGCCTGCCGACCAACGCAGGTTGTAGGGAACGATGTAGGCCCTCGCGGGTTTGGAACTCGCAGCGGTTCTTCTTGGATGTGCAGCCGCTGTGGGGGTCCGTCGCCTTTCTCACGGGCGGCGGGCTCCTTTCACGAAGGCGGTGTTGGTCAGAGAACCTTTACCGCAGTTCAAGTTAGCTGGTTGTCATTGGGGGGAGTAACATCCCCTCCTCTTTTGCAGCAGCCAGGAATGCCTTACCAGCCACCTGAGGTGACACCTTATCGGCCAGTGCGGCCGTGCAGATACGCACCGCAAGGTCCCACCGAGAACCCCGGTTAGTCCACTTCATGAGTTCCTCGGCCGCACCCTCGACGTGGCTGATCGCGACGCGGACACCTGGGTGGTCGGTCCTGACGTAGACCGGAGGGGAGAACCAATGGCGGGACATAGAACTCCCAATCAGCAAAAGAGCATGCCCTCCTCCTTGGCAGCAGCCAGGAATGTCTTCCGTGCCTCCTCAGGTTCCATCTCGTCGGAAATGCAGGCGATGCAGACGCGCACCGCTTGGTTCCATTTGGGGCCACGCTTGGTCCACTTCATCAGCTCCTGGCCGGCTGCCTCGACGTTATTCACGTTCCGGGTCAGACCAGCGCGCTCAGTCCTGACGGGGACCGGAGGGGAGAACCAGTGGGTTGACATGCGGCTATTCGCGAAGGTCGAACGCGACGAACATGCCAAAGGTTGGGGCAAGATCGACAATAAGCTCCACCAGCTCGCAGTCACTTTCCGCCAGATGCGGGCCGTCTCGGCGCACCGCTGCGATAGTCTCTTTGACGGAGATGATGATGATTTGGCCGCGCCGGGCTTGTAAAATCAGCTTTTCAACAAGCTCATTGGCAGTCACTTTGATGAGTCGGCAGTTCGTCCAAACGTTCATACCAGGCCTCCCACCTCAGCGAGAACCCACGCGGAACATTCATGACCCTCTGTCGGGAAAAATCAAGGGAATGTTTGTAGGAAATTTCCAAGAGGGGATTAGAGAACAAGCACGCAGCGAGCCCTCTGTACTCTTCCGCTTTGACGCTCAGCCAGCCCGCTAAGGACCTTCTTCGGTCGACCCCCGTTTGGCCCGATCAATAGCCGCAAGTAATGACTGTAGGGTTGGCGGCAGTTCTGGTTCGACCCCCAGATTTAAGAACGTTTGTACGTTATGACGATAGCCTTCGGAACGGATCAGTTTCCGAAACGCTTCGGAGACAGACTGATGGTCTGCTTTGTTGCTCGTTGTCATGTTCGGGAAGTCCGTCCCAATGAGCCGCAACTCGCCCGCAACGAATGGGTTCCATCAGGAGGTCGGAATATTTGGTAGAAATTTCTGAGCGGGGGATCGGATAACTGGCTCGCGCGAAGACCCCCCGTGCCCCCTCTTCGTTTCCGTCAATCTCAAACGGCGAGCCGGCTCGGCCCCAACTACCAACGTTTTGCCGGAATGCCGGTGGCGGCTTCCCCTTTGGGCGTCAAGATCATGATTGACCACTCATCAAGGGCCTCGCCCCAATTGGTCTCTACGAACCCCAGCTCTACCAATTTCCGCACGACTTCGGGGTCAAAATCGCGAGCGGTCGGCCGCTTCTCAACCGCAATCCGATCAAGCGCCCGCTTCTGATCCTTGGACAGGCCGAGCCTCTGAAAGGCCTGCCCGATCTCAGTGAAAACGGCAGTTAAGATAACTCCGCCAAAGACCAACATCATGATAACGGGAATGATGTTGCTGGACGGTCCATCGCCAACGTCAACCCCCATCATTGAAAAACCCCGTCCTCCAGCGATTAACCGGCGCGGCTCATAAAGTTCGCCGAGCCAAAAGGCAAGCGGGAGGAGATCGACCGTCGAGATTTGGTTCGCCAGGGACCCGCGAGGCTCTTACTCTAGCTTCTGCTTTGTCACTTCCGTCCTCGCTGCAATCGATCGGCTTATCTCGGCCACCATGCCCACCGCGACACCGATCAGAAGGCACAACAAACCCTTGTCGATAGCCTCCCCTGTGGACGTTGATCCGAGGTATCTCGGAGCCATACTTTGTCCAGTCGTTAGAGCGATAGTGAGGCCAAGAAGCGCCCGAAATCCACCAAGAATAACCAACAGCCACGCAATGACGCGCCCCGACTTTGTGAAAAACATTGATCCCCCCATCTCAATTTCCCTACCCTCGTAGCTACTTCGTACCAACGATAACCGCAACTAGGCTGCGGTACGACAACGTATGCCCCAGCGGTACTACCAAACTTGCCCCGAAAGATAATTGTTGACCATCTATAATGAACCGTTTAATGGAAACCATCTTAACTGAACCATGGGATTTCCAGACATGTCATTCATCAGGGCCTATCTGCGCGCATCGACCAAGGAACAGGACGCTGGACGGGCAAGGGCGGATCTTGAACGATTTGCGAAAGAGCGTGGGCTGGCGGTGGCAGCTTGGTATGAAGAGAACGAGAGCGGGGCGACCTTGAAACGCCCCGAGTTGGATCGACTCATGCGCGATTGTCATCCTCAAGACGTTCTCTTGGTGGAGCAAGTCGATCGTCTCTCCCGGTTGAACGAGGCCGATTGGGACAAGCTGAGAGCCGAATTGAAAGCGAAACAGGTGCGCGTCGTGGCACTAGACCTTCCGACGTCGTGGCAGGCTGTCAGCGGTGCAGGTGACGAGTTCTCCCGGCGCATGGCCGAGGCGATCAATGGCATGATGCTGGACATGCTCGCCGCCATCGCCCGTAAGGACTACACCGACCGCAGGAGAAGGCAGGCTCAGGGTATCGAGAAGGCCAAGGCTGAGGGGCGGCTGAGGGGCCGGCAGGAGGACACCAAGCGGAACGCCGCCATCATGGCCATGTTGAAGACCAAAGCAAGCTGGAACCAGATTGTTGACGTAATGGGCTGCTCTCGGGCGACCGTAGCGAAGCTGGCAAAACGGAACAGGGCAGCGTAGCGAGGAGCCCTGCCGCGACACCTTGCCTCCTTATCGCCGTTCATGTGCCCGCGTATGCGGGGTGGCTATTTTGACGATCAGAAGCTTTGCGGATGGACCAGACTACACCGACAGCGATTCAACTCGATGAGGAAGAGGAAGAGCGCGACAGTCCCTTCAACGCCTATCGGTTCGCCGCCTCGGAGACCACCAAGGCGATTGTCCGAGAAGCGATCGGGCTGCTCCTGAACTGCGAGGCCCACTTGGGGCTCAGGACGAACAAGCGTCGCGACCGAGATCAGCAAACGTTCGACCTAACCGTTGATGCCATCCTGTCGGACCTCATGCACCATCATCTCGCCGAGCATGTAGGCGACATCTATGTAAGGCGGTCTAACCGCGTTCTAGGCACAAAGAGCCGCTATCGGCCACGCGCGTACAGCAAGATGTTCCCACACATTCTCGACCTCATGGCGAGGCCAGAGATGGCCTATGTCGAACAGCAGATCGCCTCTCCCGTGGAAGGCGCTGCCAGAGCGACGGTCATCCGGCCTGGTTCCCGGCTTCTTGATAGGATCGCTGAGCATGGGGTCGGAATCGCTGACCTCGACGAACATCCACGCGGCGAGACCATTGTCTTGAAGCGCGTCAAGGATCGCGAGGACTACTGGGACGAGGGCGGATTGGAGGAGTACGACGATACGCCAGCCACGGAGCGACACCGGAGTGAACTTGACGAGATCAACCGTTGGATTGCTGATGCCGATCTGCGGTTCGACGACGAAGGCCTCCCATGGCCAAGGACTCAGTTCAGCATCCGTGACCGAAGGCTCAGGCGCATCTTCACTCAGTCCCGTTTCGACAGCGGTGGCCGGTTGTTCGGCGGCTTTTGGCAGAGCCTCCGCAAGCAGGAGCGTCGACAGGGGCTATGGATCAGCGGCGAGCGAGCCGTGGAACTCGATTATGGCCAGGTCGGACCACGCATCCTCTACGGCATGGCAGGCCACAAGCCACCGTTCGAGGACCTCTATGACATCTGGCGCTACGGGATAAATCGGCCGGCAATCAAGAAGGTCATGAACGCCATGATCTTGGCATCAGATACGTTGAATCGCTTTCCGAAGGGGACGCGCAAGCTGTTCCCGCGGAGCTACAAGGTTGGTGAAGTTGTCGAGGCAATCGAGGCGAAGCACCCGCTGATCAGGAACTATTTCCATCGGGGTCTCGGGCACGATGCCCAGTTCATCGAAAGCCAGATGATGATCGAAGTGCTGCTGACACTGAGAGACAGAGGCATTGTGGCATTGCCGATCCATGACGCTGTGCTGGTCCCGGTCTCTGCTGTTTCCATTACCAAGGGAGTCATGCTCGACACCTTTCATCGGCATGCCCATGTGGAAGGCACTGTAACAGAGGAAGCCTTCAGGGAATGACTCTAGGAGGGGATGTTCTCTTGATCTCTCTCTCCCTGATCTCCCCCAGGTAAAGCCTTACCTGCCTTCCAGGAAACCCACAGCTCACCATAGAGGGACTCGAGATTGACCACGAACTGGATCAAGAAGCGCGAGCGCAAGAACGAGGTCAAGCGGCGTGCCGCCGAGCCGAGCAGCATGTTCTCGCGCTGTCGTGTCGTGGGATGCGGCAGGCCCGCTCGTGCTGGCACCAACGACGGTCTGGACACCCGCTTTTGCCGTCAGCACGCCGATCACTACTCTCGCCACGGCAGCCCTTACCGGCGCTCCTACACGGCCAAGGAACTCGCGGCGTACCGCAAGGCAGCCGTCGCATGGCTGGAGGCGAACGCCGAGAACCAATGGGTGCGCAATGCCTTCGACCGCGTGGAGACGCTCTACCGGACCGCAGGGCCGCAGGTAGAGGCGTTCAGGCTGCGGGGCCTATCTCCCGAAGCTCGCGCGAAAGCAGCGTGGGCGAGGCTGCGAAAGGCGAAGATCGACCCTCGCAACGTTGTAGCTGCCTGGTTTGCGGTGGAGATGGTCATTGCGGCCG
The DNA here is from genome assembly GCF_040320985.1 of Mesorhizobium sp. M0571. Classification (NCBI taxonomy): domain Bacteria; kingdom Pseudomonadati; phylum Pseudomonadota; class Alphaproteobacteria; order Hyphomicrobiales; family Phyllobacteriaceae; genus Mesorhizobium; species Mesorhizobium sp. M0571. Next base: position 158,217 of record NZ_JAMYQT010000002.1, read on the forward strand.
ATCCACAGGCCGATCGGAAGTCGGAATACAAGCGCGTTCAGGTGGCCAAGCTTGTACACAGAATGGCGTCGGGAACCCACAAGCGGTGGGAAACCGGGCCTGGCGGAGTGCAGGAGCTTCATGTCTATCCGCGTTCACGTGGACAGGTCTTGCGGCACATCGGCGGGGACATCGAGAAGGCGACCGCGCTACTCCTGCAAAAGGTCGCGCTGCCAACAACTCCGATTCGAACCCACAAAATGGAGATCACCAATGACCGATAAGAAGCTCCGGCACCCCGGCCGGCACATTGTCATTCACACCGACGGTGCTTGCATCGGCAACCCCGGCCCGGGCGGCTGGGCGGCAATCCTGCAATCGATGGACGGGGCGGAGGAGTTGAAGCGAAAGGCGGCGTCTGGCTCGAAGAAGGACACGACCAACAACCAGATGGAACTCACGGCAGCCATCGAGGCCGTGAAGATGATCAAGAGCGATAACCCGGTCTTCCTCAGAAGCGATAGCCAATACGTGATCAAGGGAATCACAGAGTGGCTTGAAGGCTGGAAGGCCAAGGGCTGGCGCAACGCTCAACGCAAGCCGGTTCTAAATCGTGCCCTCTGGGAGGAATTGGAAGCCCTCGTCACCGGCCGCAGTGTCACCTGGGAATGGGTGCGCGGTCACAACGGCGATCCGCTGAACGAGGAGGTCGACCAGTTGGCCAATGAAGCAGCACGTAAAGCCACATTTGCATAGCCGCTCTGGTATTGGTTCACGCTCGTACAATTCCAATGAGCCTCCGAAACTCGGCGTCCTGGCTGCTGTTCTTCCAACGGTTTACGAACTTGCAAACGATCTGCAGGTTGTCCTTCTCGTAGTGCCCGTCGCTGTTGATGCGGTCGAGCGAACACAACATCTCGTGATCGTCTTCATCGCCATCGTATTGCAGTGGCAGATCGGTGATTGCGCATAGCCCTTCTTGCTCAGCCAGCGGAGCTTCAAGGAAGGGCGTCAGCTCGCTCTCAGGAATCAGCAGGTCCTTGTTCTTGACCGTCTTCAACACCTTTTGGCCGTTCGAGAAATTCACCGTGCCTTTCACCGTCGCGGCCATTCGCCAGATTGCCTTTTGGCGCGAATTGAAAGTCGTGCCCGGGTTCTTCCCACGACGAGCGACCTTTGCCATCCATTCCGGCCGCGAGTGCCACGGAGATAGATCGCCACCATCTATTAGCGCTACCGCGTACTCTGCATTGTCCGGCCTCAATTGCTGGAGCGTGCCTTCGGTGAAGAGAAACTCCTGCGCCTTCGGGTGCAATCCGCTCCATTCCAAGCGGTTGCCTAAACGGTTCTTGTTGGCCCAAGGATCGCAGAGCTTGTGGCAGATGATCACGTCGCGGCGATCACCAACTGTCTCCTTGAAAGGCTCGAACGTCGCCGGATCTGAGCGCGATGTTGTCCACCAGAGCTGATCTTTCTCCCGGTGTATCCAGATGTCGCCTTCGCTTTCAACGATGGCCGTCATCAGGTTGAACCAGCGCGAGGCAACGGAACGTGTCGGCGTTTTGCCAGCCGCCGTCTTGTGCAGCCTCATCCGGTTCAGAATGTAACTCTCGCGGTCTCCGGCCTGCCAGTACCCTTGGACCGCCACATCGTTCATCGTCGCAATGGTACCTCGGGCCAGACAGTCGGGCCAAGCATAGTTCTCGCGCCCAAAATTGGCGATAAAGACCTTCATGCGCCCGCCTTAGCTCGTCGCCCCCGCTTAGGTGCCATGCTGCGCGCTGCCCTGATCCGCTCAAGCAACACACTGGCGGGTTCGTCGGCGGGATCTTGCAGCACGAGTTCGCCCCCGAAAGCCTTGGCAAGCACAACTTGGTCGAGGCGGTCGATCAATCTACGGGCGCTGGTTGCCTCGCCTCGAAGGTGGTCGATCCAAGTAAATGCGCTCTCGACGCGATGGATTATGCTGGTTTGGACGGCAATTGAAGGCAGCGGCACAGGAAGTTTTTTTAGGTCCGCGCCCGAAATTCCGTGCTGACCGGCGGCAGACTTGATGTGAGCGATTAGCCAGCTTCTAGCCTGCGGACTGGTGCACATCAACTCGACGAAAGACGCCAGAGCTTCGGCTCTTAGTCTGACACGGATCAGCTTGTCCGGGTAGGTCAGGTCCTGCTGAGCATCACGCACCTGTCCACACACTGCCGTGTAGTCGGCGTTACCGTTGTACCGCGTGAATAACAGATCACCGTTGCGAAGCATTGAAGTGGGGGGCACATCATCAGACGGATAGTAGCGAACGTCGGCGATCCGAACCTGGCGAGGCCGAACTGCGGAAATGCGCAAAATAGGCGTGCCGCCTGGGCTCTCAGTCGGCTTCTTGCCAAGGCCATTTCGCACTTCAGTGGCGATCTCGCCTAACGTTGTGTCCACATGAGCGGCAGTTTGCGCTTCATGAAACGCTGCTGCCAGCATAGCCTCTTTATACTTCTCGACGAGACGGGGGATGTGATCGAGACGATCGCGGGCGCGTTTGGACTTGCCGGTCAGGCCGTCGATCTTCGCCACAATCCGCTGCTGTTCTGGGAATGGCGCAACCGGCATTGTCGTACCGCGAAAGTCGGACAGGTTTATGCGGATGCGGCCAAGACCGTGGCTTCGAGCGAAAAAACGCTGGCGGGCCTGCTCACTATTCAGCCAGAGCATCACGTATTTTTTCGAAATCTCAGGGGATGTTCGAAACCGAAAGCAGTCTGCCTTTACGACAGCAGGCTCCGCCATCTCCGGCAAGATGCATGCTCGCCCGATCGGATCACCCAGCGCGGCAACTACAATGTCATGTGCAAATACACGGTGTTTCTTGAGCCGCTCGAAATGCTCAAGCGGCACGAAGGCCGTATCATGGTCCAAAAAAATGCCGGCTCCGATGTTGCCGAGACGTACCACCCTTGCGCCTTGAGAGCTGTAGTGGCTCGATTTGAGGTTGCTCCCATAGGGGCCGTCGGTGATGGCATTCGGCTCAGAGCCTCGAAGCTCATTCAGTTCGGCATGTTCCCACCCCGGTGGCAGGGAAATCATTCTGTAGCCTCCGCGACTGCAACGGGTTCGTCTTCGTTATCCGTCTCCAGTTCCTCCGACAGCGCCTCGATCTCCTCCAGCGCAGCCTTCAGATGGCCGATTATGGCGGCGGCGATGTCTTCCGGCTCGGTGAGCTCCTCCTCGGCCTCGACTTCGGTGTCGCGCAGCCAAGCAACGTCGAGATTGTCGTTGCGCTCGGCAATCGCCCCGCGGCCGAACCTGCGCCAGCGCCCGTCCTGTCCCTGATCCTTCCGCTCTGACCCGCCATTCGGGTCAGTCCCGTAGGCGGCCTCGAACTCGGAGAAGTCGGTGACCATGAGCGGGCGGGTCTTGCCGAAGGCGGGCATGTTGGCCCGCATGTCGTAGACCCAGACAGCCCTTGTGTTCGCCTTGTCGGTCTTCCCGCGCTGGAAGAACAGCACGTTGGTCTTGACACCCTGGGCATAGAAGATGCCGGTTGGCAGGCGCAGGATGGTGTGCAGGTTGCAGAGGTCCATCAGCCATGTGCGCAGGCGACGGCCTGTATTGTCCTCGAACAGGACATTGTCAGGCACTACTACGGCCGCGCGGCCGCCAGGTTTCAGGGCACGCACGATATGTTCGACAAAGGCAAGCTGCTTGTTCGAGGTGTCGGCCGTCACGGAGAAGTCGGACCGGGTCGGGCGACCGCCACCCCTCTTGGTGCCAAATGGCGGGTTGGTCAAGACCAGATTCGCCTTGGGCAGCGCCTCGCCGTCCGGCGATAGCGTATCGATATTGTCTACGCCGCCCTCGACGCCGTGCAGCAGCAGGTTCATCATACACAGTCGGTGGGTGTCAGGCACGAGTTCGGCCCCGACGAAGGCATTATGGCGCTGGAAGAAGACCTGCGCCTCCGGCAAATTGTAGAGATCGTCGGTGTGATCCTTGATGTAGCGGTCAGCGGCAACGAGGAACCCAGCCGTTCCGGCGGCGGGGTCCTGCACCATCTCGCCGGGCTGCGGCTGCATCAGGCGCACAATGCAATCGATCAGCGGGCGGGGCGTAAAGTATTGTCCCGCACCGGATTTCTTGTCGGAGGCGTTCTTCTCCAGGAGACCCTCGTAAAGGTTGCCCAGCCCCTCCTCGCGGGCCGAGAACCAGTCAAGCTGGTCGATATTAGAGGTCAGCGCCTTCAGGTTGGTCGGCTTGCGAAGGCGGGTCTGCGCGTCGGTGAAGATGGCACTGACGAGCGTATCCTTGGCCTTGCCGAGGTCGAGAAGCAACGACTTGTAGTAGTCGAGCTGCTCCATCCCCTGGCGCCTGGCGAGCGCTCCCCAGCGATAGTCGTCCGGCAGGCGGTTCTCTCGCTTCGTCTCCTCCAGCATCTTCAGGAAAAGCAAGTAAGTCAGTTCGGTGACATACTCGTTGTAGGTAACGCCGTCATCCCGCAGGACGTTGCAGAGGCCCCAGAGCTTGGCGACAATATCGGTGGTGGTCGTCATCAGGATGCCGCCTTGGTGATCTGTCCGGCGTCGATGTCAAACCCCGCAGCTCGCAATCGCTCAGTGAGGCGGGGCACGACTTCCTTCACGTGGTTGTTGAAATGAAGGTAAATTATGCCATGTGCATCCGAGGGTTGCTCCACATGGCCCTTGACCAGAATTACCACCTTGTCCCGTGTGAGCGACGATAAGAGCATCCCCATTTCCATCACGACATTCTGTCGCGTCCTCGGCTGGATTTTGTCTGCACCATCGCGAGAGGCGTAGCCCATGTCGTCAGGAGTCATCAGAACGATGCCAAATTTTGCCTCAGGTTCTTTCCCAATCTGCCTTTCCAAGGCTTCGATGATCGTCATGCCGCCACCAGAAGTGTTTTGCAGAACAAAGGGCTCCAAGCCTAGAAGCAACAATATCCGTTCCAGTTGCTCGCGAGATGCATCATCGTGCCCGTGTACGACAAAGATGCGTGTACCATTTGGGTCAGGCTCGGCAACCTTCATCGGAACCCTGATCGCCAATGCGTTTCCCGCACAGGCCGCATTCACGGCTGCCTCTAAGGCTTGTTTCGGCCCATCCGGTCCTTGCAAGCTCACAGTTTTCTTTCTTGTATCCCACCAGTTCAAGACAGCGCCGGTCACGGCCGTGAACTTGTGATGGGCGTTGTCATGCGTGGTCCACGCGCCCCGGACGCCAGTTTGATCCACAATCGTCTTCAGTTCCTCAATGGACCCATCGAAACGGTTCATCAGGCGACCCTCTTCCACATTTCTTCATTGATCCCTGCAAGGATGCTCTCAAGCTCCCCGCCGAACACCTTGTTGAGCCGATTGAACCCTCCATCGGCGATGAACGGCTCCTTGTCGATGGCCTCCCGGTCAACCACGACTTCTTTTTCGATCTGTTCTCCGATCCGTTTCAACCAGCGCCTCTGCGGTTCGGTCCATTGCCGGCTCGCCATGATGCGGCGCATAGCAGTTCGCACACGATCTCCGTAGGGCGTGAGCGGGTCGCCTATGGCGGCTTGGCGCACGAAACCGATGATTGAGGCGGCGATTTCCTCGTTCCGCGCATCCGACCATGCACGGCGCAGATTGGCTTCGGAGTAGCCCTTCCGGTCGAGTGCGAGGCGAAGGTCCTTCAGATCGGCGCGAGTGAGATCGCGGGGGCGCGTCACGACCAACTTCAGAGCAGCGATGGCGTTAATGTTGTCGCGCACAAAAGCGGAGAAGCCGTCGAGGAAGTCTTCCGGCCTCTCCGACTCGCCGTACCCTCGGGTCACTGCAACGACCTCATCGGAGTGATACGAGATCGGCACAAAGCGCGGGCTGTCGCCGTCCGCCTGCCAATCGAGGATCGGACCAATGGCGGAGCGCTCCTTCAGCCATGCCGCAAGTTCGGAGGCATCCCCGGCAAGTAGACGCTGCAGCATCGCCTCAGGCGTCTCGCCCGCGACCGCCTCAAACCGCTGGCGCGCTTCTTCGGGCAGTTTCCTGAGACGGCGACGCAATTTGACGGCAAGCTGTTCGCGGATGGTGTCGCGGTGCTGATTGTCCGAGGCCTCGGTCATCTCGCGCACAAGCTGCTCGAAACTGATCGACGGGTTGACCACGACCGGCTTCATGTCGGTCAAGTTCTGGAGGTGCGGATAGAGGTCAACGGCATCGAAGATGCGGAACACCTCCTTGCCGATCTCCGGGCATTGGCGTGTCGCCCGCCCGATCATCTGCTCATACAGAATGCGGCTGTTGACCCGACGGAGGAAGACGAGATTGGTGATCTTCGGCACGTCAATGCCAGTGGTGAGCAGATCGACCGTGACCACGATTTGCGGATTGGCGTCATTGCGGAAAGAGCGGATCAGGTTCTGAACCTTGTCCACGCTGCCGGTGATCTTCCGCACCGCTGCATCGTCTATCTCGCCATACGCCTCAGCGAACGCCTTCTTGACGGCGTTGACCACGAGGTCGGCATGAGCATCTGTCGCGGCAAAGATCAGCGTCTTGCCTGGCAGCGCGGGGTCGATGTGTTTTGCCAGCTCCTCGGCCACCACGCGGTTGAACGCCGGGGTGATCACCTGCCTATTGAACTGATCGACCTCGAACCGGATTTCATCGGGCAGGACGGCAGTGTTGATCTCTCCGGTTTCGGGCGCCAGGTATTCAACCTGTTCACCCTCAGCGAACCCAATGCCGGCACGCGCCAAGGCTGTCTCAATGCGGGTCGGTGGTTCATGGTCGATCAGGTATCCGTCGATCACGGCCTCGCGATAGGAGTACCGGAAGATCGGTTCACCGAAGATGTCGGTCGTGTGCAGCGCTGGCGTGGCCGTGAGGCCAATCTTCACGGCGTCGAAGTACTCCAGCACACGGCGGTATTTGGAGATGTAGTCGTCCTGACCCCGGAAGCTCAGTTCGGCATCCGACATCTCCCGGTCGAGCAGATAGCCGCGATGGCATTCGTCGATGACCATCAAGTCATATTGATCGACGGGCGGAGCCTCGGATGTGTCGGCAGCAAACAGCACCCGCTTGACAAGCCCCTGAATGGTGCAGATGTGAACCTTGGTTTCTAAATCCGGCGTAACATCATCCAACCCCTTCAACCCGAAGATTTCGGAGAACGTCTTGCCCGACACGACCTTGGTGGTGGAGAACTCGCCTTCGGTCTGGATGCCAAGGGCGCTGCGGTCGACAACAAAACAAATGCGGCGGAACCGCTTGGCCGACAGCAGGCGATAGAGCAGCGCAATGGCGAGCTTGGTTTTGCCAGTGCCAGTTGCCATCGCAACGAGCATCGCTCGCTCTTCCGCCGATAGCGCAGCCTCGACGGCCCGGATGGCGGCCTCCTGATAGGGACGCAGTGGGAAGCCGAACTCGAAGGGTTGAGCTTTCAATGCAGCCGTGGCGGCGTCCTGATCGACATCAAGCTGGCCTGCCAGCCCATCCGGCGTCGGCCAGTCCACCAGCGCACGGCGATGATTGGCGCTGCGACGAGTGTCGCGAAACCAGATGCCGCTCTCGGTCTCGATCTGCTTTAAATAGGACCGGCCATTGGCGGCAAAGACAAATGGCACGTGATGCTCGCCCCATGGGCCGCCCGCCATCACGAAGTCCATCGAGGGCTTGATGCCCGGTGAATAGCGTTCCGCCTGATCGATGGCCGCCGAGACGTTCTTACGCCGCCGCTTGGCCTCCACCACGCCAATCAACATGGTGCCGACGAAGAGCGCATAGTCGGCCGGACCGTTGGCCGTAGGCCATTCGGCAATTGCAACGTTGTGGCCCTTGGCAGGCCGGACACCTGCGCTATGGCGCAACGTCTTTGTGTTGGCTTCCCAGCCGCGATCCCGAAGCTGCTGGTCGATCAGGGTGCGGGTTTCGGCCTCGTCCAGATCTAGCTTGGTTGCCGCTTCTTCGCCGCGTTGAACGAGTTCCAGAACGTCAGCACGCGGCGCTGCGTCGGCCTCGGCCTGCAGGCTGGCGAGCTTCGCCGATAGCGCTGATTTCTCGGCTTCACTCTCCTGAGCAAGTTGCTCCCATGTCACCCGTTCCTCGGCCTCGCGCTTGAACCGCTCTTCCAGCGTCTCACGAACGTGGATTTGCTCTACCGTCTCACGACGAGCAACAGCGATGGCGTCCTCGCTCACGGCGACCTTACGGCGCAGTTCGTCGATCTCTTCCCGTAGCGGCGCGGTGGCGTCGACAGGCTCTGGCGGAGGCACGAAAGGCCCAGGATTGAAGTTGGGCTGCCTGCCATAAGTTCGGTGGAACCAAACACCCAGGGAGCGTGCAAACTTCAGCGCGGTCAGCGCGTTGGCATGGTCGCCTTCCGCCTCATGGACCGCCGTGTTGCCTGTCTTGCGCAAGGCGTGGAAGAGGTCCGCGACTTCCTTCGGGATGATGCGTTCATACGACAGGCGGCGAAGCGTCTCCTCGAAACCCTCGCGTTCGTCGCGATAGGCGGCATGGCGGGCGGCGATCAGCTTGACCATCAGTTCGGCGTACTGGCGCAGCTTGATAATGGCGGTGGAGGGGTCGTCGCGGAAATAGCGTTCGGCCTGCCCGCCGAGCGTCACCAGCTTGGCGTCATGAATACTGAGAAAGCCGAAGTTTGCAGTGCCGCCCATCATCCCTCCCGGCACACGGTTGCATATTTAGCTTAAGGGATCATGCAGAATTTAGAATGGTGCCCATGGCTGTCCGAATGGCTGACCACGTGAGGAGGCTTGACTGAGAGATACACCGCTGCTACCCCTTCAGATACACCAAGGCGGTAGATGCATTGTGGAAGCGGTCGTCCCAAGCGGCTGAAAATAAAAGCTTTTCTGGCACTTTCGTCCCCGGTTCGATTTATCAAATTTGTCCGGCCCGGGGAGCCAAATCTTTTCAAAGACTTACCTAGTTTTTGCTGCCTCTGCAGAATTTGCATATTGGCCATCAGGGCTACAACCTGGGCTACAACTCCATGTCCACCATAGAGAAACGACCGTTCTACCGCGTCTATCGCGTAACGAAGTACGAGGCCGCTGTTCAGCAGATCGAAGCGGCAATTGCGGCTTTCCATGCTGGTCAGTTCGCAGTGGCGATCACTTTGACCGGCGCTGCGGAGGACATGGCGCCTGGCAAGCCGAGTGGACTTTGGGAATTGCTTCTCAGCAACAGGCCGGTCGAGGAACGAAAAGACTGGGTGTCGCGCCTCAATGAGACCCTCTATTGGCTAAAACACGAACGACCGAATGCCGGCGAGACGCGGAACCTGGCTGCGGTAGAGGCGGGTATTTTCATTCTCCGGGCTCTGGATAAGTGGGAGCCGTGGACGCCTGCGATGCTGGCCTTCAAAGACCTGTGGTTTTCGTCACCGAAGTTGCTTCGGCCTGAAGACTACGCGACGGAAGGTTAAAAAGCCCGCCACCGTGAGGCAGCGGGCTAACGCGGCGGAAAACTTTTCCGTGGCGATCATCCAGCCTTCCGGCGCTTTGGCTGCTTTGTGATCGGATGCGCCGCGAGAAACGTTTCGTCGGCCTCGATCAGTTTGGCAACCTCCGTGTCGTCTATACGAAGGAATCGATGCTTCGCCGCCTCTCGCTTCCACTGGACAGCAAGGCGATCTGGAGCAGGGACGCGGATCTGTTCGGCAATCGCCTGCCGCCATCTTTCAACCCGGTGCTGATCCCGCTGACCGAACTCGGCAGCAGCGCCTGCATCCTCCAGCACCCACTGCGCGTGAAGGCTCTTGGCGAAAAAATAGTCCCGTTCCGCCTTGGCGAGGTCAGTGACGAGACGGGCTTTCCGCCAGTTGTCGCCGCGCGCCCTCCGCATGAGTTGGTTGTGATGTGTGTCGATAAGGACAGCATCCGGCAACGGGTCTAGGCATTGCTGCACGAATGCAGACAACGCCGTTCTGTTGATGGTCGCCCCGGTCATAGCCGCACCAGCACTTCCTGCGACTTGGGGTCGTCGCTCCACATGATGGTTTCGCCATCGTCGACAAGCTCCGGCGCGTGGCTGGGGCAGCTCCTGCGCCGGAGCTATGCGCTCGGCGATGAGTTCGACCCACGACGTTTCTGCCTATTGTCACGACGATATGGCAATGCGGAGCTTGGCGAAGGTACGGCCACTCCCGAGCCATTTGCCAAGGTCCTAGACTGAAGCAATTACAGACCATCGGATGTTCGATTTGGTAACAAGGTCGTCTCGCCAAGAATGCAGACGAGGCGTACTATCAGCCACCGCTGGCTGGGGAGCACAAGACTCTCGCGTTATGCGGGCGCCCTAGCTCACAATCCTGCGGGCGACGTCACCTCTACCGGAATCTCTTTTGCTCGATTCCGATCAAAACCGACTTAGGAAGCACTAACTTTAGGTGAGGAGGCTTTCATGAATAGTCGACTGTTAACTTCAGTTGCTGCGTTCGCTTTCACGGGAGGAGCAACCATCTTCGCCGACATTTCCGCCGCCCAAACTCCCAAAATGGGGGGCGGGTACAAGGACGTGATCGCCATCCCCGTGGACGACCCCAGCGTCAAAGCCATCGCGGGCGCACTCTTCAAGCCTGAAGGCGCGGGGCCGTTTCCGGCAGTAGTCTACATTCCGCAATGCGGGGGGCTGAGTTTTCCTCCTGAGCTTCCGATGGAGAAGATCGTTGTCGATAGCCTGCTGTCTAAGGGCATCGCCACGCTGATCGTTGACCCGTTCACGCCGCGCGGCGAAACGGAGGGAGTCTGCCCGAAACTGAACAATGACAGCTTCGTTCAGTATATGACGCGCCGCGGCAATGACGCTGTGGCGGCGGTGAAGGCCGTTAAAGCAATGCCCGGCATCGACCCCAGCAAGGTCTTTCTGCAAGGCTACTCGTACGGAGCGATAGCGTCGTTGTTCGCCACCGACACAAAGACACCGGGGGCGCACGACACGAGGATTGCGGGGCTGATCGCTTACTTTCCGTACTGCTACGACAACGTCGATCCGTCGGTCCCTACCCTCGTGTTGATTGGCGAGAAGGACGACTGGACTCCGGCGGCGAACTGCCAAGCGGTCAAGGGCAAGGCCAACTTTGAAGTGGTAGTCTATCCGGGCGCTACGCACGCCTTCACGGTGAAGCAGTACAACGTCGAATACCTTGGTCACCATATGACCTATGACGAGAAGGCAACGAAGGACGCTCAGGCCCGTGCCGACGCCTTCATCGCCGAGCATGTAAAGTGAGCCAATGCCTATTTTACGCCGTGGCGCGATGTTACACCCAGCGTGCGGAACGTGAGCGACGGCCGTTAAAGTCGTGCTCGGCAACCGCCTGCGCCCCTCTGCCTCCCTCAGGCGTGTTCAGGCGTAGCGGAATCGCGAACTCGAAGTTCTCGGTTTCATCGATCCCTGGGAGCCGCGAGCCGAAATCGACAACGGACATTCCGCTTTTCATTTTGCCGGACGACGTTGCCAGTCGCAAGACCGCCCCACCCTGGAAAACCCTCCACCATTGGTCGGATAGCGGCGGGGTAATGCTCCCAACTGCAGGCCGCCCAAGCCCATCAAGTTCGTCACCGGAAAACCGCCGTTCGCCAATCTGGGGAAGCCCCGTGGCACTGCGCGCGATTCTTGGTCGGGAGCCCCGGTCCATTCGCGCCTATTTCGAGGAACTCGCCGCAGCGGGCGGCACAGAAGCTGGCTGAAGTATGCCGCTGTTCGCGTGAATGCCGAGGCGTTGGCTGTCGGCAAAACTGGCGAGGCGGCGGATTGAGCCGGCTGTGTAGCGTGCCAACATTGCAAAAAGTGCACTGTCACCGTAATTCTAGCACCGGAGCTCCGCTACCAGCCTCCGCTACCAGCCCAAATGCCTAGCTCGGAAAGCTCGGCGATGTCGCCATAGATCATCGAACCTTTGACGAGAAAACACTTGTCTCCGAGGACTTCGTAGAGTGAGCTTGATGCGGTGCAAACCGGCAGGTTCTTCGAATTGGCGTACGTCCCGAGTGTCGCGGTTTCGACCTTACGGTCCTTGGCTTCGGCATAGCCGATGCTGATCGCGAGGATAGCGATAGCAATGAGAGTCGTCTTGCACATATTTAGCCCCATAGGAGGGGGACTCCTCAACAACCGGCGCTCGATGGCGCAATGGTTAAGCCGCGCCATGCATCAAAGTAGCACCGGCCCATGATGGGCTTCATCCATCGATTGGATGACGAGGGCTCATCTGTATTAGCTAACACTTGACGACACCGACCGCGAATTACGGTGACAGTGCACTTTTTGCGGCGTTGGCACGCTACGCAGCAGGCCTTCGCCGGGGCCGACCTCGCCGGCGCCAATCCAGCCGCCCGCCTCGCGGGTCATGAAGTCGAAATCCTCGCAGCCGAGGCTCGGCATGAAGTCGGTCGAAACGTAATGACGGAGATTCTCGGCGGTATTCAACAATTTTGGCGGACTGGGTCGCGCCACGGCGTAGCGCAAAAATCAGCAAACGGCGCGCCGATGCGGCACTCGTTGACAAGCCTGCCGTGATATGAACAGGATTATACAGGCTCACTGAACAGGTACCCATATGAAGCGGCGCTCGGTTCAACTGTCTCCCGGCACGGGCAAGCCCGAACAGATCGCCACCGTTCTCGAACATGAAATCCGCTCCGGTGTTCTCGGCTTCGGCGACCGGCTGCAAAGCGAGAACGAGCTCGTCCAGCGTTTCTCCGTCAGCCGCAACACCGTCCGCAAAGGCCTCGAGGAACTGTCCAGCCGCGGGCTGATCACCACCAAGGTCGGCATCGGCTCTTTCGTCACCTTCGATGGCAAGCCGGTTGATGACTCCATCGGTTGGTCGCGGGCGCTCGCCAACGCCGGCGCCAATGCCGAGACGCGGACGCTGCGGCTCGAGGTGATCGAGGACCCCGATCTTGCCGCACTGCTTGGGATAGAAAACCCGTTTTTCATCGCTGTCGACCGGGTGCGCACCAATGCCAGCGACGGCCACGCGATCTCCATCGAGCGCAGCCGCCTGCCATTGTCGCCCGAACTGGAGGACGTGCCGTTGCGCGGCCTGCGCGAAGGCTCGCTGCACCAGACGCTGCGCGGCGCCGGCCTCATTCCCGATCACGGCGAGGAATGGGTCGGCATCGAAATGCTCAACGCCGAGGACGCCGCAATCCTCGGCTGCCCGCAAGGCGCGCCGTTCCTGCGGGGTCGCCGGTTGACCCGCGCCGCCGATGACCGGCCGATCGAATATGTGACCAGCCTGCTAAACCCGGCGCATTTTGCGCTGCATATGAGGTTCTGAGTGATGCCGGACGAAACCGGGAACATGACCGATCGGGCCATGGGGGCGCTTCTCGGCGGGGCACTGGGAGATGCGCTGGGCATGCCGACGCAGCTTTTGTCGCCGGCCCGGATTGCCGAACTCTACGGCCATGTAGAGGGCTTCATTGCTCCTTTCGCCGACCATCCCGTGTCGAAGGGGCTCCCCGCTGGAACGATCACCGACGACACCGAACAGGCGCTTCTGCTTGGCCGTATCCTGGTCGAATCCGGCAACCGCTTCGATCATGCGCGGTGGGTCAACGCGCTGCTCGACTGGGAGCGCGACGTCAAGGCGCGCGGCAGCTACGATCTGCTGGGACCATCGACCAAACGCGCCATCGACGCCATCAACAATGGCGTACCGGCCGAGGAAGCGGGGCGCGGCGGCGACACAAATGGTGCGGCCATGCGCATTGCGCCGGTCGGCATCATGATGCCGCCGGAGCCGCTGGACGCGCTGGTCGCCAAAGTTGCCGAGACCTGCCGGGCGACCCACAACACGTCGATTGCCATTGCGGCCGCAGCCGCCGTTGCGGCGGCCGTCAGCCGCGGCGTCGCCGGCGGCGACTGGCGCGCCGCTTCCGACAGCGCCATCGCCGCGGCGAGGAGCGGAGCAACGCTCGGCCATTGGGTGACCGGCGGTGACATTGCCGCGCGCATTGGGTGGGCGCAGGAGCTCGTGCGCGGCAAGGCGACGAAGGACGCGATCCGGCTGATCACCGATCTGGTCGGCACCGGCGTCGCCAGTCAGGAGTCCGTTCCGGCTGCATTCGCGGTGCTGGAAGTCGCCGGCGGTGATCCCTGGCAAGCGGCGGTCATCAGCGCCAATCTCGGTGGCGACACCGACACGATCGGCGCCATCGCGGCCGGCATGGCCGGCGCCTGCACCGGCTTTTCCCGATTGCCTCAGAACCGCATTGCAGACCTCAAGGGCATCGACATAGCGGCGGTTGGCGCGCTCGCCGCCGACCTTGTTTCGGCCCGTATATCCAGGCGCCGTGCGGACAAGACCGGTACAGGCAAGGATGCGGCGGCATGAGCGGGCGTCTCGTCCATGTCGGCAGCGCGGTGGTCGACTATGTCTATTGCATCGACGCCTTGCCGGCGCCGGGCACGGAGAAGACGGCGTCGAGCTACACGCAAGTCGCCGGCGGCGGCTTCAACATGATGGTCGCGGCCAGCCGCACCGGCATGAAGGTGGTGTTCGGCGGCCAGCTCGGCAGCGGACCCAATGGCGACTTCCTGCGCATGGCCTTAGCCACTGAGGGGATCGAGACGCTGACGCCGCCATCGCCCGTCATGGACAGTGGCAATTGCGTCGCCATGATCAGCAGCGATGCCGAGCGCACCTTCGTCTCATGGCCTGGTGCGGAGAGTTTGCTCGGCCTTGACATGATGGCGCCCGTCTCGGTCGCACCGGGCGACTGGGTGTTCACCTCCGGCTATACGCTTAGCTATCCGGGAAGCCGAGACGCGCTTGTCGACTGGATCGAGGCACTTCCGGCCGACACACCGCTTGTCCTCGACCCGACACCTGTCGTCGTCGACATTCCCCGCCCTATCCTGTCGCGGATACTCGCCCGCACCACCTGGTTGAGCTGCAACACGACGGAAGCGGCCGCGCTTGCCGGTCCGGGCGGCGTCGAGACACTCGCGTCACGGCTTCTTAGCGACCACTCCCCGAAGGCCATCGGCGTCGTCATTCGCGCCGGAGCGAAAGGCTGCCATATGCGGCTGGCCGATGGCTCGGCGCAAACGATTGCCGGCTTCGAGGTCGACGCCATCGACACCAATGGCGCCGGCGACACCCATATCGGCGCTTTCGTCAGTGCGCTGGCGCGCGGCGCGCCGCCTTTTGAGGCAGCGCACTACGCCAATGCGGCGGCGGCCATTTCCGTCACCCGCCACGGTGGTTCATCAGCGCCGACCGACCACGAGATCCAGACATTCCTGAGCCATGCCGGCGGTCCGCCGATCGGCCTCCATGGCCGGAAGCAAGAGGCCAAACGCCCGACAGCCTGACAAAGCCCGGGAAGCGGGCAAACACAGAGAGGAACGAACATGCGCATGCCCGACTTGACTGCCCTGCTGACGGCGACTGCCGTCTTCACCTCCGCACTCGCATTTGCCGCCAAGGCCGACGAGGTGCACGTACTCAACTGGAAGGGCTACGGCGCCGACGAGCCGTGGGCCATCGAAGCCTTCGAGAAGGCGACCGGCAACAAGGTCGTCAACGACTTCTTCAATTCCGAACAGGAGATGCTGACCAAGCTCAGGACCAATCCCGGCCTTTACGACGTTGTCATGATCAACGCCGCCTTCAACGACCAGGCGATGGCGGAAAAGCTGATCCAGCCGATCGACACGTCCAAGCTGCCGAACTTTGCCGACATCAGCAAGGACAAGGCCGGATCGCCGATGCTCGTCCATGACGGCAAGGTCTATGGCGTGCCGTGGGTCTGGGGGCTGACGGCGCTCGCCATCAACGAAAAATCCTTCGACAAGCCGCCGACGAGCATCGCCGAAATGTGGGATCCCGCGCACAAGGGCCGCGTCACCATCCGTGATGATGCCGTCGAGGCGGTTCAGTTCGGCGCCATTGCCACCGGCCAGAACATCAACGACATCAAGGATATGGAGGCGGTCAAGGCGAAGCTCACCTCGCTGATGCCGCAGATCAAGACGTTCTGGAGCTCGGAGAACGACTGGAACCAGATGGCTGCCTCTAACCAGATCGACATCGGCACCTATTGGAGCGGCTCGGCCGACCGCGCCAAGACCCATTTCAAGCTGCCGGTCTCGCTCGTGATCCCGCAGGAGGGCGCTGTCGCCTGGCTCGACGCCTTCTCCATTCCGGTCGGTTCCAAGAATGTCGCCGGCGCCGAGGCCTTCATCAACTACATGATCGACCCGAAGTTCTATGTCGAATGGGTCACCAAGGTCGGAGCCCCGGTATCCGCCAACACCAAGGCTGTAGAAGCACTTCCCGGGGATGCGTTCAACCGCAAGGTGATGGGTGACCCGGCAGTCGCCAAGCGCATTCAGTTCCAGGCACCGATCACAGACGCCCAGCGCGAAGCCTATCTGTCGCTCTGGCAGCAGCTCAAGGTCGACGTGAAGTAACAGCAGAAGCCGGGATCAGCCGACCATCCATGTCGGCTGATCCTTCCCTATCCTGGGAGGAGGATGTCATGGCAGCACAGGTTGCAGCCGCGTCGCGCAGCGGATTGAGATCGGCCTTGCCGCTGCTGGCGCCTGCCTATCTCTGGCTGACGGTTGCGATCTTCCTGCCGCTCTCAGCCATGGTCTTCTTCTCCTTCATGACCGACCTGCCGCTGTCGGGAAAGCCGTGGGCGTTCACGCTCGAAAACTATGCCGCCTTCTTTTCACAAAGCCTTTATCTGACATTGCTTGTGGCCTCGCTGCGCCTCGGCCTCGAGGTGACGCTGTGGTGCATCGTCATCGGTTATCCCGCCGCTTATGTGCTGGCCAAGGTGCTGAAAGGCCGCAGCCGAGAGGCGATTTTCCTTCTCGTCATCCTGCCGTTCTGGTCGAACGGGCTGGTGCGCATCTTCTCCTGGGCGATGGTGCTGCGTGAAGGAGGCATTCTCGACACCGCGCTCAACGCCGTGCTGCCGTTCAAGATCAACATCGACCTGATGTATTCCTATCCGGCCGTCATCATCGGGCTGGTGCACTCCTACGTGCCTTACATGGTGCTGACCTGCTACCTAACCCTGCAGGCCATCGATGACTCGCTGATAGAGGCCGGGCGCTCGCTCGGCGCCTCGCGGCTGCAGGTGCTGAATCGGGTCATCATTCCGCTGTCGATGCCGGGGCTGGTGGCGGGCGCAGCGCTCATCTTCGTCCCGGTCGTTGGTTCGTTCATGGAACCGCGCGTCCTCGGCGGCCGCACCGGCACCTTTTACGGCACTGTCATCGAGGACCAGTTCGTCGCCGTGTTCAACTGGCCGCTGGGTGCTGCGCTCTCCTTTATCCTGTTGGCCGTCGTGCTGGTCATCCTGGCGGTTGCCTCGCCGGTGCTGCGGAGGGCTACCTGATGGCGACGACACGTGTTCTCGAATGGCTCGGCCGCCTCTACATCTGGCTATTGCTCGCCTTCCTCTATGTGCCCATCATCATCATGGCGCTGATGTCTTTCAACGTTTCGCCCTTCTACCAGCTGCCATTCGAATGGACGACGGAATGGTATGCCTCGCTGTGGCAGAACGACCAGCTTATCTCAGCCACTTGGAATAGCGTCGAAATCGCAGTTATCACTACCGTCATCTGCGTCGTGCTTGGCTCGGCGGCGTCACTTGCGCTCTACCGCTATGAGTTTCGCGGCAAGAAATTCCTGCAGGCGCTGCTGTTTCCGCCAATCGCCATTCCGTGGCTGATAACCGGCACGGCGATGTTGATCTTCTTCTTCGGCATCGGCATTGGGCGCGGCCTGTTTGCCATCCTGCTCGGCCACGTCGCGCTTGCGCTGCCCTACGTCATTGTCGTCGTGTCGGCCCGACTGCAGACCTTCGCGCCCGAGTTGGAAGAGGCGGCGCGCTCGCTCGGCGCCAATCAATGGCAGGTGACGAACCGCGTCACGCTGCCCTGGATCATGCCGGGCGTCATTGCCGGCGGGCTGTTCGCCTTCGCCGTGTCCTTCGACCAGTTCGTCGTATCCTACTTCCTGTCGACGCCCGGCCAGACGACGCTGCCGGTCGAAATCTACGCCGCGATCCGCAAGGGATTCACACCCGAGATCAATGCGGTCTCGACGATCATCATTGTCGTGTCGATGGCACTGATGCTGCTGACGGCGCGCTTCTTCAAATTCGGCGGAGAGATGTAATGGCCGGCGTCCAAGTAGCGAACGTGTCGCGCGCTTTCGGTGCCCATAAGGCGCTGGACGATGTCTCCATCGATTTCGCCGATGGCGGCTTCTACGCCCTGCTCGGGCCGTCAGGCAGCGGCAAGACCACGCTGCTGCGACAAATCGCCGGCTTCGACTTTCCCGATTCCGGCCGCATCACCATAGGTGGTGAGAGCGTCGAGCGGGTGCCGGTCGAAAAACGGCGCATCGGCATGGTGTTCCAGAACTACGCGCTGTTTCCCAATATGAGCGTTGCCGGCAATGTCGCCTTCGGCCTGGCGGTGCGCGGCGAGCCCAAGGCGGTGATTGCCAGCGAGGTACAGCGCGCACTCGACCTCGTGCAACTCGGCAGGCTCGGCGGCCGCCGGCCGCACCAGCTGTCCGGCGGCCAGCGCCAACGGGTTGCGCTCGCTCGCGCGATCGTCATCCGGCCGCGCGTGCTGTTGCTTGACGAGCCACTCGGCGCGCTGGACAAGGCGCTGCGCGTCGACATGCAGATCGAGCTCAAGCGCATCCAGCGCGAGATCGGCATCACCACCATCTTCGTCACCCACGACCAGGAAGAAGCGCTGACGATGAGCGACCGCATCGGCATTCTGCGCGATGGCAAGCTGGTGCAGGAAGGCCCGCCCGAGGAGATCTACGATCGGCCGAAGAGCGAGTTTGCCGCCACCTTCCTGGGCGACGCCAACATCCTTCGCGGCGACAGCACGGGCAACGGCATCCGCCTGCCGGACGGCACAGCGATTGCCGCCGGCGCGGGTGCCAAGCTTGCCGCTGGCGCCAAGGCAAGCTGCGCCGTGCGGCCCGAACGCCTCCGCATCTTCATTGATGCCGAGGCTCCGGATGCGGCCAATACGAATGTGCTGCGAGGGCAAGTGTCCAAACGCATCTTCGCCGGAAATAGCAACACTTACTTTGTCGAGCGTGCCGGCCAGACGCTCAAGGTGATTGTGCAGAACACCGGCGCTGGCAGGCTGGCGGAAGGTCAGGACGTCGTGCTGAGCTGGTCGCCAGAAAGCACGGTCCTGATCGCGGCGGGTTAGATTGGCAATCACCGTCGATTTTGTCGTCGGCGTGGCCGCGGTGACCTATCCGAACAAGGGTGGCGGATTTTACCAAGACGCTGCTTCGCGGCCGCTCCTCTCGCTTGTCGTGGTGACCATGGGCATGCCTTCCGTTCTTTACCGGCTCTGGTTCCTCGGCCACGGCATTGCCGGCATGCGGCGCAGCATCCTCGGCGCATTCATGCACGGCTCGACCTCAGCGCGGCAGATCGACGGCGCCGATGGGCCTTCCGAGCCCTCTATGGCGTTATAGGTCTTGGCACCGTCGGCCCCCTTAGCGGAGCATGACGCAAAAGGCTGAAACGCCCCCCTTTTCGCCGGCAGCTCAGCCGCTTTCCATCGAAGGGCTTTCAAGGTGGTAGGCGCGTGAGCCCGTTCCTTAGTCCGAAATGATTACTTGCGCTGTAGCTAATGTAGTTACAATCGTATCAAGCCGGAAGCCGCATCGACCGGCCAAGCGCAAGTACTGACTCCGCCGCTGTCTGAAGACAGTCGACCACATTTTTTGCGGCGCGCTCTAAGGGGGAAATCCAATGAGATGGACGATTATTTGTGCGGCACTTGTGATTGCCGGATCCACCGCCACCGTTGCGCACGAGAAGAAGATGGTGGTCAGAACAGAAGTAACGTCAGCCTGCCCCGACCTGTCAGGCACGGTCAAGAAAAAGAGGGAAACAGAGTTGGATTGCCGTTCAACCGGAACTGTCTCCAGCGCAGTCCCGAAAGACAAATCGGAGCCGCGCCTAGGCTACGAAACGGTTAGTCCTGGGATCATATCAATCTTTTAGCTCACAAGCGGCTACGAAGGCGAGCGCCGGCGTGATGCGCTGCCCCTCCCCCTGCGATTGTTCCTTCGATCGGCGACAGCAACGAACGATCTGTGAGGCGGTACTGCCCCAAGCGGATGTTGTATCACTGTCTTGGTCTGTCGGATGACGAGATGAGGCCGGCGCCAGCTATAGGAACCCTGCGAACTGCGATGCGAACATCCTGCTGCTGTCCAACCAGAAGATGTCCGCCAGTGTCGTAGACGACCAGTTTGGGCCTTGCACGGCCCTCCACTCCGGTAACAACAGGCAACCGCAATATGGAACGGTCGCCTGGCCCTCTGCATAGCCCTTCAGATGCGTCTTTGATCATTGCTTGAGGAACGCGCCCGTGTAGGTCTGGCCGGCAAGCGTAACGGTTCCGGCCAGGGCTCCGTCGGGCCGCATGACAAAACTGACGTCCGCGCCATTCGGTAGGCGCTCGAGCATCAACGTGCTCCCTACAATTCTTCCAGCGCCGGCGGCCTCTCCCGGATAGTTGTCGCCCAGATTTCCCCACGCATAGGTGACCGTCACCTTCCCATTGGAAGAAATCGTCTGAACAGCAAGTTTGGCGTCATACATCCCGTCCAATCGTCCGGCCCATAGACCCGAAAAAGCAGCATACTTTGTGGGAACGCCCTTGCCAGGGGGAGTGACTGTCACGGATTGATCCAAGATTGCTGAGCCGGAAGGAACAGCGGCAGGATCCAAGGCAGGTTGTGAAGGAATTCTATCAGGTTCTAACGCAGGTTCGAGAGTGGCGGGTTGCGGCGTTTCAGGAGCCGATTGGCACGCGGCTAAAGCAAGCGCCGCGAAGCCAAGCATTGCGTTGCACATTCGGTGTGCCATCTTCTGGTGCCCCGGGCCATCTTTGAGTCTAGCGCAGGCCGACCTTATCACGCGTTTTCACAACCTGTGTCTAGGCAAGGTATGTCGTACGACAGCGGCTCGTCGAAAAGGAGCCTTTGGTGCCACGCCGCCTGCCAAACTAGTGCTAGGTCGCAGCGCCGCGCGGCCTCGCCAAATCGTTCGTCCCCTCTGCATCCGGCGCTTGGCCATAGCTCATCTTCCGCATTTGCTCGATCACCCGCGCCATCTCCTCGTTGGAAAGGACCGGCGGCTCGCCAAGCGTAAGTGCCTGCACATACATGCGAGACAGGGTTTCGACCTCGTTCGCCAGCCACAACGCCGCTTCTAGTGTCTTGCCGAGCGAAATCTGCCCGTGCTGGCCGAGCAGGCAGGCGAGGCGATCTTTGAGTGCAACCAAGGCATTGTCGGACAAGGCCTGCGTGCCGAAGGTTGCGTAACCCGCGCAGCGGATGGTCGTACCGCCCGCCACTCCTGTCATGTAGTGGAAGCTCGGGATCGTCTTATGATGGCAGGCCAGCGTCGTGGCATAGAGTGAGTGACAATGCAGCACCACATTGATCTCCTGTCGCTCCCTCAAAATGTCACGGTGGAAGCGCCACTCCGAGGAGGGCCGTCGGCCGGCATAGGTGCCGTCAAAGCCCATCTCGACGATGTCTTCGGGCGTCATCGTTTCGTAGGGTAGCGATGAGGGCGTGATCAGGAAACCGTCGCGGGAGCGCACCGACAGGTTGCCGGCATTGCCCTGGTTGATACCGCTGGAATTCATCCGACGGCAAACATCCACCATCTCGCGGCGCACAGCGCTGTCATCAGTCATAGATCGTTCCTTTTGCTGGTCTTGCCCTGTAGAAGTTGTTTCGCTTCGCCAATTCGCGCCACCGCTGCGCATAGACCGCGAGCGCCTCACGATCGCCGGCAAAGGCGGCCGGCAGGCTGAGCGCGATCGGAGCCGGCGTGTGACGAGCTTCGTGTTCGCCAAGTAACGCCGCACCCGAGGCCGTGCCATAGGAGTCGAGGTTGTAGACCGTTTCGGCGTTTGGCCGCAGCGCGGCAACCAGCGTGGCGTAGAGCGGGTCCCGCAGGAAGGTACCATCCAAGGCAACCAGCCCGTTTTCGTTCAGCGCTTTGATACATTCCGCCGTCAGCAGCGCGGCATACAGCACCGCGAGCGCCTTGCGCTCCGCAGGGGTTTCTGCAGGTGGCCCTTCAAACCGGCCGCGCCCAGCGCTGCCAGGAAAGAGGCCGTCATCGTCGCCGAAAGACGGCAATGCAAAGGTGCCCCGCTCAATCAACAAACCGACCAGCGCGGCGTCGGCCGCATTTCCTTCTTGTCCCTGCCCTGCCACATGACTGAACTCTCGTCCGCCCATGGTCAAAACGCCGCCGACCGGGCGTCCTGTCACGTCGCTGTTCAGCACCATTGCGCGATTTTCATCGAGCTGGTCGAGAGGTGTCGCCGCGCACATTCCGACAATCCAGGTTCCGGTAGAGATCACGCAGGCATCGCGCATGCCTGCCGCCTGATAGCGGTAGAGATTCAGGCTGCTGTCGTGGCCGCCGGTCAGGACAGACAGCTTTTCCGGTATGCCGTACCGGCGCGCTAGATCCGGCCGGATTGGCCCCAACGTCTCCCAAGCCTGATGGAATGGTGGCATGAGGTGCCTCCAGCCCTGCCCCGCCACAATGGGCGTCCACTCCTTGCGCACATTGTTCCATAGATGTGATTGCGCCGAGAGGATCGTCGTTTCGGCCGATGGGACGCCCGACAGCCGCCAAGCCCAATATTGGGGCAAGCCCAGATACCAACGAGCCTGAGCGACACACTCCGGATAAACCTGCTGCATCCAGTACAGCTGGCGCGCCTGATGGGCCGCCTTCAGCATGATTGTGCTGCCGCGATCGAAGAAATCGCCCGAAAGCGGCGCGTAGCCATCGCGAATTGCAGGCGGCAGGTCCTGCTCATAGTCAATCATCGGCAGAGCGGAAGTGTCGTCGGGATCTGCGTTCACCAGAACCCCCGCGGAGCCGTGTCCGGTGGCGACCACCTTTTCCAGCGGATGGTGTCGGCACAAAGTGGCGAGCGAGCCGAACAGCCAGTCGCTAATGCCCTTGAGATCGTGCTGCCGCCAAGGTGGACCGGGCCGCACCTCGTTGCGGACAGAGAGGCTCTCCGCGAGCATGCCGTCGAACGTCATCGCGGAGAACTTTATGTTGGTCTTGCCGATGTCGAAGACAGCGATCCTCGCGGCGTCCGCCTTCTGCCCGTCATCCATTGTGTCAGATCAGACCGTATTGGCGAGCCTTGTTGCGCAGGAACGGCAAGCCATTGCCCATCACTTCGGCCTCGTCCTTCGCGACTGGCCGCCAGACTGAGAGACCGTAGGAGACTTCCGGCGGCATGTTGATGAAGCTTTCCATGGCAAGTCCGCCCTTGAAGCCTATCGCCGCGAGCGTTGCGTAGATCTCGTCCCAGGGACAGTTGCCGGTGCCTGGCGTGCCGCGATCGCTCTCAGACAAGTGGATATACTTCAGGTGATCGCGGGCGGCCAGAATGCCATTGGCGGCCCCCTTCTCCTCGATGTTCATGTGGTAGGTGTCGAGATGAACAAAGATGTTGTCGGCGCCGACTTTCTCGAGCATCCAGACGGCCTGCGCGCCGGTATTTATCAAATGGTTCTCGTAGCGGTTCACCGCCTCGATTCCGAGCTCTATGCCGCGCTTCTTGGCGTGCTTGGCGGCGACGGTCAGCACATGCGCGATGTTGTCGTATTCCTTCTCGGTGGGTGGCACGCCGGTCCGTTCGCCGATACCGCCGAAAATCACGCCGGAAAGCGCCAGCGCGCCCATCTCCGCAGTCTTGTCGATGGCCACTTCGAGATGTTCGATGGCGGCATCCGGCCGCACCGAGGCCCAGGCCCGCTCCGGCAGGCCAAGGGAGCAAACGGCAGGAAGATTGTGCTGTTCGAGCAAGGCGCGTGTATGCGCGGCATCGACCGCCGGCGCGTTCAGAAGCGCAATCTCGACAAAATCCATGCCGTATTTGACGGAAGCCGCGATCGCCTTCTCCGCGCCGGCCCGGTCCCAGTTCATCGTCCACATCGAGGTGTGGACCCCAAAACCATGCATCTAACTCACCCTTTGTTTGTGTTTAGGAATTTGAGGCGCCCGGCAAGCCAGCGCAGGATCATCACCGTGATCAGCAAAATGCCCCAGACCGCCGTCGCAAGGTGCTGGTTTGCGCCCATCAAATTGAGTCCCGAGGACAGAAGCTGGAGCACCACCAGCGCGACGAAGACAGGGATCACCCGACCGAAGCCGCCGAACGGATTGACCCCGCCAAGAAAGCAGGCCAGCACGGTGATCAGCAGGTAAGACTCGCCGTGGCCGACACGCACCGAATTGAAGCGCGCCAGCATGATGATGCCGGCGACCGCGCACATTGCGCCGGACAATGTGTAGACCAGAACCTGCACCCTGCGCGTATTGATGCCGGAGTAGCGCGTGGCCTCGATGTTGGAGCCGATCATGTAGGTGTTGAAGCCCAGCTTCATGCGGGTCAGCAGGACGTGCCAGATCAGCACGCAAGCGATGAAAATGAGCAACGGCACCGGGATGCCAAACATCGAACCGTACCCGATCGGCGCCAGGAAGCCGGGAAAGCCGGACACGTCGCCGCCGCGCGTCAGGAATTCCCCGAGACCGCGCAGGAAGATCATCATCGACAGCGAGACCAGGATCGGGTGAGCCTTGGTGTAGGCGATAACCAGCCCCATGATCAGCCCACTTAGTGCTCCGACCGCGATGGCAAGGACCGAGCCAAGGACAAAAGCGCCGATGCTCGCGTCGACGCCTCCCTGGCTTTGCAGCACCCAAGCTAACGTCAGCCCGGCCATGTTGGCCGTGAAGGTGATGGCCAGGTTCAGGCCGCCGGTCAGGATCGGCAGCAGCATGGCGAGCGTGAGGAGGCCGAGCTCCGGCAGCTGGAAGGCGACGGATCCAAAGGTAGCACGGGAAAGGAAGTTCGGCGCGGCGATGCCGAACACGACCATGACCACCATGAACGCGGCAAGTGGACCTGCCAGTTCGGGGCCGAGCGACTTGCGGGCGCGTTCAATCACAACCGTCATGAAGGCACCCGCCGGCTTTTCAGGAACGGCAGCAGGCGTTCGATGCTGGTGTTCGACAGGGTGATGGCGGCAAGGATGATGATGCCGACGATCATCTTGAATGCGAAAGGCGACACGCCCATCAAATTAAGTCCGTTCTGGGTGATCGAGACCAACAGAACGCCCAGGATGCAGCCGAGCACGCTGCCTTTGCCGCCGCCAAGCCGCGCACCGCCAAGGACTACGGCCGCCAGGACGTCGAGTTCGCGCCCATAAAGGGCGTTCGGCACCACTTCCTGCGCGTAATGCGCTTGGACGAGACCGGCGATGCCCGCCATCAGGCCAAGCCAGCCGAAGGCGATAAATTGCATGGCACCGATATTGATGCCGAAGCGGCGCGCGCCTTCCGGATTGTCGCCAAAAGCGTAGAGTTGGCGACCGGTGGTGGTGCGCGTGATCAACGCCCAGGTAGCGAACACGCATACGGCCATAATAAGCACAGGTAGCGTGATCTCCGCCCAGGTGCCGTCAGCCATCTCTCGCTCGAACAGCACCACGCGGGTGGTGAGCCAGTCCGGCAGATTGTAGATCGACACGCCGCCTGTGAAGAACATCAGCAGGCCGAAGAAAATGTTGAAGGTCGAAATCGTGGCGACGATCGAGATGATCCTGAACCTGTGGATCAGGAAAGCGTTAGTGCAGCCCAACGCGACGCCCAATGCGCCAGCGATGATGAGGCCGAAAATCCAGTTCCCGCCGCCGATCCAGCCAAGGACGGTCGCCGTCAGATATTGGACGACGGAGGCAGCAACCGCGAACGAGATGTCAATGCCGCCGGCAATCAGCACGACGAGCAGGCCGACGGCGAAGATGATGTTGACCGAACTGGTGTTCAGAAGGTCAAATGCATTGCCGAGGGTGAAGAACCGGTCCGTCGCAAACGAGAGGAAGACGCAGATCACCGCGATAACGGCGAGCAAAGCCAGTTCCGTTGCGTGGGAGCGGACAAACCTACGCATAGACCGCCTCTTCGATCGCCCTGAGGGTCGTAGCGCCCGGCACATATTCGCCGACAATGCGCCCCTGAGCCATGTGCAGCACACGGTCCGCGTTGAAATAGACTTCGGGCACCTCGTCCGAGATCAGGATAATGGCCAGGCCGCTGTCCGCCAGCTTGGAAACGATATCGAAAATGCCGGCGCGCGCGCCGACATCAACACCGACGGTCGGTCCGTCGAGGATTAGCAGTTTCGGATCGGTCGCCAGCCATTTTGCAATGGCGATGCGTTGCTGATTTCCCCCCGACAGGGTCGAGATCGCGTCCTCCTGCTTTCCGATCTTGACGCCGAGATCCCTTATCCAATCGTTGACCAGAGATCGTTTGCGATCGCTCGAAATGAAACCGGCCGAAAGGATCTTGTCTAGCGAGGCGATGACCATGTTGTCGGCGATTGCCTGGGGCTGAATGAGGCCGAGCGACAGCCGGTCTTCCGAAAGATAGGCGACGCCGGCGGCGATCGCGTCACGGTTGGAACCGAAGCGAACCGGTTTGCCATCCAGGACAACAGAGCCCGATCTGGGCTTGCGCATGCCAAACAACGTCAACGCCAGCTCGGTGCGCCCTGCCCCGAGCAACCCGGTGATGCCGAGCGTCTCGCCGCGCCGTACCGTCAATGACACATCCTCGAATTCGCCGGGCCGCGACAGCCCCTTAACCTCAAGCATAACCGGGCTCCTGCTCAAATCGCGATGCAGGACGGAATAGTCGAAGGTCTTGCCGGTCATCAGCTCGGTGATGCGCGATTGGGTCAGACCCTTGGTCGGATAGACGCCAACCAGGGCGCCATCGCGCAGCACGGTCACACGGCTGGAGATTTCGAGAACCTCCGCCAGGCGGTGACTGACGAACACAACGGCAACGCCCGACGCCGACAGATTGCGCACAATGTCCAGCAGATAGTCGGTTTCAGATTGGGTGAGCGAGGCCGTCGGCTCGTCCATGAAGACGAGCTTCGCCTCGCCGACGAGCGCGCGCGCGATAGCTACGATCTGCCGCTGTGCGATGGGAAAATGGTGGAGCGCGAGATCGACATCGAGGGTAACACCAAGACGTTTCAAGGCGTTGGTCGCGACACGGCGCATTTCGGCATAGTTCACCAGCCGCGGCCAGCGGCCGATGACAGTCTGGAAGGCTATGTTCTCGGCGACGGTCATCTCGGGAAACAGGGCGAGGTCCTGCCAGATGACCTGAATTCCGCCGGCCTGCGCCGTTACCGGCGACATATGGGTGTAGCTCTGGCCGTTATAGTCGATCTCGGCGCCAGCCTCGGGCTTGTACACGCCTGTAACGACCTTGATCAGCGTGCTCTTGCCGGAGCCGTTCTCGCCGGCGAGGCAATGCACCTCGCCCGGCAGAACCTCAAAGCTGACATTCTTCAGGGCCTTCACGCCGCCAAACGTCATGTTGACATTGCGGAGCGACAGCAGCGGCCGTGACGCGGCGCCATCGAGTGCCTGATCAGCCATCGAGTTGAAACCCTGGATCCAATCGCGTTGACACATCTTCAGCCGGGCCGGCTCGAGGCCAGCCCGGCTGCCGTAGCCTTGGCAGGCTTTACAGGCCCATCGCCGCGAGACCGTCAACAGTATCCTTGTTGATTGGGACCAGCTGATCGACGATGATGTTATGGTTTTCGAAGTCCGGCTTGACTGTCCCTAGCCCTTCGATCGTATCGCCATCCTTGATCTTGTTGCCCTTCATGAGATGGTCAGCCAACGTGACGAAAACCTCACCCGCCTGCTTCGGATTCCACATGAAGCCGCCGGAGATCGCGTCGCTCTTGATGAGCTTCTGGCCCTGGCCTGGCGAGAATGGACCGAGCACGAATATCTCGCCCACCTTCCGGCGCTCTTCGATTGCGCGGCCAGCGCCGATCGGGCCTTGGCTGCCGAAGGCAAGGAAGCCTTTCAAGCCGGGATTGGCGGAGATCAGGTCAAGCGCAGTGCTGCGGCTCTTGTCCACGTCCTCGGCGACCCCATAACGATCGCCGACAAGCTTCATGTCCGGATGGTTCTTCTTCAGATACGCGATCGCTGCATCGGCCCAGGCATTGTGCAGCGGCACCGTCAGCGAGCCGACGAAGACTGCATACTCACCCTTGCCGCCCATCTTGTCCGCCAAGAGCTTGGCGTGAGCCTCGCCGAAGCCGGTCGCGGACGCGAGTTCGAAATCCCAGTCGGCGCCCTTCTGGCCAGGCGATTCATGCGTGATGACGATGATGCCGGCGTCCTTCGCCTTCTGCAGGACAGGTTCAAGCACTTTCGCATCATTCGGCACGACGCCTATGACCTTGACGCCCTTTGCGATCAGATCCTCGATGGCGCGAACTTGCAGTGCCGGATCGGCACTGGTCGGGCCAACCATGAATGCGTCGACCCCTAGCTTTTGGCCGCGCTCCTTGATGCCCGCCTCCATTGCGTTGAACCAGGGAATGCCGCCGATCTTAACGACGACGCCGACCTTACCGGCCTGCTGTGCCATCGCAGCGAATGAGCCGCCAAGCATAAAGGTCGCGGCGAGTGCCGCGATCATGAGCTTTTTCATTTGTACTCCTCCCATAACGTTCCCGACGGGAACACAGTCGATCCGCCGATTTGTGGTTGCACAATCGATGGTGCACCAACTATTATGCAGGAAGACGCACTCGTCAAGCGGGATATTGCTCTAACGCGATATTGCTCTAAAGAGACGCTCCGGAGGAGCTCAAATGGATCAGCAGGTCAAGAAGAAGGCGACGATCTATGACCTGTCGGTGCTGTCGGGCAGTTCGCCGTCGACCGTGAGTGCCGTGCTGAACGGCACTTGGCGCAAGCGCCGCATCAAGGAAAGCACAGCGCAAGCAATTCTCGGCCTCGCCGAACGCCATCAATACACCACCAACCTCCAGGCGCGGGGTTTGCGACGCTCACGATCGGGCCTGGTCGGCCTGATGCTGCCCGTCCACGACAATCGCTACTTCTCCTCCATGGCGCAGACATTTGAGGGACATGTGCGCAGCCGCGGTCAATGCCCGGTCGTGGTCAGTGCCAGCCGCGATCCGGAAGAGGAACGGCGGACCGCGGAGACGCTGATCTCCTATTCAATCGACCAGCTCTTCATAGTCGGCGCCACCGATCCGGACGGCGTGCACGAGGTCTGCGAGTCGGCGGGACTAAGGCATATCAATATCGACCTACCGGGAGCAAAGGCGCATTCGGTGATCAGCGACAACTATGAGGGCGCGCGGATGTTGACGGAGGCAATCATCCGCCACTTCGGCAATGATGACCCTCTGCGGCCGGACGAGCTGTTTCTTTTTGGCGGCCGCAACGACCACGCCAGCCGCGAACGCATCGCCGCCTTCCACGCGACAAAAAAGGCCCTGTTGGGCGACGACCCTGATGACGGTGTACAGTCCTCCGGCTATTCGCCCGACATAACATTGCGGGCCTTCGAGGCGTTTTGCCAACGCCATGGCAAGCTGCCGCGCGCTCTGTTCATCAATTCGTCGATCAATATGGAAGGTCTGCTGCGTTTCATGGCGGGCCGGCCGGCGGAGATGTTTAGTGAGCTTGTCGTCGGTTGCTACGACTATGACCCATTCGGCTCCTTCCTGCCCTTCCCTGTACTCATGGTGCGGCAGAATGTTGAGGCGATGATTGCCAAGGCGTTCCAGCTGATCGATGAACCGCCGACGGCGCCGCAAACTTTTCTGATTGCGCCAGAGTTGATCCAACCCAGGTCTGCCCTGAAAGGGCCGCTGGACACTTTGAAGGATATAGCTTGAAGCGCCTGAGAGCCGGTCGTTACATTGCTCCCCTCATCCACGTGTCACGGGAGCGACACGTGCCGCGGCATTATGGAAGTCAGCCGCGGTTTCACTCCGCATATGCGTGCGCCACTTTGCCTGTCAAAGATGTGGCCACGGCGCGGATCGATCCGCAACCTCACCTCTTGACCCGGTCGGACTGCGAGCCGGTCCTAGGATATGGCGTCAATTGCGTCCTCGCCGAGCCTGGTAAAGACCTGTGTCTCTGAACCGGTCGGCTCCAGCACCGGAACCGCCCCCGTCAGGCCGTCGGGTGTGCTATTATTTGGTACTGGATTTTTGCTGCGCCTGGTTCGATGCCGCAATGCAGAACCGGATGGCCATTCTGAGGGGACGCTTTATAACGGGTCGTTGAATCGTGATGACCAGGGAGACACGATGCGCTACGAGCGTCCGCATTCAATAGAAGATGCAGTCGGCCTGTTGGCCGGGTCGGCCGGCACGGCCGCGATTCTCGCCGGAGGCAGCGACCTGCTGGTGAGGATGAAGGGCGGCTTCATCGAACCCGACCTGATCGTCGACATCAAGGCGATCGGCGGGCTCAGCGAGATCAGGGAAACAGCTGAGGGTTTCAGCATAGGTGCTGCAGTCCCCTGCGCCGTCTTGGGAGAGAGCGCTGCCCTGAAGAAGGCATGGCCCGGCGTCGTCGAAGCAGCCAAGCTGATCGGCTCGAAACAGGTGCAGGGACGCTGCACCATCGTCGGCAATCTCTGCAACGCCTCGCCGGCTGCCGACAGCGTGCCAGCGTTGGTGGCGGCCGGTGCCAAGGCATCGGTTGTCGGGCCCGCGGGTACGCGAACGATTCCCGTGGAGAGCGTGCCGACCGGGCCAGGCAAGACGTCCTTGGCCAAAGGCGAAATCATCGAGGCGATCCTGCTCGACAAGCGCCCACCGGGCTCGGGCGATGCGTATCTGCGTTTTATTCCACGTACGGAGATGGATATCGCGGTGGTCAGCGCCGGCGTGAATTTGACGCTCGATGAGAGAGGTGTCGTCAAATCGGCCCGCGTGGCGCTGGGCGCCGTGGCGCCGACGGTGCTTCTGGTCGAAGAGGCCGCCCAGGTCCTCATCGGCACGAAACTGGACCAAGCCACCCTGGAGCGGCTCGCCAAGGTCTGCTCGGGGTCCTGCCGTCCCATCGACGACAAGCGCGGGACCGTCGAATTCAGAAGGAAGGTTGCGGGTGTGCTGGCCAAGCGGGCCGCCACGACCGCCTATGCACGGGCAGGAGGCAAGTGATGGCTGGTGTAGCAGTCTCAACGACAATCAACGGCGACAACGTCGAGTACCTTTGCCAACCGGACGAGACGCTGCTCGATGTGCTGCGCGACCGCCTCGGGCTGACGGGCGCCAAGGAAGGCTGCGGCACCGGCGACTGCGGAGCGTGCAGCATCATCCTCGACGACCGGCTGGTGTGCTCGTGCCTGGTGCTTGGCGCGGAGGCTGAAGGCCGGCGCGTCGAGACCATCGAGGGCATGGCGCATGGCGACAAACTGCATCCGCTGCAGCAGAAGTTCCTCGAGCACGCAGCGCTGCAATGCGGCATCTGCACGCCGGGCTTCCTGATCGCGGCGAAGGACCTTTTGGCCAAGAACCCTGATCCGACCGAGGAGGAAATCCGCTTCGGCCTCGCCGGAAACCTCTGCCGCTGCACCGGCTATGACAAGATCGTGCGTGCCGTTCAGGACGCCGCCAGCGTGATGAAGGGAGCATGACGATGAATTTCGACCCGCGTTATTCGGCTCGCAACTTCGCATCCGTCGGCACGCGACCCATTCGTCCGGACGGCGTCGACAAGGTGACTGGCCGCGCCCGCTACGGCGCGGACTTCAACATGGCCGGCCAGCTGGTCGGGCGTGTTCTGAGAAGCCCGCACGCGCACGCGACGATCAGGAAGATCGATACCTCGAAGGCCGAGAAGCTTCCCGGCGTGAAGGCGGTGATCACCGCGGCCGACCTGCCCGACCTCACCGATGGCGATGCCGCCATGTACGACATCCTCGACAATTGCATGGCGCGCAACAAGGCGCTCTATGACGGCCATGCGGTGGCCGCGGTGGCCGCGGTCGACGCCCGCACCGCCAGGCAGGCGCTGAAGCTGATCGAGGTCGACTACGAGGTACTGCCGCATGTGACTGATGTCGACGAGGCGATGAAGCACACGGCCCCCGTGCTCAACGACACCATCTTCACCGAGGGCCTAGAGGAAAAGCCCGTCAAGCCGTCCAACGTCACCAAGCGCACGCAGTACGGCCATGGCGATGTCCATGAGGGCTTCGGTCATGCCGATTTCATCGTCGAACGCTCGTTCAAGACCGAGCAGACGCACCAGGGCTATATCGAGCCGCATGCCTGCGTGGCCAATGTCAGCTCCGACGGCACCGCCGACCTCTGGGTCTGCACGCAGGGGCATTTCGTCTACCGCCAGCACTGCGCGCAACTGCTTGGCATGGAAGCCTCGAAGCTGCGCGTCACCTCGTCGGAGATCGGCGGCGGCTTCGGCGGCAAGACCCATGTCTGGGCCGAGCCGGTCGCGCTGGCGCTGTCGCGCAAGGCCGGCCGGCCGGTCAAGCTGGTCATGACGCGCGATGAGGTGTTCCGCGCCTCGGGGCCGACCAGCGCCACCTCGATCGACGTCAGGATCGGCGCCCGCAAGGACGGCACGATCACCGCCGCCGAGGCGACCTTGCGCTATTCCTGCGGCCCCTATGCCGGCATGTGGGCCGAGATCGGCGCCATGACCGCGTTTGCCTGCTACAATCTCGAGAACGTCAAGACGGTCGGCTTCGAAGTGCTGGTCAACCGGCCGAAGACTGCGGCCTATCGTGCGCCGTCGGCGCCGATGGCGGCCTTCGCGGTGGAAAGCGCGATCGACGAGCTGGCCAAGGAGATCGGCATGGACGCGGTCGAGTTCCGGATCAGGAACGCCGCCCAGGAAGGCACCAGATCCTCCTACGGCCCGGTGTACGGGCCGATCGGCATCGGCCCGACGCTCGAGGCGGTGAAGAGCCATCCGCACATGAAGGCGCCACTCGGCAAGAACCAGGGCCGCGGCATGGCTTGCGGCTTCTGGTTCAACTTCGGCGGCCAGACCTGCACGGACCTCAACATCGGCATGGACGGCTCGGTCTCACTTGCCGTCGGAACCGTGGACGTCGGCGGCTCGCGCGCCTCGCTGTCGCTGGTGGCGGCGGAGGAACTCGGCATCGCCTATGAGCAGGTCAAGACGGTGGTCGCCGATACCGCCACCCTCGGCTACAACGACATGACGGACGGCAGCCGAGGCACCTTCTCCTCCTCCATGGCGACGATTTCGGCCGCCCGCAACGCGACCAAGATCCTGCGGGAACGCGCCGCGCAGATGTGGGACATTTCCGTCGACGACGTGGTCTGGGAAAAGGGCCACGCCACTGCCAAAGGCGAGAAGCATGGCAATCTTGGGCAGCTGTCGCTGAAGGAGATCGCGGGCGCGTCGGGAAAGACCGGCGGACCGATCGCAGGCCACAGTGAGCTCGTCGCCGACGGCGCCGGCGTCTCCTTCGCCACCCATATTTGCGATATCGAGGTGGATCCCGAGACCGGCTCTACCAGGGTACTGCGCTACACCGTCGTTCAGGACGCCGGCAAGGCTGTGCATCCGACCTACGTCGAGGGGCAGTACCAGGGGGGTGCCGCGCAAGGCATCGGCTGGGCGCTCAACGAGGAGTATATTTACGGCAAGGACGGGAGGCTTCAGAACCCCGGCTTCCTCGACTACCGCATCCCGGTCTGCTCGGACCTGCCGATGATCGACACACAGATCCTCGAGATCCCCAACCCCAACCACCCTTACGGGGTGCGCGGCGTCGGCGAGACCTCGATCGTGCCGCCGCTGGCGGCGATCGCCAATGCGGTGTCGAACGCCGCGGGCGTGCGGATGACGCATATTCCGATGTCGCCGCCGCGCATCCTGGCGGCGATCGAGGCGGAACGGGGAGGCTGATGGTCGAAGTGACGCTCTGGGGATCGCTTGGCGCGGCCGCCGGAGGCAAGAACAAGGTCGAGATCGAGGCCAAGGACATAAGGGAGCTGTTCAGGAAGCTGGCTGAACAGTATCCCGGCCTCGAGCCCTTGATTGACCGCGGCATCGCCGTCGCCATCGACGGGACGATCTATCGCGACACCTGGTCGAAGGAATTGCCCAAAAGCGCTGAAATTTTCCTGCTGCCGCGTCTTGCCGGGGGATAATTGGACAGCCAGGACCTGGCCTGTCAGGGGGCTCGATAAACGGCTCCGCCGTCATCGACAATCCTAGCCAGTTCAACTCGTGGGCCAAGCAGCTTTCTATGGCTGTTTTGCTGAAGAGCGGACATCGGCCAATGTCCGCTCTAACCCGTTCCATGCCAGCTCGATCATCGACGCCCAGGGAGCTTGAACGTGGCGACGCTTCGTTTGCGACAGCCGACAGTGGCAGCCCCGTCCGACGTCGTTGCCAGCCAGGTGATCGCCACCGCCGAAATACCGGAGCTGCTCGACCGCATCGGGTGGCGCGACGTCGCGTCGATCTGCGACTCGCAGAGCCAGGTTCTGTATTGTCAGCGCCCCACAAAGGCCCGGGTCGTGTTCGGCCGGGGAAGCGGCAACGTCGCTTTCAGAGGCAATTTCGGCTTCAGCTTCAACCGCAGCCCGGAGCATCGTCGCTGCCGGATCAGACGGCCTCGCGGTTGAGATGAACCGCAATCGAATTACGCTCCACCAAGCGGGCCGCGAGGACACTGTGCTCGAAAGGTATCGTGGCCTCCGCTAGCCTCTTCAAGAGAAGCTCCGCCGCCGCCGCCCCGATCAGATGCGCTGGCTGCGCGATGGCTGTGATACCTTGGGCCACGAACTGCATCCAGTCGAGATCGTCGAAGCAAAGCAGCGAAACGTCGCCTGGAATCGCCAGCTTCAGTGCCGAAGTCGCCTCCAGGACGCCTGTCGACATCACACCATCGGCGGTAAACAGAGCGGACGGTGCGTTGCGCATTGTCAGCAGATCGAGCGCCTCCTTGCGGGCCGCCTCGCTAGAATAGACCGCCACGCGGCGGATCAACCGCAGATCCGGTTCGATGCCTGCGGCACGATGGGCTTCGAGATAACCCAACAACCGTTGCCAGCTTGGATGATGGTAGCGAACATCCGAGCTGGAGAGATCAACGTTCGCTACAAAGGAGCCAACGTCATCGCGTAGGCCCGGCCCGAGTTCCGCCAATATTCCGATGCGGCTGTGTCCGGCGGCGATCATGGCAGCGATGCTGCTACGCGTTACAGAAACGTTGTCGACCACGACCGAATCGGTTTCCAGGCCCGCCACGATGCGATCGAACTGCACGACGGGACAGCGGGCCGCGACTGCCTCACGAAGATGATCCGGGTGGTCCACGAAGGTTGATGAGACGATCAACCCGTCGACCTGCTTTTCCAACAGCAGCTGCACGGCCTCTCGCTCGAGTTCGGCATTTTCGTCACTATTCGTAACGATAACCCCGAAGCCGCCACGGCGCGCGACATCCCCTATTCCGCGCAGCACGCTCGCGTAGAATGGGCTTTCGATGTCGCCGACTACAACTCCGATAGTCTGCGTCTTACCGGTGATCAGACCTTTGGCCAGGCGATT
Organism: Mesorhizobium sp. M0571; assembly: GCF_040320985.1. Lineage (NCBI taxonomy): Bacteria > Pseudomonadati > Pseudomonadota > Alphaproteobacteria > Hyphomicrobiales > Phyllobacteriaceae > Mesorhizobium > Mesorhizobium sp. M0571. The sequence continues at coordinate 193,739 of NZ_JAMYQT010000002.1, forward strand.
GGGGCGATATCCCAGCGCAGCTGCTGCGGCGCGCACCTTCTCCTGAACCTCGGGGCTACTGTAGCCGTAGTCACCAAGCACACGCCCCGCGGTGGCGGAACTCACCCCGGCCCGGCGAGCGACCTCTATGATAGTAGCGTTTTTCGACGATCTTTGAGTCACTCGGAAAACCCCGCCGCCCATGCGCGCGTTGTGACGGCGACCTAGCGGCAGTTAAGCCCGCCCGCAAGGCCGAACACCGAAGCACCCGCCGTTGCGCACACCATTGCAATCACAGCACCTCTGACAGAAAGCGCCGAAGACGTGGACTCTGCGGATTGTCGAAAAGGTCCTCTGGTCGTCCTGCCTCGACGATTCGCCCCTCGTCCATGAATACGACTTGGTTCGCGACTTTGCGAGCGAAGTTCATCTCGTGCGTAACGACCACCATCGTCATCCCGCCCCGACCGAGATCGGCCATCAAGTTCAGGACACCTTTGACCAATTCAGGGTCAAGCGCACTGGTGACTTCGTCGAACAGCATAACCTCGGGTTCGAGGGCCAGGGCGCGCGCGATGGCTACCCGCTGCTGTTGCCCACCCGAGAGATTAGCCGGCCGATGGTCTTTGCGCTCCAGCAGTCCGACTTCATGCAGCCTTGCTAAGGCCGCGCCGTCAGCCTCCTCGCGCGACATGCGTTTTACTTTGCGCAGCGCCAGGGTGATGTTGGCGAGCGCGCTGCGGTCGGGGAACAGATTGAACTGCTGGAAAACCATGCCGACGCGCCGCCGGAGTTGGTCAGGGGTCTGTTTGTAGATGCTTTCGCCATCGAGTAAAATGTCACCGGCTCGACACTCTACGAGGCGGTTGAGGCAACGCAGCAAGGTCGACTTGCCCGAGCCGGACGGCCCGATGAGGCAGGTGACAGTCCCGGGCTCCACTTTCAGACTGACGTCATGGAGCACCTGGACGGCGCCGTAGGCCATGTCGATATTCTTGACCTCGATGCCACCGCCCTTGAAGCGCGTGGGCGCCGCTGCGGGCAACTTCGCTGCGCCCGGCACGACGGCTTCGGCAAGCTCGGCGACTTCCTTGAGGCCGCTCTGCACAGCGGTGATACGTTTGCCGACGCGCATGCGCGCGTCGATGTAATTGACGAGGTGGGTCAGCGGCACCGTGATCACGAGATAGAACACGCCGGCCAGCAAGAGCGGTGACAAGTTGCCGGTCAGCACGGCCTGGTCTTGGCCGACGCGGAACAGTTCGCGTTCGGAGGCGAGGAGGCCAAGGAAATAGACCAGACTGGAGTCCTTGACGTTACCGATGAACTGGTTGACCAGTGCAGGCAGGACGCGGCGGATGCCTTGCGGGATCACCACCAGGCGCATGCCTTGGCCATACGTCATTCCGAGAGTGCGGGTGGCGTCGATCTGACCACGCTCGACGCTCTGAATGCCTGCGCGAAAAATCTCTCCGATGTAGGCGCCGGCAATCAGGCTGAGTGCCAGAATGCCCAGCGGATAAGGCGATGGACCGAACAGATCTCGGCCCAACCGCGCGAAGCCTTGGCCAATAATCAGGATCGTGACAATGGCGGGAAGCCCGCGAAAGATATCGGTGTAGACCCGGGCAAGGAGTTTCAGCGGCCGGTTTTCGGAAATCCCCATGACGGCGAGGACGATACCGATCAGCGTCCCGAAAAACGTCGAGGCAAGGGCCAGGATCAGGGTGTTCTTGAGGCCGACCATGACCATGTTTGGCAGAACTTCTGCCATCGCCTGGAAATCAAGGAAGCTGCGCGAGAAGGTATCGAACCAGCTCATATCAAGTCCATCTATAACTCGGCCGGGCACCGTTGCTCACGGGCCCGGCCGGAAAAAATTATAACGAAGTCGCGCGAATTTACTTCTTCGGCAGATATTGATTCGGCATCGGGGTGCCAGGGAACCATTTTTCGTGCAGCCGCTTCCAGGTGCCGTCGTCCATGGCCTCGCGCAGCGCCTTGTTCAGCGCCTCGCGGAAGGCGTCGTTGCCTTTCTTGACAACAAACCCGGCGGGCGCATCGAAGGACGGCACGTTCATTGTTATCTTCAGGTTCTTATAGCGTTCTACATACTGCTTGGCCGACTCATAGTCGGTGAAATGGCCATCGATCGTGCCGTTGTTCAGCGCCGCCACCGCAGTGTTGTTGTCGGGGAATTTGACGATGTCGCCCTTCAGATTCTTCTCGGCATAGATTTCCTGCAGCGTTCCCTGGATCACGCCGATGCGCTTTCCGGCGGTGCTCTCATTGCTCGTCAGAGCCGGATCAGCCGAAATGATCGACAGGTAGCCGGCGAGATAGCCGTCGCCAAAATCCACGGTCTTCTTGCGCTCCGCGGTCGTGCCAATGGCGGCGACAGCGACGTCGAAGCGGCCGTTGGCGACGGATGGCAGCAGCGCCGAGAATTCCTGGCCGGTGAAAACGACCTGCTCTTCCTTGAACCCGAGCCGGCGCGCTACGTCGCGGAAGAGTTCAGCGTCGAAGCCCGTGAAGTTACCGTTGGCGTCGGTGAAGACGTAGGGTTTCGCATCGCCCATGGTTCCGACGCTGATCACCGTCGGGTCGATGAGGTTGTAGGGGTTGTCGGCCGCTTTTGCCTGTGTTGACGAGGCCAACGTGCCAAGTCCTGTCACCAGCGCGATAGTCAGCGCCAGACCGGATTTCACCAGTTGGCGCCTGCTCGAATTCGTTTGCATGTCTTCTCCTCTTACGATTGGCCAAACCGGCCTGCGATCCCACTCGACGTCTCATCCATCAAAACGCTCTTAGGCGGCGCTCAGTATGAATGAGAACGTTATCACTTCATTTAGCATTGTCCATTTCTCGCGTCAATTGTTCCGGAGAATTTCGCGCCTAGACGGTTTTTCCGTTTGCACGTGCCGAGTTCCGCGGAGGATCTCCGGCGTCATCTTCCCTATGTCGATTGCTGTCGCATGGCCAATCGCCCCGTAGTACCGGCAGGTAGCGGCCGCTGCCTCCGCGGCATGACCGAGGATGTCCTGAGGCGCCTCTTCCCTGAGCAGGCCGAATAGCGTTCTGGCGATGAAGGTGTCGCCCGCGCCCAAGGTGTCGACGGGTTCGACCAGCCGCGCCGGGGTGCTGTAGGAGACGGTGTCGCTGTGAAGCACCGCGCCAGCTCGACCTCGAGTCACCAGAACCCATTTTGAACCACATGCAAGCAGTTCGGATACGATTGCAGCCAATTTATCGTCGTTGAGACCGTCGCCCGAGACGGAGGCCAGATAGCAATAGCGCCCAATCTCGCGCCGGTGTCCCGGCTCCCGCCGTGTAGAAAAATCGTAAGATAACAGGGATTTACTCGATACCGCGGCAACCCACGGGTCTAACCCGCTGGATTGGCCGATGTGGACGGCCTGAAAGCCCGAGAGAAAATCCAGATCTTCTTGCGTTGGCGTGAACATCGAGACGCCGAGGTCGAAGTCCAGGAAAATCCGATCAGCGTTTCGGTGACCTATGAGGCAGTAGGCGGTCGACCCTTCGAGGCGACGCAATCGGGTGACGTCCACGCGTTCCGACGCCAGTGCAGTGCAGATCAGGTCCCCGGCCCGGTCTTTGCCGATCGCTCCAACATAGGCCGACTGCCCGCCGAAGCGGCTCACATAGACCGAGACATTGAGGCAATTTCCTCCGGGAAACATCTCGCCGCGAGCAAGATAACAATCGACCACGTTATCGCCCATCGCGGCAATCTTGACCATTGCATGACTTTCAGTTTAAAGAATGTGAGAACGTTCGCACAATCACCACTATCTGTCAATTGTGCCCCCGGCCCAAGCTTTGCCAACGAGATGAGGAAGCTCATGATTTCCGCCGTGCCCGCCGACATAGAACGCGCTCTGACCGCTACGGCGGGCAGGCACTTTTCGCACCTATTTCTCGTGGCGTGCGGCGGCTCGCTCTCAATCATGATGGCAGGCAAGTACTTCGTCGACCGCTACAGTGGCGCATTCCCCTGCGACATCTACAACGCGGATGAGTTCGTCTGCCGAGATCCGAAGCGGTTGGGGCCTGACACCCTCGTTGTCCTTTGCTCGCAGACAGGAACCACCACGGAGACCGTGCGGGCGGCCAATCATGCAAAACACCGAGGCGCAACGACAATCGCCATGACACTCGACCAAACATCGCCCCTCGCGCGGGCGGTCGACCACCCGGTGGCCTACCAGGCATCCTACACGACGGGCAAAGCAATCGATGCGGCCTACAGCAATTACGGCGTGCTCTACATGTTGCTCGCTGGCCTGATCGATGCTCGGGAGAATGCCAAGCTAACCGCCGACCTGCTGATGAGCCTGAGCCATCTTCGCCCGGCCATCGATAGTGCGCACCGGATCTATGCCGACCGGTTTCGGGCCTTTGCACCCCGTTTCGCGCCGCGCAAGGCGATCTACACACTTGCCAGCGGTGCCAGCTATGGCGCGGCCTATTCCTACGCCATCTGCGTGTTGATGGAGATGCAGTGGTACGACTCGCAGGCCATACACGCCAACGAGTTTTTCCATGGCCCCTTTGAGGTGGTGGACAAGGATGCCGGCTTCGTCGTGATGTTGGGCTTGGACGAAACGAGGCGCCTCACGGAACGCGCCCGCGACTTCCTTTTCAAGTACGGCAGCCGGGAAAACACCCTGGTGCTCGATGGAGCGGAACTCGACCTCAGCGGTATGTCCAATCACATAAAACCCTATCTCGTACCCTTGGTCTTCTTCGACACTCTATGGCGTTTTGCCTACGAGCTGGCCGGTCTGCGCGGCCGGCCGATGCTTGAGGGCCGGCGCTACATGAAGAAGCTAACGGACTACTAGTTCCGCCGCGCTCTGCAGCGATCTAGCAACTCCCAGCCCGTCTTCTGCGCAGAAGGATTTCTCTATGACTGCATCCCCAAAGCCGCGCCATGTCGTCGTTGTCGGCGCAGGCATCTTCGGCATCTCTTCCGCGTTGCACCTCGCTCGCCTTGGCTTTGATGTAACCATTGTCAACGACGGCGCGCCGGCCAACGGTGCATCCGGCCGTTCACTTTCCTGGCTAAACTCAGCGCGACGCGCGGACACCGCCTATCACCGCTTGAGGCTTGCGGGTATCGACCGTTATCGGACCCTGGCCGCCACAAGGCCGGAAACCGCGTCGTGGCTTCGCTTTGACGGAGGCCTCACCTGGGACGCGGATGATGAGGCGAACCAGATCGCGTCGATCTGGCAGCTGGAGCAGGATATCGGTTATGACGCGCTTCTGCTCGGCCCCGCCGAAGTCGGCGCAGTGACGCCCGGCGTCAATGCCAATGCAATCACCCCGCAGGGCGCCATCTTCAATCCTGGCGAAGGATGGGTTGACCTGCCCTCCCTGATCGATCTGCTGCTCAATGAATTCCGCTCCCGCGGCGGCAAGCTCCTTCAGGACGCCGGGCGCGTGCGGATCGATGCCACAGGTGGTCGCGCGCGTGGCGTCGTCACTGCCGGGGGGCAGCTGATTGACGCCGATGCGGTGCTACTTGCCGTTGGGCCCGCCACGCCTGCCATGCTCGCCGAAATTGGCGTTCATCTGCCCGACGCCACGCCGATCTCATTGCTCGTAAAGACCAGACCGATCAAGATCGCTCTCCGCGCGGTGCTGAACACGCCGCGCGTGGCCGTGCGTCCAACGCCCGACGGCGCACTGGTCTTGGACTCGGCATGGTCGGAAGAGGAAGTCGTCGTCAATCCCGACGGCTCCTACACCGTTCGTGATGAAACCGTCCTAAGGCTACTCGACGAAGCCAGTGCCGTGCTCGACAGCAATCCCCGGCTCCAACTCAACGGCTATGCCGTCGGCCCGAAGCCGATCCCCGGCGATGGCGAGCCTGTGCTTGGCGCCGTCGAGGCTGTCACCGGCGTATACGTCGCCTTCAGCCACAGCGGCGCCACGCTCGGACTCATCGCTGGTGAGTTGCTTGCGAGGGAGATCGCCTCCAGCAACCCGCATCCCATGCTTAATAGCTTCCGCGTGAACCGTTTCGGCTGAAAAGCCGCTCCAGGAATTGCGGTGACAGTGCACTTTTTGCGGCGTTGGCGCGCTACGCAGCAGGCCTTCGCCGGGGCCGACCTCGCCGGCGCCAGCCGCCCGCCTCGCTGGTCATGAAGTCGAAATCCTCGCAGCCGAGGCTCGGCATGAACTCGGTCGAAACGCTCTCTCGGCCGACGACGGAGGCGGCGGCCCCGATTTCCGGCGGCGCGGCATTCGGAGCCTTTCCGCTGCGGATCTCAAACGCACGCGTTTTTTGCCTTCCGGGACCGGCAGCGCCTTTCCCCCGAAATCCACCGCCCTATTTCGCCTCGAAGGTGGGCGGCTGCTTGCTGGACGAGTCCATGTGGCTAGGACGGCATGTGCACTCGAGGTACCCCCAATGAACTTCCACGATCGGCACCTACTGAGGTTGCGGATGAACGGAGAGGACCACACCCTTTCCGATCTCGATCCCCGCGTCACGCTGCTCGACCTGTTGCGCGAGCGGCTTCATCTGACCGGAACGAAAAAGGGATGCAATTTCGGCGAGTGCGGCGCCTGCACCGTGCATCTCGACGGACGGCGTGTGAATGCCTGCATGATATTTGCCGTGTCCGCCGACGGACGCGAGGTCACGACGATCGAAGGCCTGGCAAACGGCGATGCGCTTCATCCCGTGCAGCAGGCGTTCATCGATCATGATGGTTTCCAGTGCGGATTCTGCACGCCCGGACAGGTGATGTCGGCGGCGGCGCTGATCGAGGAAGGGCATACCGGCTCCGACGCGGAGATCCGCGAGTGGATGAGCGGCAATTTGTGCCGCTGCTCGGCCTATCCGCAGATCGTCGAGGCGGTGCGCGCAGCGGCTGGGAGGGCAGCCCAATGACCCCATTCGTCTATGCGCGCGCCGATAGCCTGGGCGAAACGATCGCGGCCGGTGCAGCGCCGGACAGCGCCTTTCTCGCCGGCGGCACCGAATTGCTCAACTGGCTGCGCCTTGGAATTGCCGAGCCGACGCGGATCATCGACATCTCCCGCCTGGATGGGCTGGATCAGATCGAGGCACTGCCCGGCAGCGGCTTGAAGATCGGCGCGCTGACGCATCTCAACGATGTCGCGCAGCATGCGCTGGTGATGCGCGACTATCCCGTATTGAGCCAGGCGATCCTCAACGCGGCGTCGCCGCAGCTGAGAAACCTCGCAACGATAGGCGGCAATCTGCTGCAGAAGACACGCTGCGCTTATTTCCGCGCCGAAGAGCAGCTGCCATGCAACAAACGTGAGCTCGGCTCCGGCTGCTCGGCACTGCATGGCATCAACGACAATCACGCAATATTCGGCTGGACCGAGGATTGCGTCGCCACCCAGCCATCCGACCCGGCGGTGGCGCTGGCAGCACTTGATGCGGTCATCGTCACCGCGCACCGCAGCGGCGGCCGGCGCATTCCGGCAGCCGAATTCCACCTGCTTCCCGACTCGCGGCCCGAGGCAGACAATGTGTTGCAGCAAGGCGAACTGGTCACGGCAATCGAGCTGCCGGCACCGGCGCCGCGATCGGCCTATCTAAAGGTACGCGAGCGCGAATCCTACGAATATGCCATCGTCTCCGCCGCCGCGGTGCTGGAGATGGACGGCCGAACCATCCGTCGGGCTGGCCTGGCGCTGGGTTCCGTCGCGTTGCGGCCGTGGCGCCTGAGCGCCGCCGAGGAGCGGCTCGCCGGTGCCGAAATCGGCGATCGCGAGGCCCTGAGCGCCGCCATCGAGCAATCCTTCGCCGAAGCGCGTCCCTTATCGCAGAACGCCTACAAGGTCGAACTGGCCAAGACCGCCGCTTTGCGGGCGATCGAAAAAGCAGCGAGGATGCCGTCATGACGATCAGCCAGCCAGTTGCCCGCCCCGACGGCGGCGTCAAGGTTACCGGCCGCGCCCGCTATGCGGCCGACTATTTTGCCCCCGATCTGCTCTATGCAGTGCTGGTGACCGCGCCCGTTCCCGTCGGCCGCGTGACGTCGATCATTGTCGACGACGCGCTCGCCGAGGAAGGTGTCGTGCGTGTGCTCACGCATGAGGACATGCCCAAATTCGGCCAGTTCGCATCGCCAAGGGCCGAACCCGATACGGACATGCAACAGGCCGAAGGACCGCCGGCGGCGCAGAGCTTCATGCCCATGCAGAGCGACGAGATACGTCACGAGGGCCAGCCGCTTGCCATTGTGCTGGGCGAGACGTTGGAGGCGGCGGAGGCCGGAGCCCGCCGCGTCGCGTTGCGCTACCAGTTCGCCGAGCCGGAGTTGCCGACACGGCCGGAGTGGACCGCCATCGACAAGGCTGCTGTCGAGCCAAGGGAGAGCGGCTTTCTGTTCCTGGAGCCGACGTTTTCGAAAGGTGATGTCGACGGCGGGATTGCGAAAGCGGCCGCCACGGTTGAAGCCGTCTACCTGCAACCGTCGCGCCATCACAACGCCATGGAGCCCTCGGCAACGCTCGCCGAGTGGAACGACGGAGAGCTGACGCTGCACGACGCCACGCAGCACGTCTATGGTGTCCGCCAGGTGCTTGCCGCCCGCATGAATATGCCGGCCGAGAAGGTCCGCGTGATTTCCCGCCATACCGGCGGCGGCTTCGGCGGCAAGGGGTGGATCTGGCCGCATCAGGTGCTGGCCGCCGCCGCGGCGCGTATTATGCAGCGGCCCGTCAGGCTGGCGCTCAGCCGTGCCGATGCCTATTCCTGCCTCGGTTACCAGCCGCGCATGGCACAGAAGATCGTGCTGGCAGCGGACAGGTCGGGCAAGCTGACCGCCGTGCAACAGGACGTGGTCAACCTGACCACCGTGAGCGACGATTTCGTCGAGTTCGCCACCGAAGCCTCGAAGGGTCTCTACGCCACGCCGGCCATGCGTGTCAGCCAGCGCGTGGAGCGCGCAAACGTCGCCATGCCGACGCCGATGCGCGCGCCGGTCGAGGGTCCGGGCACCTGGGCGCTCGAAAGCGCGATGGACGAGCTCGCTCACCGCCTCGGCATCGATCCGCTCGACCTGCGTCTGGTCAACCATGCGGATACGGATCCGGCAACGGGCCAGCCCTGGTCGTCAAAGAAGCTGCGCGAAGCTTATGAGGAAGGCGCCCGCCTGTTCGGCTGGCGCGAGCGGCCGCGCAATCCGCAACGCGATGGCGATTGGCTGATCGGCTATGGCATGGCGACCTGCAGCATGGGCTGTTTTCGCAACCCGACACCTGCGGCCGAAGTCAGGTTGCGCAGGGACGGCACGGTGCTCATCCGCACCGGCACCCAGGACATAGGAACCGGAACACTCACCATCTTTCCGCAGATCGCGGCGGACGTGCTGGGCCTGCCGATGGAGAAGGTGGACTTGGAAATGGGCGATACACAGCTGCCGGAGGCGGGGCCGACCTATGGCTCATCATCGACGATGGGGGTAGGCGCGGCAGTGCTCGCCGCCGCCGAAGATGCACGTTCGCAGCTTGCCCGTCTTGCCAATCTGCTGCCGGACGAAGTGGAGATGCAAAACGGCCATATTCGCCGCAGGGGCGCTGCCGGCGGTCAGACGATCGCCGACGTGATGAGTCACACCGACATCGGCGAGATCATCGGCTCCGGCTCGTTCGATCCGGCGCAGTATGGCAAAGGCCTTGCGATGCGCACTTTCGGCGCGATCTTCATGGAGGTCGGCGTCGATCCGGGGCTCGGCCTGCTCAGGCTTCGTCGCGCGATCGGCAGCTACAGCGCCGGCCGTATCGTCAATCCCCGCACCGCACGCAGCCAGATGACGGGCGGCATCATCTGGGGATGGGGCATGGCGGCGATGGAGCAGAGCAGGCACGAACCAGTGCTTGGACGGTTCCTGTCGAAGAACCTTTCCGGGGTCGCCATTCCGGTCAACGCCGACATTCCCGGCGATATCATAATCCACTTCGTCGACGAGGTGGACGAGCATGCAAGCCCGATTGGCGGCAAGGGCATCGGCGAGCTCGGCGCCACCGGCGTTGCCGCAGCGGTGGCCAATGCCGTCTTCGACGCTACAGGCAAGCGAATCCGGGAGTTGCCGATCACGCCGGAAAAACTGCTGTGAAGGACTAGGCCCGCTATTGCCCTGCGATAGCGGGTCTTGAGCTGGTGGATATGTCCTCTGCGTTGAATGGGCTCGCCGAGGCTTAGGAATATTGGCGGCCTTCCAGACAAATGGTCTTCACCCCATCTCAGGCGCCTTCCCGGAAAGCGTCTGCTCGACCAGATTGACGTAGTAGCGCATCACCGTCGGCACGATCTCGTCGTTGAAGACGTAGCGGTCGCCGTGCAGGCCTTCCCCCGGGCGACCTCGCCGGCGCCGATCCACGCGTAGCAGCCGCCGGCGTCGCGGATCATGAAAGCGAAATCCTCGCAGCCAAGGCTCGGGCTGAACGCGGTCAAGACATTCTCCCGGCCGACGACGGATGCCGCCGCCTCGATGGTGCGGGCCGTCGCGTCCGCCGTGTTGATCAGCGACGGGTAGCCCTTCCGGTAATCGAGCCTTGCCCTGAGCGAATGCGCGGCGGCGATGCCTTGTGCGATCTCGCCGATCAGCGTCTCGCAGTGGTCGGAAAGTCCGGGCTCGAAGAAGCGGCAGGTGCCTTGCAGCCAGACCTTGCCCGGCACGATGTTGCCGACATTGCCGCCATGGATCTGCGTGAGACTGACGACCAGCGCGGATTGTGGGTCGACCGAACGGCTGACAATGCGCTGGACGGCTTGCACGAAGGCGCCCGCGGCCAGGATCGGATCATCGCCGAGCTGCGGCATGGCGACGTGGGCGCCAAAACCCTCGAAAGTCAGCTCGAAATTGTCGACGGCCGCCATCTGCGGTCCGACGCGGGCGGCGATCGTCCCCAGCCTGACGCCCGGCCAGTTGTGGACCGCATAGACCGCCTCGACCGGGAAGCGTTTGAACAGGCCGTCTTCGATCATGCGCATACTGCCGCCCTCGTTTTCCTCGGCCGGCTGAAAGACGAAAGTGACGGTGCCGTCGAAGTTGCGCGACTCACTGAGCAACTTGGCGGCGCCGAGCAGCATGGCGGTGTGGCCATCATGGCCGCAGGCGTGCATCACGCCCTCTCTCCTCGAAGCATAGGGCACGCCGGTTTTCTCCAGCACCGGAAGTGCGTCCAGCTCGGCGCGAAGGCCGATGGCGCGCGCGCCGCTACCGCTGCGCAAGACACCGACGACCCCGGTGCTGCCGATCCCCTCATGGACTTCGTCGACGCCGAACGAGCGCAGTTTCTCTGCAACGAAACGTGCCGTTTCGTACTCCTTGAATCCGAGCTCGGGATTGGCATGAATATGGTGCCGCCAGCCTACGACCTCTGGTGTCAGCGCGGCGATGGGGTCATTATGCATGATGCCTCCTTCCATGCCGGCAAAGGACGGCGTGGTTTGATCCTGCCACCATAAAAAGCCGGACGAGAGGCGTCTTGAACCGGATTGACCATGGCTAAGACGAAAGACGTGCAAGCGGCAGAGACCGGGAAATACTGGCGCCATCCGTGCTTTCCCGACCTTGGCCTGTTCGAGGCGCGCTTCACCCGGCACCGTTACGACTTGCACACGCACCCGACCTATGTGATCGCCCTGATCACCTCCGGCTGCGAGCGTATTCGCATCGGACGCCAAAGCGTTCTCGCCCCGGCAGGCGCCATTGCCGTCGTCAACCCCGAGGAGTGGCATGACGGCGAACGCGGTGCGGATGAAGGCTGGGGTTACCGGACCTTTTATCCTTCGGTGCCGCTGATGACGGCGATCGCCCGCGAGTTGGGCCGGGATGGCGCTCCGGTTTTTTCACGCGCGATCATCGAAGACTGCGCTCTCGCCGCAGCGTTGATGGCAGCACATCAGGGCTCGACATCCCGTGACGCAGTGACGTCCGAAACATCCCTGCTCGGTGCACTGAAGCGGCTCATTGTTGGTCATGGCGACCCGAGCGGCCAGGCCGAAGAGATTGAACACTCCGGATCGCGACGCAGGTTCTCGCTCTACCGGGAACTCGTGGAGGGCGAGCTTGGCTCGCAACTCGACCTTCAGCGGCTTGCCGGCGCGGCTGGCGTGACCCGGTTCCAGGTCATCCGGGACTTCAACAAGGCGATCGGCCTCACGCCGGCGGCCTATATCCGTGACCGGAGATTGCGCCGGGCGAGCGCGCTGATCGAACAGGGATTTGGCCTCGCCGACGCCGCCATGGCGGCAGGTTTCGCCGACCAGAGCCATCTTTCCCGTACGTTCCGGGCCGCGCGGGGCATGACGCCGGGCATGTTCAGAAGAGCAGGCTAGGCGCTCCTGAACAGACAAGCTTGCGCGCCAATGCTTGCTGCGCAATGCTGACGCAGCTCGGTGGGGGGAATCATGCGAAAAATCTTGGCATCGACGCTGTTGCTCGCGGCAGTGCTGTCGGCAACGGCTGCCCAGGCGCTGGACAGCAGCGGCACGCCGGTCGTCGTATCGCCGCTTGCCTCCCGCACCGAGACTGCGTCCGGCCAGCCGATCACGCTGCCGCAGAAGGACGTGCAGGTCCTGGTCTCGGCCTATGAGATCGCGCCGGGCGCGACCTTGCCGGTCCACAAGCATCCATTTCCCCGCTATGCCTATGTCGAGGCCGGCACGCTTCAGGTCACCAATGTCGAGACCGGCAAGAGCACTACCTATCAGACCGGCGACTTCATCGTGGAGATGATCGGGCAGTGGCATCAAGCGACCAATGTCGGCGCCGATCCGGTCAAGCTGCTGGTCATCGATCAGGTCGAAGAAGGCACCAAAAACACGGTGTTGCGCCAGTAATTGTCAGTTCTCAACACAGCGTCCGTGGGGGATCCAGTACAGCGCGTCACAGACATCAGAACGCGAACCCCTCCGGCAAATTATGATTCCAATAGCCTTCCTCGACGAGTTCACTGATCTGCCAGCCCTCGGGCGTGCGCACGACGCGGTCGCGATACCAGAGCCCTTGGAACAAGACCTGCTTTTTGCCTGCGCCGAGGTCGACCACCATCGGGCATGAACAATGCACGCGCGCGCTGGCCTCATCCCCTCGGAGATCAAGAAGGATTGTCGAAATGGCGTGCTGCGAGATCAATATCTTCGAGAGGGCGCCCTTCATGTAAGCAACATGCTCATCCACACCGCTCCTGATTCCACCTGTTACAATGTCGTCAAGCACGGCATCGGGCGTGAATATTTTCCGATAGGCTTCCCAGTCGCGATCGTCCACGGCGTAGCAATAGCGAACAAACAGCTGTTCGATCTCAAGCCGATCCGAAACCTCCTGCAGTGAAAGGGTCATGTCTTGTCTCCGCGGTTGGCGGCACTAATGCCGCATGCGCCAAACCTGCCCCGACATTCCGATCATATTCGCCTTGATGGTACTCCGAGCGACCTCGCCATGCGGCTGGGCATGCAAATCCGAATGCTCACTTAGCCTTCGCATTCGCCCGGTCGGCAGCGGCGGCCAGCACGGCTCGATCCCCCTCCTCGTACAAGGCGCGGATGGAGATGGCATTGACGCGCCAACCTTCCGGCGTCCGCACCAGCCGGTGGAGATAGCTGGCGCCCACCGTCCAGAACCGGGCGCCGATCCAGTGGGTTGCGCGGACATGGCTGCGTGCAACCGCATTGTTATCCCCGCCGTCGACAGTGATGTTGGTGATGAGATGCTGGGTGGCGTCGAAGCCCGGCAGCAGCCCTTGCCATTGGGCGATCAGCGCGTCGCGGTCGCTGATCGCCACCTCGCCGCCGAAAAGGCTCGTATAGTCGGTCGTAACGAGGGCCGCAAAATAGGATTTGACCCGGCCCCATTCACGCAGGTCGGCATAGAGGCCGATCCCGGAAATTGCCTCGGCGATCGCGATCCTGTCTTCGGCCGTCAACGCATCTCCCGAGGCGCTCAAGGCGGGCGCCGAAACAGCGGAAATCATCGTCGCGGACGCTGCTGAGGCGAAGATATGCCGCCGGGTGACGAGGCTCATTGTCCCGCCTCCCCTGCACCGCCCAGCGTCGCGCGGAAGTGCGCGGCGACGGCATCGCTCGCCGCCTTCACCGGCGCGGCACGATCGTAGAAATCGAACTGAGTGACCTTGTCGAGCCACAGCTCCTGCTTGGAACTGGTCAGCCGCGCGTAGAATTTGTGCGCACCCTGCGGGATGGCAGCCGCCTCGCTATGCACCATCAGAAAGGGCTGATGCAGGCGCGGAGCCGCCTGGATCGCGTCGAACGTCAGCCAGCCGCGCCAGAAGGCCGGATCGGCCTCGTTGCGCCAGGCCGGGATCATGCCGCGATCGGGCTGGGTGTAATAAGGCACCTTGAACATGATCGCGCGCTCGTCGGTCAGACTCGCGGCGGGCAAGAACGCCTGTCTACCGGTGCGGCGATACTCGGCCGTGGCGGCGTCGCCCGCGGCCTCAAGCCTGGCGACGCCGTCCCTGCCGCCATAGGTCTGCTCGACCACTTCGGCATCCTGCAACCAGGGCGCAACGAGGGCGACCGACTTGATCGCGGCGTTTTCGGCCGCGGCGGTGACCATATAGCCGGAGCTGGCGCAAATGCCGAGCCCGCCGATGCGGTCCTTGTCGGTCTCGGGCCGGGTCGCGAGATATGCGACGGCCGCTTGGATGTCGGCGATCTTGGCGTTGGGGTCCTCGTACTGGCGGCGCACGCCGCCGCTTTCACCCCAGCCGCGAAAATCGAAGGTCAAGGCGACGAACCCACGATCGGCCATCTCGCGGGCGTAGCGGGCCGGCATTTGTTCCTTCACCGTCATCCAGGCGCCGGTCACGACCAACGCGGGCCGAGGTTTCGCCGCGTCCAGATCCTCTGGCAGATAGAGCTCGCCGACGATCTGCTCACCGTGCGAGGCGAAAGTGACGCGCTCGACGCGCGGTGCGGCGACGGCATTGGGTGCGGCGAGCGCTACGGTTATTGCTGAGGCAAGTGTCAGGGTTTTGAGCATTGGAGTCACCCTTGGTTTCGAGCGAAGCGGGGCGCAATCGAATCGGCAAAGCCACCTTCTCAGCGCTCACCGGCCAGTCGGCCGGGCAACGGCTTCAGCGGGTAATGCGCCCAGTAGAAGGCGTCCGACAGATACATGTCGGTCAAAAAATTTTGTGCCTCTGCGATCTTGCCGTCCTTGATGCGAAACATCAGCGCGTAGAGCTGGTCGATCTCGGGACCTGAGCCGACATTCGACCAGCCGCGATGAATGTCGACGACGAGGTCGCCTTGCGCCTGGAAGAAGATCGGCTCGGCCTTGAACTTGCCGTCGGCCAGGCCACGGAAGAAGGCGACCACCTCGTCCGGCCCGCGCTTGTCGCCGGCGAGCGGATGATGGCCGGGAATGCGCCACACGATGTCGGGCGCGAGGAAGGGCCGCACGGCCTCCGGGTTCCCGGTCGCGTAGGCTGCGTAGTAGTCCTTGACGAGTTGGATATTGCTGTCTTCCTGTGGGCCGCCATTCGCTGAGGCGGCAGACACCGCCAAGAGAGCGCCTGCGGCGAGCGAAGCGAGCCTGGTCATGGTCCTGTCTCCTTGACTATTCGAGCCATCGCAACAGCGAGGCGCATTCGTCGAGCCCAACATGAGGCTTTTTGTTCGGCGGAAAAACCCGTAGAGTTCGACAGGGCTATTTGGAAAGTCCTTACAATGCGCCTCGACCAGTTCAGCGGCATCGTCGCCTTCGTCAGGGTTGCAGAGGCCAAAAGCTTCACCCGCGCCGCCGCCGAGCTCGGCGTCGCTCCGGCCTCGTTGAGCGAGGCCGTCAAGGGGCTCGAGGAGCGTCTGGGAGTGCGGCTTCTCAACCGCACGACCCGCAGCGTTGGCTTGACCGAAGCAGGTGCCCAATACCTCGACCGTGTGCGCCCGGCAGCCGAAGACATCTGGGCGGCTGGTGCGGCTCTGCGCGAGAGCCGCGATCGTCCCGCCGGAACACTGCGGCTCAGCCTGCCGTGGATCGCCGCTCCGCTGCTGATCGAGCCGCTGATGCGCCCGTTCATGGATGCTTATCCCGAAGTGCGGCTCAATCTGATCTTCGACGACAGCTTCGTCGACATTGCCGCCGAGGGCTTCGACGCCGGCCTGCGCATCGGCGAGCTTCTCGAAAAAGATATGATCGGCGCGCGTCTGGGCCGGCCCCTGCAGATGGTCGTGGTGGCGAGCCCTGATTATCTGGCGCGCAACGGCACGCCGAAGCGGCCGGCCGACCTCGCTGCTCATCGCTGCATCGCATTCGCCCTCACCCGCACCCGCGCGATTTCGCCCTGGGAGTTCACGGTAGATGGACGCGAAGTCGCATTCACGCCGGACGCATGTCTGGTCGTGAACACGCTTCCGCTGTGCATTACCGCCGCCGCGCAAGGGCTTGGCCTCGCCTTCGCGGTCGAAGGCCTCGCCGCGCCGCTTCTCGCCTCAGGCGCGCTGGTCAAGGTGCTGGAGTCTTTCTGTCCAGCTTACGAGCCGCTTCATCTCTATTATCCCAGCCGCCGCCTCATACCACCGAAGCTGCGGGCCTTCATCGACTTCGTGCGCGCGAATTCTCACAAGTTGCGGATATGATGTGGCGTTGCAAGAAACGCCACGGCACATTTTCACGAGCCGAGCCCCGTTCAGCCCCAGGCGCCGACCATCTGCCTGGTAGTTGCGTTGAGCCGGTTGAATGCGTTGATCAGGGCAATCTGGACGACCAGGGCGGCAAGCGCCTTTTCGTCGTAGTGCCGGGCGGCTTCATCCCAGACCGCATCCGGCACCGGGTCCGGCCGGTCGGCCAACCGGGTTGCCGCCTCGGTCAGCGCCAGCGCAGCGCGTTCGGCTTGGTGAAATAAGGTGTTTCCCGCCAGGCGGACACGGTGAAGACGCGCTCATCCTTTTCACCGGCCTTCTTCAATTCGCGCGCATGCATATCGATACAGACACTGCATCCGTTGATCTGACTGGCGCGCAAATGGACGAGCTTGCGCGTCACATAGGACAGGTCAGCCGTTTCCGTCGACTTGTCCAAAGCGAGCAGCGCCTGCAGGGCGCCGGGAATGAGCATCACCGGGTTTTTCAATCGTGCTTGCATAATGGTCTCCTTCACACGTGTCTTCGCAAGCCCAGGTGCCGAGCATCCGGGGTCTTGATACTTCTTGGTTCTGTCAGTTCGCCGGCCGCCGCATTGCGGCATGGGGAGCGCTGGGATTTCAGCCCTGCGCGGCGGTCACCCGTTCAAGCCGCTCGAGAATGCGCGGCCAGCCGCTTCCCATTCCGATGTAGCCGCGCTCGTCCGCGGGGCGGAAGCCGGAGTGCTCCATGCGCACGCGGGTCACGGGACCTTGCGGCGTCAATGACCATGTCACCACCGTCTTCAGCCCGCTGTCCGACTCCGTGCCGTCGCCCCAGCTGTAGGCGAGCAGGCGCGGCGGCTCGACCTTCAGCACCGTGCAGTTGGTGACGCCGGACCAGCCCGGCACGGGCGTCGCGCGGAAGCTGAAGCGGTGGCCTTCCACAGGCGCGAAGTCGTTCTCCATCAACCATTCGGCGACCAGATGAGGCGCGGTCAGCGCACGCCATATCTTTTCAGCCGCATGCGGCATGAGACGCTCGACGACAATTGATTTGGTTTTGAGCATGGTTGATCCAGTCATGACATCGGACCCGTTGGTTGCCTTAAGCCAGTTTGTTCAACAGCGTTGACCGCGCTGTCCATGACAAATCAATAACTCACGAGCTATGAATTATGTATAACCTTACAGTTATGGGTGGTCAAGCGGCAAAAATTGGAAAAGTGGGCGGCGCCTGTCGCGCGTTGAGCCAACACTTCCGGCTTTCACCGCGACAGGCCCGATGCTACCGCTGGCCATCTGAAATCATCAACGGATCCCTCATGACCGAGACCGAACGCCCTCGCCTGCCGCTGATCGAGATCTGCGTCGAAGGCATAGACGGCCTGCTGGCCGCGCAAGCCGCAGGGGCCGACCGCGTCGAGCTCTGTGCCAGCCTGATCGAAGGCGGCATCACGCCGAGCTTCGGCACCGTGCGCACGGCGCTTGAGCTGGCGACGATCCCGTTCCATGTCATCGTGCGGCCGCGCGGCGGCGATTTTCTCTATAGCGAAGCCGAATATCGTTCGATGCTCGCCGATGTCCGTGCGCTCGGCGAGCTCGGCGTGGCCGGTGTCGTTATCGGCTGCCTCGCTGCCGACGGCACGATCGATGAGCAGCGCATGAGCGAACTGGTGCAGGCGGCGGGACGATTGAACGTCACCTGCCACCGCGCCTTCGACATGACACGCGACCCGACAGAGGCGCTGGAGGCGCTGATCCGCTGCAAGGTCGGCCGCGTGCTGACCAGCGGCCAGCGCGACACGGCGCTCGAGGGCGCAGCCCTGCTCGCCGATCTTGTCAGACAGGCCGGCGATCGCATCATCATCCTCGGCTGCGGCGGGCTTGCCCCCGAGAATATCGCCGAGGTGCAGAGGAGAACCGGGGTGAGCGAAATGCACTTTGCCGCGCTCAAGGACGTGCCGAGCGCCATGCGCTACCGCAACCCGAAAGTCGGCATGGGTGGCACCGACCTCGACCGCGAATACCGCAACACCGTGACTGACGAGGCGCTGGTGGCGGCGACCATCGCCGCTGCCCGGACATGATCCTGGAAGATCGAAGAAAAACATGATCGAAATGCGTTTGCCGATCGAGCGGGTTTTGCCGCAGGATGAGCCCGCAATCCTCGCGCTCAACAACGAGCACGCTGCCGAATTGTCGTGGCTCGAACGCGAGCGCCTTTCCTTCCTGCTCGGCGAAGCGTTTTACGCGCGCCGTATCGGTGCGCTCGAAGCCTTCATCATGACCTTCGACCAGTACGCGAGCTACGACAGCCCGAACTTCCTGTGGTTTCGCGAGCGCTATCCGCGGTTCGTCTATGTCGATCGCGTCGTGGTCGGCGCCAAAGCGCGCGGCCGCGGCCATGCCCGCCGGCTGTACGAGGATCTGTTCGACCACGCCATGCGCGCCGGCCAGGCGATCGTCACCTGCGAAGTCAATGCCGAGCCACCCAATCCGGCGTCGGACGCCTTCCACGCAGCACTCGGCTTTGTGGAAGTGGGCGACGCGGTAATCCACGGCGGCAAGAAGGCGGTGCGCTATTATCTAAGGCGGATCGCCGGCTGAACGGCGGGCGCTGTTCATCCTACCAATTGCGGTTCAGCCAGGAGCGGGCCGGCTTTTCGACGATGTAATAGCTGCACAGCGCGCAAGCGAACACCGCAGCCAGCATCAGCAGCGGCGAACTGCCTTGTGTGTCGACGAATTGGTAAAAAGGTTGCTGCCAAAGATAGAGCGAATACGACCACAGCCCCAGCATCCTCATCGGCCGGGAAGACAGAAACCCGGTCAGGTAGCGGCTGCTGAAGTCGAGCGAGTTGACGGCGAGCGCCAATAGCGGCACCGCGACCAGATAGTGGATCGGGGTGGATACGGCAGCCATGAAAAGGAGCAAAGCCACGACAGCCGCCGCCAGGGCGACATGCGGGCCCTTAAGCAGCCCCGGCAGCCTGTCGTCGGCCTTGAGCAGGCATATCACCGCCGACAGCAGGATCGAGGCGATGTGCACATCGGTGCGCCAATAGGTGTCCTCGTAGCCCATCCCGAACACCCAGTAGGAGATGGCGCCGTTCGCCATGGCCAGCAGCGACAATGCGCCGAGCAGCATGATGACGCGGGACCGCCCCCGGATGACGACGCTGATCAGCGCCAGAATGATATAGGCATGCTCTTCGACGCAGAGCGACCAGATATGGTCGAGCGCACCGGCGCGGGTGACGAGAATTCCGGCGTAGTTGTAGCTGAACGTCAGCGCCGTCAGCGCCGCCTTCCACTTGAAGGCGATGAATGTGCCGGACAAGGCGATCATCCCGGCGACGACGAAGATGAGCAGTGCCGGGTAGATGCGGGAGAACCGGCGTTTGAAGAATTTCTTCAGCGGATAGTGTTCGACAAACAGGATCTCAGCCATCAGCCGGCCGCTGAGCACGAAGAAGAATTCAACGCCCAGGACGCCGAGATTGATGCCGGGAACGGGAAAGAAATGGCCGATCAGCACCAGTGCGATCGACAGGCCGCGCCAGCCGTCGAGATAGGCAAGCCTCGCTCTTGACGCTGCGTCGGCGACAGGCCTGAACACGATAAGGCGCGTCGCGGAGATATCCGTCATGCCGGTCCCTTCGTTGAACCTGCGAAAGGCGGGCTGGAGGCCGCATTCCTCCAGCGATATTGCAGCGCACCAGAACTTTGTGCAAGTGCGAGATAACGACACGCCTTGCAGCATTGCACGAACAAGATGCGGGATGACAAAAAGGGGCCGTCAAGGCCCCTTCCGCAAAACCGACGGTCTGTAGTCTCAGGCGTTGGCGGCAGCCACCGCCCTTTTGGCCATGACCACGATCAGGTTGGCGCGGTAGTCGGCCGACGCATGCATGTCGCTCATCAGACTGTCCGCCGCGACTTTAACGCCGGCCAGCGCGGAGGCCTCGAAGCTTCCGGCAAGTGCCGCCTCGATCTCCTTCGAGCGGAAGACGCCACTATCGCCGGCGCCGGTGACGGCGACGCGGACGCCGTCATCGCCGTTAGCCACGAAGACGCCAACGATCGCATAGCGCGATGCCGGATTGCGGAACTTTTCATAGGCGGCCTTGGCCGGCGCGGTGAAGGTCACAGCGGTGATGATCTCGCCTTCCTCCAGCGCCGTCTCGAATAGGCCGGTGAAAAACGCCTCGGCGGCAATCTCGCGCTGGTTGGTGACGATGGTCGCGCCCAGCGCCAGCAGAGCCGCCGGATAGTCGGCAGCCGGGTCGTTGTTGGCGATCGAGCCACCGATCGTGCCCTTGTAGCGAACGGCGGGATCGCCGATCAGCGAAGCCATGTGGGCCAAGGCAGGACAGGCTTGCTTCAGCCCCTTATCGCGGGCGACGTCGTAATGCGTCGTGCCGGCGCCGATGGTGATGGTCCTGCCCGCCACCTTGATTCCCTGCAGCTCCTTGATGTGCGACAGGTCGACGAGGTCAGAAGGTGCGGCAAGCCGCGTCTTCATCGCGGGGATCAGCGTCATGCCGCCCGACAATGGCTTTGCATCGCCGCTCTTGAGCAGTTGGACCGCATCGGCGACCGAGGTGGCGCGGTGGTAGGTGACTGGATACATGGGATTCTCCCCTAAAAGGTGAATGGTGAATAGTGAATGGGAAGACGAACTCGCGCCATTCACCATTCACCATTCACTCCTGTTTCACTGTTTCGCCGCCGCCCGGATCGCCGCCCAGACCGTTGCCGGCGATGCCGGCATGGCGAGATCGGTGATGCCGATGGCGTCGGTGATGGCGTTGATCACTGCCGGCGGCGAGCCGATGGCGCCGGCCTCGCCGCAGCCCTTGATGCCGAGCGGATTGCCCGGACATGGCGTGTTCGAGGTCGAGACCTTGAATGACGGTAGGTCGGCGGCGCGCGGCATGGTGTAGTCCATGTAGCTCGCCGTCAGAAGCTGGCCGCTCGCGTCGTAGTAGGCGCCTTCCAGCAGGGCCTGGCCGATGCCCTGGGCAATACCGCCATGCACCTGGCCCTCGACGATCATCGGGTTGATGATGTTGCCGAAATCGTCGGCGGCGACGAACTGGACGATCTCGGTGGTGCCGGTTTCCGGATCGATCTCGACCTCGCAGATATAACAGCCGGCCGGGAAGGTGAAGTTCGACGGGTCGTAGAATGCCGTCTCCTTCAGCCCAGGCTCCATGCCGCCCGGCAGATTGTGGGCGGTATAGGCGGCAAGCGCCATCTGGAACCAGGGCACGCTTTTGTCGGTGCCGGTGACCTTCAACGCACCGTCTTCGATGACGATGTCGCCCTCGTCGGCCTCGAGCAGGTGTGCGGCGATCTTCTTGGCCTTGGCCTCGACCTTGTCGAGCGCCTTGGCGACGGCCGACATGCCGACGGCACCGGAGCGCGAGCCATAGGTGCCCATGCCCATCTGCACCTTGTCGGTATCGCCATGCACGATCGAGACACTGTCGATCGGCACGCCAAAGCGTTGGTTGACCAGCTGCGCGAAGGTTGTCTCATGACCCTGGCCATGGCTGTGCGAGCCGGTCAGCACCTCGATGGTGCCGACGGCGTTGACGCGCACCTCGGCCGATTCCCACAGGCCGACACCGGCGCCAAGCGAACCGACCGCCGCTGATGGGGCAAGCCCGCAGGCCTCGATGTAACAGCTCATGCCGATGCCGCGCAGCTTGCCCTTGCCGGCGGCCGCCGCCTTGCGCCGGGCAAAGCCGGCATAGTCGGCGGCCTTCATCGCCGCATCCAGCGACGCGGCATAATCGCCGGCGTCATAGTTCATGATGACGGGCGTCTGATGCGGAAACGAGGTGATGAAATTGGTTCGGCGAAGTTCCGCCGGCGACACTCCCAGCTCGCGGGCGGCCGTCTCCATCGTGCGTTCGAGCACGTAGGTGGCTTCCGGGCGCCCTGCCCCGCGATAGGCATCGACCGGCGCGGTGTTGGTGTAGACCGCGCGCACATTGGCATGGATCGCCGGAATATCGTACTGGCCCGACAACAGCGTCGCGTAGAGAATGGTCGGCACACAGGACGAGAACAGCGACATGTAGGCGCCGAGATTGGCGATCGTATCGACCCTCAGCCCAGTGATCCTGTTGTTCTGGTCGAAGGCCATCTCCACCGTCGAGACATGGTCGCGGCCATGCGCGTCGGTGAGAAAGCTTTCGGTGCGGTCGGCCACCCATTTGACCGGCACGCCGGTTTTCTTTGATGCCCACAGGCAGACGATCTCTTCCGGGTAGATGTAGATTTTCGAGCCGAAGCCGCCGCCGACGTCAGGCGCAATGACGCGCAGCTTGTTTTCCGGCGCGATGTTGTAGAAGGCGCTCATCACCAGCCGGGCAAGATGCGGGTTCTGCGACGTCGTCCAGCAGGTGTAATGGTCCTCGGCCTTGTCGTAATGACCAAGAGCCGCGCGCGGCTCCATCGCGTTGGGGACCAGCCGGTTGTTGACGATCTTCATGCGGGTGACGTGAGCGGCAGAATTGATCGCTGCGTCGGTGGCCTTGCCGTCGCCGAGCTCCCAGTCGAAGATCAGATTGCTCTCGGCTTCCGGGTGGATCTGCGGCGCCCCTTTTTCGAGCGCCTGCGAAGCCTCGACGACCGCCGGAAGCTCCTTGTAGGTGATATCGACCGCTTCGGCCGCATCGCGAGCCTGGCCCTTGGTTTCGGCGACCACGACGACGACCGCGTCGCCGACATAGCGGACCCGGTCGACGGCCAGCGGCGACCACGCGCCCATCTTCATCGGCGTGCCGTCCGTGGAATGGATCATCCAGCCGCAGATGAGATTGCCGATGCCGTCGGCCTTGAGCTCCTTGCCGGTCAGGACGCCGATGACGCCCGGCATCGCCTTCGCCTTGCTGACGTCGATGCTGTCGAGCGCTGCATGCGCGTGCGGGCTGCGCACGAAGAAAGCGTGCTTCATGCCGGGAACCACCATGTCGTCGACGTAACGGCCGGCGCCGGTGATGAACCTCTTGTCTTCCTTGCGCGCTACGCGAGCGCCAATACCTTCAATGCCCATCGCAGAAATTCCTCCCGAATTCCGAAGTGATGTGAATAGTGAATGGTGAATGGTGAATGGTGAGATCGGATCTTCGTCTTGGCCTGCAACTGCCGAGTACTGACTAACTATTCACCACGTCACTATTCACCATTCTCTCTCTCACGCCGCTTGCCTGACCTCGCCGCCCGCAGCTGCCAGGATCGCCTTGACGATGTTGTGGTAGCCGGTGCAGCGGCAGATGTTGCCTTCGAGCTCGGCGCGCACCGTCGCCTCGTCGAGGCCTTCGGGATGGCGCTTGATCATGTCGACCGCCGCCATGATCATGCCCGGCGTGCAAAAGCCGCATTGCAGCCCGTGATGCTCCTTGAACGCCGCCTGCACCGGATGCAGCTCGACGCCTTCCGCCAGGCCTTCGATGGTCACGATGGTCGACCCGGAGGCTTGCACCGCCAGCAGCGTGCAGGATTTTACCGCCTTGCCGTCGACATGGACCACACAGGCGCCGCATTGCGAGGTATCGCAGCCGACATGGGTGCCGGTCAGGCCGAGTGTCTCCCGCAAGAAATGAACCAGCAACGTACGGTCTTCGGCGACGCCGCTGACCCGCTTTCCGTTGACCGTCAACGAAATGTCCGACATGAAACCTCCCTGGGTATTACCTTGGTCGTTCTGGCGTCGGTGGTGCCCGAGCCCTCCGTCTGTCCGCTATTCTTATACCGCATAAAGCACGGAGAAAAAGTGCCGCGGAACGCCGAGATTGCGAGAATGCAGTTCGGTCGAAAATCCGCCTATTGTACTTTCGGTCACGCACAGGCAGGGTAACGGTGCAACGAAGCGAAAACTCGATCGCGGTGCGATGTCGCCTTCCGGCCATGAGCGGCTGGGGCGGCAGGCCGATTTCAGCCGATGCCGTGTTTTCTGAGAACTTCCTGCTCGTCGCCTGACACCCACCCAAATACTTTAGCCTCTTCGTCCAGCTTCTGCACCAGGTAGTGGACATCGAAATCTATCGAGACGTCCGGTCGGCCTTTGCGGGTATAGGTTGACGTCCAGGCGACGTGGGTAACACAATGATGCTCGTCTATCGGCGAGATGCGAACATCCCGTATTCGCATCTCCTTCGTGCCGATCGCTCGATAATGAGTATAGCCTTGTTCCATAAACTGCCTGAACTGGTCGTCGTTCTTCCCGACCATGACGCCGGCAGGCGACGCTGCGATGAAGGCGGAGGCATAAACCGATGCGACTTCATCCATGTCGGCATCGCCGGCGAGAGATTTCTGGAAAAGCTGCTCGTACCTTTCGAACAACTTCCTGACCTGTGTTTCCATGGATCACGCTCTCTTCCAGTATGGTTTTGGATCTGAAGTTTCTGAACGTTGATGCCGTCAAAAATAGCAGAAACCTCAGATCCGTCATGTTGGCTCATTGCCAAAGCGCCGCTTCAAGACAACAATGACTTCGACGCCGGCGCGCCAGACGCGCACAAAAAGAGCGTCGGAGGAAATGTAGGAGGAAGCCGCTGGCCAGTTCCCGGACGCGCTATGCATGCGGCCTGTCGGTGCTCACCACCGACGAATCCGACGCGGATGCGTTCGCCCGGGCGGTGGCAGCGGAAGCCGTGGCCATCGATGCCGGGTTCGCCCTCCTGTTTTTCTCGCAGAGCCTCATCGAGGCCGTCGCCCTGTCGGAAGCGCTGAAGACCCACGCACCGGCGCTCGACTATGCCGGCTGCTCGACGGCCGGCGAGATTACGCCCAAAGGCCTGGAGGGAGGCCAGATCCTGGCTATGTTGCTTCCCTCCGCATCGTTTTCGGCAGCCAGCACCATGGTCGAAAATCTGTCCTCATCAGGCATGGACGGGATCACCGGCGAAGTCGAGGCGCTGAGGCGTTCGTTACGCGGGCGCATCGGGCACGAGCGAGCCGATACCACTTTTGCGCTCTGCTTCATCGACGGGCTGTCCTATGCCGAAGAAGCGGTGACCTCCGCCATCCATTGGGGGCTCGACGATATTCCACTGATCGGCGGGTCCGCCGGCGATGATTTGAAATTCGAGACGACGCGGCTGATCTCGAATGGCAAAGTTACCTCCGACAGCGCCATCATCGTGCTGATCACCACGGAAATTCCTTTCCACGTGTTCAAGACCGACAATTTCGTCCCCACCGACGAGAAGCTGGTGGTGACGGCGTCCGATCCCGATCGCCGCATCGTGCGGGAATTCAACGCCATGAACGCCGCCGAGGAATATGCGGCGGCGGTCGGCATGGTCGCGCAGATGCTGACGCCACTGAGTTTTGCCTCGCATCCGGTGGTGGTGAAAGTGGGCGGCGAATTTTACTGCCGCTCGATCCAGAAGATGCACGCGGACGGCTCGCTGTCGTTCTTCTGCGCCATCGACGATGGCGTCGTGCTTGCCGTCGCCCAGCCCAAGGACATGGTGGAGGCGACCCGCGCCGCGCTCAGCGACGTCGGCGAAAGGCTGGGCGGCATCGACATGATCATCGGTTTCGACTGCGTGCTGCGCAGGCTCGACGCGCGCAACCGCCAGGTCTTTCGGGAGATTTCGGAACTCTACAAGGTCAACAACGTCATCGGCTTCAGCACCTATGGCGAACAGTACCGGTCGATGCATCTGAACCAGACCTTCACCGGCATCGCCTTCGGTGAACGCAAGGCGGCCGAAGCGGCGGAGTAGGAAATCCGGGATGCCGCTCAGGGACATCGACGACCTGGAAAGGCTAAAGAAGATCAACGCGGCGCTGATCAGCCGCGTCGAGCGTTCCATGGACCAGCAAGGCAATGCCTTTTCGCTGTTCCAGACCGCCATTTCGCTCGAGAACCGGGTGCGCAATCGCACCGAGGAACTGCATTCGACCTTGCGCCGGCTGGAGCAGTCGAACATCGACCTGAACGCGGCCAAAGAAAACGCCGAGCTGGCGAACCTGTCCAAGACCAGGTTCCTGGCGGCCGCCAGCCACGACGTGCTGCAGCCGCTGAACGCCGCGCATCTGTCGGTGTCGGCGCTTGCCGAGGTTCAGACCAGCGAGGAAGGCAAAAACCTGGTCCGCCAGGTCGAGCGGTCGCTGGAGACGATGGAGGACCTGCTCCGCACCTTGCTCGACATTTCCAAGCTCGATGCCGGCGTCGTGCAGCCAGACATCGCCGATGTCAGCCTGGAGACGCTGTTTTCGTCGCTGCGTTCGGATTTCCAGCCGGTCGCCGAGATGAAAGGGCTGACGCTGAAGTTCCGGCCGGTCAACGCGCTGGTTCGTTCGGACCGCACCTTGCTGCGCCGCATCCTGCAGAACATCCTTTCCAATGCGCTGCGCTATACCCGCTCGGGCGGCGTGCTGGTCGGCACCAGGCATCGCGGCGACACGATCCGCATCGACGTCGCCGATACCGGCTGCGGCATCCCCGACGACCAGCGCGAAGCCGTGTTCGAGGAATTCCACCGCGGCACCATCTCGGCCGATGCAGCGCTTGCCGGCGGCGGGCTGGGGCTGGGGCTGGCGATCGTGCGCCGCATCGCCGCGGCACTCGGCCATCCCGTCACGTTTTCGTCGAAGGTCGGACATGGCACGATTTTCCATATCGACGTTCCGGTCGGGATCGGCGCCACCGTCGATGCCATCGCCAGCACCGCCGACATGGAGCGGCCGCGCGGCTACGGTCTGTTCGGCACAAAGGTGCTGCTGGTCGAGAACGACATCGAGGTGCTGCAGGCGATGACCTCCCTGCTCGAGCGCTGGCAATGCCTGGTGCGCCCCGCCACCTCGACCGGTGACGCGCTCGACATGCTTGGCGATACCGACTGGGTGCCGGACATCGTCATCGCCGACCAGCATCTCGACGGCGGCGACCTCGGCACCGCCACCATCGCCGAGGTCCGCGATTATCTCGGCCGCGCCGTGCCGGCGCTGATAGTCACCGCCGACGGTTCGGAGACGGTCGCCAAAGCCGCCCGCGCCGCCGGCATCGAGCTGATGCGCAAGCCGCTGAAACCGGCCCAACTGCGCGCCCTGCTGGCGCATTTGCTGGCTTGATGTCTCTCCCCGAGGGGCGTGGCATAAGACCGCGAGCGGCAAGAAGAAATGGTGCACTGTCACCGTAATTCCAGCAGCGAGTGATGCCTTTAAGCTCGCGGTTTGCAGTAGGGATGGAGAGCCAGATGGAAAATGTACGGCCATTTAGGATCTTAATTGGATCTGACGAATCTTACGAAAACTTGATCGCTGAGATAGCGTTCGAAAACAGGCAATTCGGGCTGATCCTTAGCCAGGAGCGATCGATAGAAGAAATCGATGTCTGTTTTCTCATGGACAGAAAACGCGCGGGACCGGTTCTATAATTCTCATCGCGTAGATGAAATTACGATTGACCTTAAAACATTTTTGGAAGCAATCGATGAGGCAAAGGAGCGACTAAGGCTGCTTGATGTTCCGAGGTGAAAGAAACGTCGGATGTGCGCTGATCCTCCTCACCTCCGAAGGCTATGTGTTCTATAATAGTTGCCCGTCGGGCATTGCCGCGTTGGGGAATTACGGTGACAGTGCACTTTTTGTATGAGCAAATCGGCAAACGAGGCAGGCGGAGAAAGAAAAATAGCGCACTGTCACCGTAATCTTCAGCTTCGACACCTCGGAATTACGGTGACAGTGCACTTAATAACGTGTGTCTGTCTGTCGTGCCCATCGGGTGGGTGAGTTCTAAAACCCCGCCGGATCGCGAAACAACTCCGCATTGTCCAGCTTCGAGACCTCGATGACTGCTTGCGTGCGGCTGTAGACGTTGAGCTTGCGCAGGATTTCGGAGACGTGCGCCTTGACCGTGGTCTCGCCGACTTGCAGCTCGTAGGCGATCTGCTTGTTGAGCAGGCCCTGGCGCAGCATCTGCAGCACCTTGAGCTGCTGCGGCGTCAGCGTGGCCAGGCGCTGCACCATCTCGGCCCGGTCGGTGCTGTCGGCGTCAGGCGGCCGGCCTTCATAGGTCTCGGGAACATAGATTGCGCCTTCCATCACCGAGCGGATGGCGGCGGCAAGGTCGCTCTTGCGCGCCGATTTCGGGATGAAGCCAGCCGCGCCGTAGGACAGCGCCTCGGAAATGATCTTCGGTTCCTCATAGCCGGAGACGATGACCACCGGCAGGCGCGGATACCGCGTCCGGAGCTGCAGCAGCCCGTCAAAGCCATGCACGTCGGGCATGCTGAGATCGAGCAGCGCCAGGTCGAACGGCTTGGCATCCGCCAGAAATTCCAGCGCCTCGGCGATCGAGCGCGCCTCCACCGTGTCGACCTCCGGATAGGCCATCTGCACGGCGCTGTGCAGCGCCTCGCGAAACAGCGGATGGTCGTCGATGATCAGGAACCTGGCGCGATCGTTGACTGGGGTCATCAGCTTCGTTTCAGTCGGTCTGGTTTAGAATAGCCCGGGGAATAGCTTGGGGACCATGGCCGGCTTATTGCCAAATAGTACATTGCCATCTTGGCCGGCAGAAGCAAAATGTACCGGCGATGTCCGCGACGCAACGCGGCAGGCCTAGCCTTTGCGCGATGCAATGCCTTGCCCGACCGGCCAAATCGGTCGAATGTGCCGGCGACATATCCACTGAAACAGAGACAGTGCATGACAGGCTTCGTCCTACCCCTTCCCGCAACCCCGTCGGTGGCCGTCGCCGGCTCGCCGGAGCGTTTTGCGGTGCGCCGCATTTTCTGTGTCGGCCGTAACTACGCCGCCCATGCCCGCGAACTCGGCAATGACGAGCGCGACCCGCCCTTCTTCTTCACCAAGCCGGGCGATGCGGTAGTCGACTCGGGCACGACGATCCCCTACCCGCCGCTGACCAGAAACCTGCACCACGAAATCGAGCTGGTCGTCGCGATCGGCAAAGCCGGCTTTCGCATCCCGCGCGAGCGGGCGCTGGACCATGTCTGGGGCTACGGCGTCGGTGTCGACCTGACCCGCCGCGACCTTCAGGACGAGGCGAAGAAGGCGGCGCGGCCGTGGGACTGGTCGAAGGCTTTCGACCGTTCCGCGCCCTGCGGCCCGCTGGTCCCGGCGCAAACATCCGGCCATCCCGAAAAGGGCCGCATCTGGCTCGCCGTCGACGGCAAGATCAGGCAGGACGGCGACCTCGCCGAGCTGATCTGGCCGGTTGCCGACATCGTCTCGATCTGCAGCGAGGCCGTCGAGCTCAGGCCCGGAGACCTGATCTTCACCGGCACGCCGGCCGGCGTCGGCGCGGTCGGGCCGGGCGAAAAGATCACCGGCGGCGTCGACGGCATCGGCGAAATCGAGCTGACCATCGGCCGACCGAGCCCGTGACCCGATGAGCGACATCGTCCTCCACAATTACTACCGCTCCTCGACCTCTTACCGGGTGCGGATCGCGCTGGAGATGAAGAACCTCGCCTACGAATACGTGCCGCATCATTTGCGCCATGGCGAGCATCGGGAGCCCGCCTACCTCGCGGTCAATCCGCAAGGGCTGGTGCCGGCGCTGGTCCTGGGCGACGGCACGCTGCTGACGCAATCGCTGGCTATCATCGAATATCTCGATGAGACCAGGCCCGAGCCGCCGCTGCTGCCGAAGGATGCGCCAGGCCGCGCCCGCGTCAGGATGCTGGCGCAGATGATTGCCTGCGACATCCATCCGGTGAACAATCTGCGCGTGCTGACCTCGCTGCGTACGCTGTTCGGCGCCGGCGACCAGGATGTCGCCAACTGGTTGCGGCACTGGGTCAACGAAGGTTTCCAGCCGCTTGAAAAGATTCTGGATTCCGCGCCCGAGACAAAGACCTTTTGCCATGGCGACACGCCGGGGCTGGCCGACATCTGCCTGGTCGCACAGGTCACCAGCAATGCCCGCTTCGGCGTCGACATGACGCCCTATCCGACCATCTTGCGCATAAACGCCACCTGCATGGCGCTGCCGGCGTTCCAGAAGGCAGCACCTGAGAACCAGATCGATGCCGAATAGGCCGCAAATTGCATGAAGTCATGAGGAACTGCCGATGAAAGCCGTCGTCTTCGAAAAATTCGGCGAGGCGCCGACGATCCAGACCGTGCCGGATCCGACGCCGTCGCCGGAGGGCGTCGTCATCAAGGTCGAGGCGACCGGCCTCTGCCGCAGCGACTGGCATGGCTGGATGGGCCATGATGACGGCATCCGCCTGCCGCATGTGCCGGGCCACGAGCTTGCCGGCGTCGTTCAGGCGGCAGGAAAGCAGGTGACCCGCTGGAAGACCGGTGAGCGCGTCACCGTGCCGTTCGCCGTCGGCTGCGGCCGCTGCTTCGAATGCACCTCGGGCAACCACCAGGTCTGCGAGCACCAGTTCCAGCCCGGCTTCACTGCCTGGGGGTCGTTCGCCGAATACGTCGCTATCGACCATGCCGATACCAATCTTGTACGCTTGCCGGACGAGATGGAATTCGCCACCGCCGCCAGCCTCGGCTGCCGGTTCGTCACCTCGTTCCGCGCCATCGTCGACCAGGGCCGGGTGACGCCCGGCGAATGGGTGGCCGTGCATGGCTGCGGCGGCGTCGGCCTGTCGGCGATCATGATCGCCAGCACCATGGGCGCCAATGTCGTCGCAATCGACCTGACCGACGAGAAGCTGGACTTCGCCAAAAAGATCGGCGCGGTGGCGACGATCAACGCGGCAAAAACGCCGAACGTGGTCAAGGCGGTCAAGCAGATCACCAATGGCGGCGCGCATATGTCGATGGATGCGCTCGGCCATCCCAGTACCTCGTTCAACTCGATCGCGAACCTGCGCCGACGCGGCCGCCATGTGCAGGTCGGCCTGATGCTCGGCGAGCACGCCAGGCCGCAGATACCGATGGACAAGGTGATCGCCTTCGAGCTCGAGATCCGCGGCAGCCATGGCATGCAGGCGTTCCGCTACCAGGCGATGATGGAGATGATCCGCACCGGCAAGCTCAAGCCCGAACTGCTGGTCGGCAAGAAGATCAGCCTCGAGGAGGCGCCGGCCGCGCTGATGGCGATGGGCGGCTTCGAAGGCATCGGTATCGGCGTAGTGACCAGATTCTAGATCAACGCCCCCGTTCTGGATCAGCGAACCGACGCGCAGACCTCCCGGACGAAGGCTCGCAGCCAGCGTTGTGCCGGATCGGCATCGAGCCGCGGATGCCACAGCATCGAGATGGTGACCTCAGCAACAGCGACCGGCAACGGGAAACTGTGCATGCCTGCGCGCGCGCCTTGCGTGTGCCGCTCGGGGACGCTGGCGATCAGATCTGAGGCGCGCGCCATGGCGAGGGTGGCCGAGAAGCTGGAAACCATGCACACGATCGTCCGCTCGAGTCCCAGCCGCTTCAAGGCCTCGTCGATCGGGCCCCTTTCGCGGCCGCGCCGCGAAACGCTGATGTGGCGGCCAGCCGCATAGCGTTCCGGCGTCACAACGCCCTCGCTCAGCTCATGGCCCGTTCGCACTGCACCGATGAAGCGGTCGCGAAACAGCGCCTGAATACGCATTTCGGGGCTGGTTTCCCCGGCGACGCCGATTTCGAGGTCAACCGCCGCGTCGCGCAGCGACATGTCGTTCTTGTCGGATTTCGGCGCAAAACGCAGCCGCACGCCAGGCGCATCCGCTTCGACACGGGCGACGAGACGCGGCGCGAACTCCTCGACGAAGCTTTCATTGGCGCGCAGCGTGAAGACCCTGTCGAGAGCTGAGAGATCGAGGAGCCTGGCAGGACGCAGGAGCGCTTCAGCTTCCTGGACGACGCGGCCTGCCTGCTGCTGCAATTCCTGCGCGCGCGGTGTCGCAACCAGGCCACGGCCGGCCCGGACCAGCAACGGATCGCCTGTCGCTTCCCGCAACCGCGCCAGTGTCCGGCTCATCGCCGAGGGACTGAGGTGCAGCCGCGCGGCAGCACGCGCCACACTGCCTTCGCTCAGCAGCACATCGAGGGCGACAAGCAGATTGAGATCGGGTGACGACATAGAAGGACCATAGCACAGCTCAGCCGTGATGTGGCGTTTCATGCACGAATAAGATGCAAACGCTGCGCCTTCCGCCACATCAGGCGAGAGAATAGCGTCCGACAGCTCCGATTGGGGGCTTGCCGGCAGAGGAGTTCACCGTGGCGTCGACCGCTGAAAAGACCTGGGACGAAGTTGCCCCGGTGAGCGCACGCTCGACCCGATGGGCATTGGCAAGCCTGTCGCTTTCAACGCTGCTGTCGTCGCTCGCCACCAGCATCGCCAGCGTCGGGCTGCCATCGCTGATGCAGGCGTTCGGCGCATCGTTCCAGCTCGTCCAATGGGTCGTTCTTGCCTATCTGCTCGCCATCACCACCTTGATCGTCAGCGCCGGGCGGCTCGCCGATATATTCGGCCGCCGCCCGCTATTGCTCGGCGGCATTGCCCTGTTCACCTTCGCATCCGTGCTTTGCGGGCTCGCGCCGACGCTCTGGCTGCTGATCGCCGCACGGGCGGCACAGGGGCTCGGCGCGGCCGTCATGATGGCTCTGACGCTGGCCTTTGTCGCGGACACGGTTCCCCGGGGAAAAACCGGCAGCGCCATGGGCCTGCTCGGCGCCATGTCCGCGATCGGCACCACGCTTGGCCCCTCGCTCGGCGGGTTGCTGATCGCCGGTTTTGGCTGGCGCGCAATCTTCCTCGTCAATCTGCCGCTGGGAGCACTGGCCTTCGCGCTTGCCTATCGGGTGCTGCCGGGTGGAAAGATATCGAAACCGGATCGGCGCGGTTTCGACGGGGTCGGTACGGCTTTGCTCGCGCTGACGCTGGCCGCCTATGCCATGGCCATGACCCTTGGGCGAGGCAGTTTTGGCTCACTCAACATTGGCCTGCTGCTCGCCGCTGGAGTTGGTGGCCTGCTGTTCGTCATCGCGCAGACAAGGGCCGAGAACCCTTTGATCCGGCCTGCGAGGTTCCGCGACCACGCGTTGAACGCCAGCCTCGCGATGAGCCTGATCGTCGCCACCGTGATGATGGCGACGCTGGTGGTTGCCCCGTTCTATCTGTCGCGCGCGCTCGCGCTGGACGCCGCCATGGTCGGACTGGTCCTGTCGACCGGCCCTCTGGTTACCGCGTTGGCGGCGCTGCCGGCGGGGCGCCTGGTCGACCGGTTCGGAGCGCACCGGATAATGGTCGTCGGCCTGCTCGCTCTCGCCCTGGGTACCTTCATTCTGTCGCAGGCCAGGACGGAATTCGGCATTGCCGGCTATGTCGTTCCAATCATTATCGTCGCCACCGGCTACAGCCTGTTTCAGACCTCCAACAATTCGGCCGTGATGACCGGCGTAGCATCCGACCAGCGCGGCGTCGTCTCCGGCCTGCTCAATCTGTCGCGCAATCTCGGCCTCATCACCGGTGCGTCGGTGATGGGCGCGGTGTTTGCCTTCGCATCGGCTGCCGGGAGCGAAGGAACTGGCTTGGCCGTATTAGCACCTGCGGCAGCCGCACGAGGGATGCAGGTCACTTTCCAGGTGGCGACGGCCCTGGTAGTGGCGGCGCTGATCCTTGCGGTTATCTCGGCCCGCCGCGGCCAGCACGGTTAGCTGAGCCGCCAGCGACGAACTCCAGCATCAGTTCAACAGCCCTGAGCGCATGCGTCTCCAGAAGGAAATGGCCTGCGTCGAAGATGTGAGCCTCCATTCGGGGAAGATCCATTAGCCACGACTGAACCTCTGCAATGTCGAAGAAGGCATCGTGGCGACCCCAAAGAAGCATCGCTCGGGGTTGATGCTTCGCCAGATAATCAGCCACCTCCCCGAACCGGTCGACATATCGGCCGTAATCGGCAAGGAGCGCCTTCTGCAGATCAAGTCGTCCCGGCAGACACATGGCCCGCCAGTCTTCAATCCAACCACCTGGATTGATCTGCGCGGCGATCTCGGCAGGCAGGCCGGCGACGTACTGGTTGCGAGTCCCCTCAAGGGTCATATGGGCAGTGGCGGCCTGCTCGTTCGCAGCATTCGGTGCAGCCCAGAAGTCCAATGTGTCTGCCCATTGCGGGCCAAAGCCGGAGCGGTGGGCATTGGCATTCTGGACAATGAGGCCTTCGACGAGTTCCGGAGCGCGTATGGCGAGTTGAAGCGCTACCGGGGCTCCGAAATCATGCAAATAGAGGAACCTGCGGCCAACGTTGAGATGCGAGAGCAGCTCTTCAACCGAGCTGGACAGCGTGTCGAACGATGGCTCGGGCGGCAGATCGGACGCGCCGAAGCCCGGCAGGTCAGGCGCCACGACATAGACGCTGCCGGAAAGCGGGGCAATCACGTCGCGAAACGTCCGAGAGGAGCTAGGGAAGCCGTGCAGCAGGACGAGCGCGTGTTTGGAAGCGTCACCAGCCGTCCGGACGGCCACCTCGCCGCCCGAGGACAAGCGTATCTTCTGCACCCAAGACACCAAGGTTGTCCCTTTTTCCTCCACGCCAACGCAGGGCCACCCCGCTCCTTGCGTCACGCTGGCCGATTCGGCGTCTCAGAGACGTCGTTCCGCCAGGTCGGCAGCTCTGGGTATCAATTGGACGCGATTGTATCGAGTTCAAGAGTGCGCTGGCGCCATCCACTCTCGCTTCCTCAGTAATCGACGTCGTGTGTAGCCTGATCGGGATGTCGCGTCCTGCAGGTGGCGCCTATCTCGCATATCTTTTCGCACCGACCACGCAAAGCACGACGGCGGCGGTGACGGCGATCATGGCGGGACTGACCTGCTCATGCAGCAGCGTCGCTGCCAGCCCAAGCCCGAAGAAAGGCTGCAGCAGTTGCAACTGCCCGACCGCGGCGATGCCGCCCTGCGCCAGTCCCCGATACCAGAACACGAAACCAATCAGCATGCTGAACAGCGAAACATAGGCCAGGCCAATCCACGCGCCCCTGCCTGCACTTTCGAGCGACGGCGGCATGGTGATGAGCGTCAGGGCCAGCATGATCGGCAGCGACAGCACCAGCGCCCATGAGATCACCTGCCAGCCGCCGAGTTTGCGCGACAGCGTGGCTCCTTCCGCATAGCCCAATCCGCACACGATGATGGCGGCCAGCATCAGGACGTCGCCCAGCGGCGCGGCGGAAATACCTTGCGTCACCGCAAAACCCGCAACAAGGGCGCTGCCGAGGCACGAGAACAGCCAGAACGCCGGTCTTGGCCGATCGCCGCCTCGAATCACGCCGAAGATCGCGGTCGCCAGCGGCAACAGGCCGATGAAAATGATGGAGTGAGCCGACGTGATGTGCTTGAGCGCCAGCGCCGTCAGCAGCGGAAAGCCGACCACGACGCCAAGCGCCACGATGGCCAGCGAGAACAGATCTCGCCGCTCCGGGCGCTTCTGGCGAAAAACAAGCAGCAGCGCGAGGCCGAGGATGCCTGCCGAGGCAGCACGGGCGACGGTCACGAACACCGGATCGAAATCCATCACCGCTACGCGCGTCGCCGGAAGCGAGCCGCTGAAAATCAGCACGCCGATGAACCCATTGACCCAGCCACTCGCCGCCCAGCCACTCGCTGCCTTGTCCATCGATGCCCCGCTCGTTTTCGCCCTCT
The DNA here is from genome assembly GCF_040320985.1 of Mesorhizobium sp. M0571. Taxonomy (NCBI): domain Bacteria; kingdom Pseudomonadati; phylum Pseudomonadota; class Alphaproteobacteria; order Hyphomicrobiales; family Phyllobacteriaceae; genus Mesorhizobium; species Mesorhizobium sp. M0571. The sequence goes on from NZ_JAMYQT010000002.1 coordinate 229,914, forward strand.
ATCGGGCCGGGCGTATGGCTGCGCCAGAGACAATGAGGTACAGTTTGACAAAACCGTCATGGCAGGCTGAGCAGTACGGATGGACGAGCAGACGACGACAAGTGAGGGCAGCCGGACGCTTGTCGAAAGCGTCATGGCGACAATCAGGCACAGGATCGCCGCGCGCACCCTGACACCGGGAACGCGGCTGCCTTCGATCCGGGCTTTCGCCAAGGCCATGCAGGTTTCCAAATCCACCGTGGTCGAAGCCTATGAGCGTCTTGCGGCGGAAGGCATGATCCGCTCGCGGCCAGGCTCGGGTTTCTATGCTGCCGGACCGCTGGCTCCCCTGTCACTGGCCGAGATCGGCCCCAGGCTTGCCCGTGCTGTCGACCCGCTGTGGGTCTCGCGCCAATCGCTGGAAGCGGGCGACGGCGTCCTGAAACCGGGTTGCGGCTGGCTGCCGGCTTCATGGATGCCCGAGGCTGGTTTGCGCCGGGCACTGCGGACGCTGGCCCGCGCCGACGACACCGCGCTGACGGATTACGGCACGCCGCTCGGCTCGCCGGCGCTGCGTCACCTGCTGGCGCGGCGCATGGCCGAGCACGGTATCGAAGCCTCTCCGGACCAAATCATGCTGACGGAATCGGGTACCCAGGCGATCGACCTCTTGTGCCGGTTCCTGCTCGAACCGGGTGACACGGTGCTGGTCGACGATCCCTGCTATTTCAACTTCCACGCCCTGTTGCGCGCCCATCGGGCCAAGGTGATCGGCGTTCCCTACACACGGTCGGGGCCGGACATCGAGCTGTTCGCGCAGGCGCTGACCCAGCACCAACCGCGCCTCTACATCACCAATTCCGCGCTGCACAATCCGACCGGCGCAATATTGTCGCCGGTCGTCGCCCATCGGTTGCTGAAGCTCGCGGACCAGTCGGGGCTGACCATCATCGAGGATGATATCTTCGCCGATTTCGAACACACGCCCGCGCCCCGGCTGGCGGCGTTCGACGGTCTCAGCCGGGTCATCCACATCGGCAGCTTCTCCAAGACGCTTTCGGCATCGATGCGCTGCGGCTTCATCGCGGCTCCTAGCGACTGGATGGAAGGATTGACCGATCTCAAGATCGCCACATCCTTTGGCAGCGGGCGGCTTGCATCCGAACTGGTACTGGCGCTGCTGAAGGATGGCCTCTATCGCAAGCACGTGGACCTGCTGCGCGCGCGGCTCTCGCGCGCCATGGACGAAACCAGCACCCGCCTGAAGGCCATCGGCATCATGCCATGGATAGATCAGCCGGCCGGCATGTTTTTGTGGTGCAGGCTGCCAGAGGGGATAGATGCCGCGGATGTGGCCCGCCACGCTTTGTCGGCTAACGTCGTGCTTGCGCCCGGCAATGCGTTCAGCCTGTCCCGATCGGCCAGCCGTTTCATGCGCTTCAACGTCGCCCAGTCGGGAGATGACCGGATTTTCAGGGCGCTTGAACAGGCGATGTCGCGTTGATTGCGCTGTCGGCTGACCTGACGCGATGTTCTCAGAGACTGTTTCGAAATTCGCTCTGGCGAGTCATATGGTGGTGGTTTCGAGAATCGGAGCGCAGCGGACATTTGTGTCCGTGAGCACCGGAAGCGCAGAAAACGCCATCAGATGGCCGCCAGAGTAGAATTTCCAAACGGTCTCTCAGGCCCCTGCCCGCTTGCGGCGCGCATAAAGCATCACGAGCGTCTCGGCGGTCAGCGCCGGCTTCTGCTCGCCTTCGATCTCGACCGTATTGGCGGCCTTCATCAGATATTGGCCCGGGCCTTTGTCTTCCATCGACAGAAGCGTGGCGCGCAACCTGATTCGCGAGCCGACTCTGACCGGCGCCACGAAACGCACTTTGTCGAAACCGTAGTTGAAGGCGGCCTGCGTGTTTTCGGGTACAATGCCCATCTCGAGCGCCAGTGCGCCGATGATCGACAGGGTCAGATAGCCATGCGCGATCGTGGTGCGGAACGGGCTTTGCCGCTTCGCCCGCTCGGGATCGACATGGATCCATTGATGATCGCCCGTGCATTCGGCAAACTGGTCGATGCGGTGCTGATCGACCAACGTCCAGTCCGAGACGCCTAGCTCCTGCCCGGCCATGGCCCTGAGTTGCTCGAAGGTCGGCGGCGTCCTCGGCCGTATCTGCGTCATTCCTGCTTTCCCGATCGCTTGCCTGTTCCGGACCACGACCAGCCGCCCCTGTCAATTCGCCAATGCGATTCCGCGCCACAATCTTCGGCCATTGCGCGAGGCGTGTCTTCGCCGCCGGCAAACACCCTCCCCGGGACAGCTACTTCTTCTCCTGGCTGGCGCGGATCTCCTCCATCGCCTCCTTGATGCGGCTGCGCAGGATTTCGATCGATTCGGTGCCGGACGTTCTGACCAGTTCGGCCATCTCGCCGGCATTCTTCAATGCGGTCTCGAAGGATCTCCTGGCGAACGCCGCCTGCTTCTCCATCATTTCCTGGGGACTGCCCGGCGCCCTGTAGTTTTGTGCCATGTCGGTGATTTCGCGCAGCGTGTCCTGCAGCATCTCGCGTTGCCTGGACAACAGCGCCGACGCTCCGGCAGCACTCGCCCGGGCCGACTTCTCCAACGCCTCCAGGTTCTTGCGGTTGTGAGCGAGGATCGCCTCGACATCGACATTGGGCAGCTTCAGGTCGCGGCCGAACTTACCGAACATGTCGATGAAGGACTCGGAATCCGGTCGTTTTGCCATGCTGGTTCTCTCCCCCTCTTGCCGTGAATACCGCCACTACACGGAAGATAGTGCAGCGAAGCTCCACGGTCCATTCGGGCGAGTCAGCCGACAAGAAACAGCCGTTCAGCGGTGTAGAGCACGAGCCCGGCAAGGCCACCGATGATCATGCCGTTGAAGCGGATATATTGCAGGTCCTTGCCGATATTCATTTCGATCAGCCTTGTCAGTTGCACGAGGTCCCAGCGCTTGACCTGGTCGGCGATGAATTTCGACACGCCGCTCTTCTGGCTTTCGACGAAGGAGGACAGCGCCACGATGAACCCCTGGTTCATGTCGGCCCTGATCTGCGCGTCGTCGGCAAGATGGCGGCCGACCTCGACGAACATGGTGGCGAGATGATCGCGGATCATCGAATTCGGCGCCTTGGCGTCCTGCTCGATGAACAGCCGCAGGCTGTCCCACATATCGCCGGCCAGCGCCCTGAGCTCCGGCCGGGCGAGGAAATCGCGCTTCAGCTTCTCGGCCCGTCGGGCATATTGTTTGGACGTCCTCAGCCGCTCGACGAAGGTTCCGACGAAAAGGTCGAATTCGGCGCGCATTGGATGGTGCGGATCGGCGCGCACCTCGTCGAGCAGTGAGCCGGCGGACGCGACGATTTTCTTCAACAGATAGGCGTCGGCGCGAAACAGGTTGAACAGCGACGGCAGTTCCTCGCGGATTTTCTCGCGCATCGTCGCCAGCGCCTGCTCGTCGCTCAAGAACCGGCCGACGACCTTGGTGAACTCGTCGAACAGTTTTTGGTGACGGCGGTCGTCGGTCAGCGCCGACAGCAGCTCGGCTGCGAGCGGCGCCAGCGGCACCTTTTCGATCTGCTCCAGCATGCGGCTGGTGACGAAGCCGCGCAGCCCGGATTGCTCGACCGCCGCCAGCGTCTGCGGCACCAGCCGGCCGACGAAACGCGACAGATCGGCGGCGCGGTTCGGGTCGGCCAGCCAGTCCGCGACCAGCGCGGAAAAATCGACTTCGGCGAGCTTTTCGCGCACCGGCTCCGGTGCCAGGAAATTGACCTCGATGAAGCGGCCGAGATTGTCGGCGATACGGTTCTGGTTCTCCGGGATAATGGCCGTATGCGGGATCGGCAGGCCGAGCGGCCGCCTGAACAGTGCCACCACCGCATACCAGTCGGCCAGCCCGCCGATACTGGGCCCCCCCGCGCCGGCGGGCGCCCCCCCCCCCCCCCCCCGGGGGGGGGGGCGGGGCCCCCCCCCCCGGGTGGGGTGACGCGACCTCGACGAGAGCAACTCGAATACCGGAGTGGTCAGGTGAGTTCTGAAAAACCCCTTCGCATTGTCGTCGCCGGCCTCGGCAATATGGGCCGCAGCCACGCGCTGGCCTATCACACCAATCCGGGGTTCGAGATCGCGGCACTGGTCAACCGTTCAGACGTGCCGCTGCCGGAAGGACTTTCGACCTACGGCATCCGGCGTTCCTTCGACGAGGCGCTGCGCGATGAAAAACCCGATGTCGCCTGCATCGCCACCTATTCCGACAGCCATGCCGATTACGCGGTCAAGGCGTTCGAGGCAGGCTGCCATGTCTTTGTCGAAAAGCCGCTGGCGACCACGGTTGCGGATGCGAAACGCGTCGTCGCGGCAGCCAAGGCCAACGGCAAAAAACTGGTGATCGGCTACATCTTGCGCCATCACCCGTCCTGGATCCGGCTGATCGCCGAGGCGCGCAAGCTCGGCGGCCCTTACGTGTTCCGCATGAACCTCAACCAGCAATCCTCCGGACACACCTGGGAGACGCACAAGCAGCTGATGCAGACGACGTCGCCGATCGTCGATTGCGGCGTGCATTATCTTGACGTGATGCTGCAGATCACCGACGCCAGGCCGGTCGAGGTGCGCGGCATGGGGCTGAGGCTGACCGAGGAGATCGCGCCCTCGATGTACAATTATGGGCACCTGCAGGTGCTGTTCGACGACGGTTCGGTCGGCTGGTACGAGGCCGGCTGGGGGCCGATGATCTCGGAGACGGCCTTCTTCGTGAAGGACGTGATCTCGCCCAATGGCTGCGTGTCGATCGTCATGAAAGAGGGCGTCAGGTCCGACGACATCGACACCCACACCAAGACCTCGACCATCCGCCTGCACAGTGCGGCAACCGGCGCGGACGGCAAGTTCGCCAAGCCGGATGAGATGCTGTCGATGGAAGGCGAGCCCGGCCATCAGGACCTCTGCGATCTCGAACAGGCGTTTGTGCTGAAGGCGATCCGCGAGGATCTGGATCTCTCCCGCCACATGGACGACGCGGTGAAGTCGCTCGCCGTCTGCCTTGCCGCCGACGAGAGCGTGCGCAGTGGCGCCGCCGTCAAACTCTAAGCTAGGAACGATATTGTGGGCTCGCTGAACATCGAGAATGTCAAAAAGGCCTTCGGACCGGTCGAGGTGCTGAAGGGCATCAACCTCGAAGTGACGGATGGCGAATTCGTTGTCTTCGTCGGCCCATCCGGCTGCGGGAAATCAACGCTGCTGAGGGTCATTGCCGGGCTGGAGGACTCGACCTCAGGCCGTGTGGTGATCGACGGCGCGGACGTCTCGGCAACGCCGCCGGCCAAGCGCGGCATCGCCATGGTGTTCCAGACCTATGCGCTCTATCCGCATCTGACGGTGAAGAACAATATGGGCCTCGGCCTCAAGCAGGCCGGCACGCCGGCGGCCGAGATCGACCGCCGCATCGGCATCGCCTCCTCGATGCTTTCGCTGGAGCCCTACCTCTCGAGGCGGCCGGCCGAGCTCTCCGGCGGCCAGCGCCAGCGCGTCGCCATCGGCCGCGCCGTGGTGCGTGAGCCCAAGCTTTTTCTCTTCGACGAGCCGCTGTCGAACCTCGACGCCGCACTGCGCGTCAACACCAGGCTGGAGATCGCGCAGCTGCACCGCCGGCTGAAGGCGACGATGATCTATGTCACCCACGACCAGGTCGAGGCGATGACGCTGGCCGATAAGATCGTCGTGCTCAAAGCGGGAAAGATCGAGCAGATCGGCGGGCCGATGGAGTTGTACAATTCGCCGGCTAATGAGTTCGTCGCCGGCTTCATCGGCTCGCCAAAGATGAATTTCGTCGACGGCGCCAGGCTGGGCGAGACAGCCAAGACCATCGGCGTCCGTCCCGAACATCTGACGGTCGATCCCAAATCCGGTGCCTGGAAGGGCACGGTCGTCCATGCCGAGCATCTCGGCGCCGACACCAACCTTTATCTCGACTGCGAGAAGGCCGGGTTGATCACCGTGCGCATCTTCGGCGTCTACAACGCCGAACCGGGCGCCACGCTTTACGCGACGCCGGATCCGGCAAAGACCTATCGGTTCGGAGCGGATGGGAAGGTGCTGAAGTAGGATCGCGGCTTAGCGTAGGCAGGCGCTGCCCCTCACCCCTACCCTCTCCCCGTATAGAGACGGGGAGAGGGGGGCGTCAGCGCTGGAGCTTCGTCCTTCTCCCCGTCACTATACGGGGAGAAGATGCCGGCAGGCAGATGAGGGGCGGCGGAAACTTGCCAAAGTGAAGCGCCTACGCGTCCGCCTTGAACGTCTGCTTCTGTTGGCCGAGTCCCTCAATGCCGAGTTCCACGACGTCGCCGGGCTTCAGGAAGACCGGCGGCTTCATGCCGAGGCCGACGCCGGGCGGTGTGCCGGTGGAGATGATGTCGCCTGGATGCAGCGACATGAACTGGCTGAGATAGGAAACCAGATAGGCCACACCATAGACCATGGTCTTGGTCGAGCCGTTCTGCATTGTCTTGCCGTTGACCTTCAGCCACATCGGGATGTTCTGCGGGTCCTTCACCTCGTCCTTGGTCACCAGCCACGGGCCGATCGGCCCGAACGTGTCGCAGGACTTGCCCTTGGTCCACTGGCCCTGCCGCTCGGCCTGGAAGGCGCGCTCGGAAACGTCATGCGCGACGCAGTAGCCGGCGACATAGTCCAGCGCCTCGGCCTCGGTGACATATTTCGCGGTCTTGCCGATGACCACGCCGAGCTCGACTTCCCAGTCGGTCTTGGCCGAGCCGCGCGGGATCAGCACGTCGTCGTTCGGCCCGACAATGGCCGAGCTTGCCTTCATGAAGATGATCGGCTCCGGCGGCACGATGGCGCCGGTTTCGGCGGCATGGTCGGAATAGTTGAGGCCGATGCAGATGAATTTGCCGGTGCCGGCGACGCAGGCGCCGATGCGTGGCTTGCCGGAAACGGCGGGCAGCGATTTCGGATCGAGCTTCGACAATGTCTCAAGCGATGCCGGGTCGATCGCCTTGCCGGCAATGTCGGTGACATGGGCGGAGAGGTCGCGGATCGTTCCATCCGCATCGAGCAGGCCGGGGCGTTCGCTCCCCGCCTCGCCATAGCGCAGCAATTTCATAGAATTCCTCTCCTTGAATGAGATGAGCTTAGATCGACCAGCCACCGTCGATATTATAAGCCTGCCCCGACGTATAGGTGGCGCCGGCGAGATAGACGGCGAGGTCGGCGATTTCCTCGGGCGTACCGAGGCGGCCCATCGGCTGGCGCGCGATAAAGGCGGCGCGCGCTGCCTCGTAGTCGCCCTGCGCATGCATGCGGTCCTGCAGCGACGGACTTTCGACGGTGCCCGGGCAGATCGCATTGCAGCGTATGCCCTTGCCGACATAATCGGCGGCGACCGACTTGGTCAGGCCGATGACGGCTGCTTTGGTCAGCCCATAGACGAAGCGGTTCGGCACGCCCTTGGTCGAACTGGCCAGCGACGCCATGTTGATGATCGAGCCGTCGCCGCGCTCCAGCATGCCGGGCAGCACGGCGCGGATGGTGCGGATCATCGCGCGGACGTTGAGATCATAGGCAAAGTCGAGATCGCCGTCCTTCATCTCGAGGATCGAGCCGGAATGCACGAAGCCGGCACAGTTGAACAGCACGTCGACGGCGCCGATCTCGGCGAAGGCCGACGTCACGGCCTCGTCGTTCAGCACGTCGAGCTTGCTCGTCTTGATACCGGGCGTCTTGCGGAGGTCGGCGAGCACCACCTCGTTGATGTCGGTGGCATGGACGACCGCGCCTGCCTTGGCGAAAGCCAGCGCGCTCGCGCGGCCGATGCCTTGTGCCGCCGCCGTAACGACAACGACCTTGCCTGTCAGATCCGCCATGCTTGTCTCCTCTGTGGCCGCCGGTTTTTACCGGCATACGGCCAAGGCGCAATGTGCCAGACACGCCCTATGATGTCGCCTGTTTCGATATTCGCCTGCCGGCCAAATGTTTTTTCTCGGTAAAGAACATCTTTTGGCCCGTCAAGCCCGGACGTCCCTCCGGGACACTCAGTCGCCGTAGGGCACCCAGACGTTCTTGACCTCGATCGCTCGGCGCAGCAAGGCATCGCCGGCTGCTTCGCTCGACGCCCAGTCGAGGCTGTGGCCATTGCTGGTCCAGACGCGCTTGAGATTGCCGATGGACTCAGCCTCCGCCTTGGCGCAGGTGTCGGCATCGGCGAACACCCAGAGCCCGTCGACATCGTCATGCTTGGCCAGCACGCCGGTCAGCTCGGCGCTACGGCCCGTAACGATGTTGATGGCGCCCGCCGGCACGTCGGAATATTCGATGACCTGGTAGAGGTCGGTGGCAAGCAGCGGGTACCTTTCGGATGGCACCGCGACCACGGTGTTGCCCATGGCGAGAGCCGGTGCCACCAGCGAGATCAGGCCAAGCAAGGGCGCGTTATCCGCAGCGACGATGCCGACGACACCGACTGGCTCATGCAGCGCCAGCGTGACGACGCGAGCCGGCGGCTGATGGACGCGGCCCTCGAACTTGTCGGCCAGGCCGGCATACAGGAACAGCCGCTCGATCGACAGCTCGACCTCTTCACCCGCCGCCTTGGCGGTCGCGCCGGTGAGCTGGGTCAGCCGGGCGGCAAACTCGTCCGCGCGGCCGGAAAGATTTTCGGCCAGATAGTAGAGCACCTGGCTGCGGTTGTAGGCGGTCGCCTCCGGCCAGGCCTTGCAGGCACGCGCTGCCGCGACGGCGTCGCGGATATCCTTGCGGTTGCCAAGCCCCACTTCGCCGGCGAGCTTGCCCTTGGTGGTGGCGACGGCAATCGAATAATTGCCGTCCGGTCGGACCTGCTTGCCGCCGATGAACAGCTTCGCCGTGCGGTCGATGGCGTCGCCCTCGGAGCGCTCTACGGGCTGAGGTGTGGCCACAGCCAGCTTGATGACCGGGCCGAGCGGCAGCTTTGCCGAGAGATATTCGAACATTCCCTCGCGCCCGCCTTCGCGGCCGAAGCCGCTCTCGCGATAGCCGCCGAAGCCGCAGGCGGCGTCGAACATATTGGTGCCGTTGACCCAGACGACGCCGGCCTTCAATTGCGGCGCGACGTGGAGGGCAAGATTGACGTTCTCGCTCCATACAGAAGCGGCCAGGCCGTAGCGCGTGTTGTTGGCGAGCTCGATTGCTTCCTCGGTGTTGCGGAAGGTCATGGTCGCCAGCACCGGCCCGAACACCTCCTCCTGCGCCAGGATATTAGCCGGCGAAACGCCTGTTGCCAGCGTCGGCAGATGGTAATAGCCGGAGGAGGGCAGCGCCACGTCCGGCTGCCAGCAGACGGCGCCCTGCTTGGCGCCTTCGGCGACCAGCCCCTTGACGCGATCGAGCTGCGTCAAGTCGACCAGCGGGCCGATATCGGTGTTCTTGTCGAGCGGGTTGCCGACGCGCAGCCGGCTCATCCGTGTCTTCACCTTGGCGATAAAGGCATCGGCGATGCCTTCCTGCACCAGAAGGCGCGAGCCGGCGCAGCAGACCTGGCCCTGGTTGAACCAGATGCCGTCGACCAATCCCTCGACGGCGCTGTCGAGATCGGCATCCTCGAAGACGACGAAGGCCGATTTGCCACCGAGCTCAAGCGACAGTTTCTTGCCCGACCCGGCCGTGGCTTTGCGGATGATCTTGCCAACCTCGGACGAACCGGTGAAGGCGATCTTCTGGATGCCGGGATGTTTGACGATTGCCGCGCCTGCTTCCGGCCCGCCCTGGACGATGTTGACGACGCCCTTCCGCACACCGGCGCGCTCGCAGATGTCGGCGAACAGGATGGCGGTGAGCGGCGTGAACTCGGCCGGTTTCAGCACCACTGTGCAGCCTGCGGCGAGTGCCGGCGCAATCTTCCAGGCCAGCATCAGCAGCGGGAAATTCCAGGGGATGATCTGGCCGACGACGCCGACGCCCTTATGGCCTGGAAAATCCCTGCCCAGCGCCTGCGCCCAGCCGGCATGATGGATGAAATGACGGATCGCCAGCGGCACGTCGATGTCGCGGCTTTCGCGGATCGGCTTGCCGTTGTCGATCGATTCCAACACTGCGAACAGCCGCTGGTGGCGCTGCATGGCGCGGCCGATGGCGTAGAGCACTTTGGCTCGGCTGTAGCCGGAGCTGGCGCTCCATTTCGGCAACGCTTTTGCGGCGGCCGAAACCGCCGCGTCGATATCGGCAGCCCCGGCATCCGAGACCTTGGCCAGCAATTTGCCGGATGACGGATCGCTGGTGTCGAAGGTCTTGCCACCTGCGGCTGCCTTCCAGTCGCCGCCGATGAACAACGCTTTGCCGAAATCCCGCGCGGCGAGCCACGCATCGGCCTCGTTGCGGGCTTCCGGCGCCGGGCCATAGTCCATGGCGTGGTAGCGTTCGAGAATGTTCATGGAGCGCTCCCGAAAATCACGCCATCGCGTGGCGATGATTGGCCGAATAGTGGCCGGTCAGATGATGCTCGAGCTGGCGCTCGATGTCGGTCAGCAGGCTCGACGCTCCGAAGCGGAACAGCTTCGGCTCCAGCCACGGCCGGCCAAGCTCTTCCTTCATCAGCACCAGCCAGTCGAGCGAAGCCTTGGCGGTGGAAATACCGCCGGCCGGCTTGAAGCCGATGAGATAGCCGGTCTCTTCGAAATAGGCGCGGATGGCGCGCACCATGGCAAGGCCTACCGGCAGCGTCGCGTTGACGCTTTCCTTGCCGGTCGAGGTCTTGATGAAGTCGGCGCCCGCCATCATCGCCACCATCGAGGCGAGCATGACGTTGCGCAGCGTGGCGAGATCGCCGGTGCCGAGAATAACCTTCAGATGTGCCTCACCGCAGGCGGCGCGCATCGAGACGATCTCGTTATAGAGTTCCTGCCATTTCGCCCCGAAAACCAGGCCGCGCGGAATGACGACATCGATCTCGTCGGCGCCATCCCTCACCGAAGCCTCGATCTCCTGCAGGCGCGTCGACAGAGGCGCAAGGCCGTGCGGGAAGGCGGTTGAAACAGCGGCGACATGAATGCCGGTGCCGCGCAGCGCATCGACGGCAGTGGCGACGAAGGGGTGATAGACGCAGACCGCCGCCGGGCGGATCTTTTCTCCAGTAATGCCAAGCCCTTCGGCAATGTCGCGACGAAACGGATTGACCGCCTTGGCGCAGAGCCGGCGCACGCGCTCGTCGGTATCGTTCGAGTTCAGCGTCGTCAGGTCCATGCAGGCGACGGCGCGCAGCAGCCAGGCCGCCTGGTCGTCGGCCTTGATCGAGCGTCGTTTGGTCAGGCTGGCGACACGACGCTCCAGCGCCGAGCGGTTGACACTGCGCATCGACTCCATGAAGCCGAGATCGAGCCTCATTCCGGGATTGCGAGCAATGCCATGGGCTTGCGGGATTGGTGCATTGGCGGCGGCGCGCGCCGGCAGCGGCGTGATCTTGGACGCGCCGGCACCGAGATCGGTTTCGCGGATTGTGCTGCTCATCTCCTGCCCCTTGTTCAGCGACTTATGCCGAAGATAGACCGTGAAGCAGCGCTTCACGAGTCCTTCAAGCGGTCATAGCGGAAAAAGGCTGCAAAGACAGCTGCTTTTGACCATATGGTCAAAACCAAATCTAGGAAATCGGGCACCGAAGCGCCGCAGCTTTAGCCGACGAAGGCGCGCTCGACGACGAAGCTAGCCGGATGATGCAGCGAGCCTTCATGGAAGCCGAGGCTTTCAGCCAGCTCCTTGACGTCCTTCAGCATATGCATCGAGCCGCAGATCATGATGCGGTCGGTCTCGGGGTTGAGCTTGTCTATGTCGAGATCGTTATAGAATTTGCCCGAGCCGATCAGCGCGGTGATGCGGCCCATGCGCTCGGAGGTCTCGCGCGTCGTCGAATTGTAGAGCGTGACGCGGCCGCCGGTCAGCTCGCCGATCAGCGGATCGTTCTCCAGCGCCGCAACCAGTTCCTGGCCATAGGTGAGCTCGGCATTGTCGCGGCAGGTGTGGGTCAGGACCACCTGCTCGAATTTCTCATAGGTATCGGGATCGCGCAGCAGGCTGGCGAAGGGCGCAATGCCGGTGCCGGTCGAGATCATGAACAGGCGCTTGGCCGGGGTCAGCGCGTCGACCACCAGCGTGCCGGTCGACTTCTGCCGCATGATGACGGTGTCGCCGATCTGGATTTTTTGCAGCTCCGAGGTGAGCGGACCGTCCGGTACCTTGATCGAGAAGAATTCGAGTTCGTCGTCCCAGGACGGGCTGGCGATCGAATAGGCGCGGAACACCGGCTTCTCGGCGTTGGGCAGGCCGATCATGACGAACTCGCCGGAGCGGAAGCGCAGCGACTGCGGCCGCGTGATGCGAAACGAAAACAGCCGGTCGGTATAGTGCTTCACCGAAACCACGGTTTCGGCGTAGACATTAGCCGGTATGGGAAACTGCAGCGGTCGCGCGCCGGCGGTGTTGAACGCGGATGTGGTGTTCATCAAACCTAACCTTCTGGACCAGCTCAGCGCTGGCGCCAAATCTTCACCTGCGCGCCCGAACCGGTCAGGTTCCTGCGTGCCCTTGCACACTCCGAAGCGGTAAGCTCTTGTGTCCGGAATTTATTAGTATACAAACGATATTTGCGTCAAGACGCCGCCGTAAAACAGGTTTCCAAACTGAGGCATGTAAGCAGTTCGGGCATTTCGGGTTTCGACAATGGAACAGAATTTTTCGGCGCAAGCTCTGGATTCGGCGGGCAGCGTCGTCGCCGGCATCGATGTCGGCGGAACCTTTACCGACCTGCTTCTGATCGACGGCCGTGACGGTGGCAGGGTGCATATCGCCAAGACTCCGACCACGGTCGACAACCAGGCTTTCGGCGTCGTTTCGGCGCTTGGCGCCACCGGCTTTCCGGTCGACGGCATCGACCTCATCGTGCACGGCACGACGACCACCACCAACGCGGTGCTGGAGCGCCGGCTGGCGAAGACCGGCATGATCACCACGCGCGGCTTTCGCGACGTGATCGAGCTTGGCCGGCGGACACGGCCGCAGCCCTATAGCATGACGGGCACCTTCGTCCCGATCATTCCGCGCAATCTGCGGCTCGAAGTGTCGGAGCGGATAGAGGCCTCGGGCGCGGTGCGCATCCCGCTCGACGAGGCCGAGATGCGGGCAGCGATTTTACAGCTGATCGAGGCCGGCTGCGAATCCCTCGTCATTCATTTCCTGCATTCCTACGCCAACCCGGCGCATGAGCGGCGGGCGGCCGAGATCGCCGCCGAGCTTTGGCCGAACGGCTACATCACGTCAGGCCATGCGCTGCTGTCGGAAGCGCGCGAATTCGAGCGCGGCGTCACCGCTTCGGTCAACGCCTCGGTGCAGCCGATCCTCGAGCGCTATGTCGAGCGGCTGCGCAAGGAACTGGCGTCAAAAGGCTACGCCCGCGACTTCCTGATCATGAACGGCAATGGCGGCATGATCTCGGCCCGCTTTGTCACACGTGAATCGGCCAAGACCGTCATGTCCGGCCCCGCTTCCGGCGTCATTGCTGCCGCCTATACCGGCAAGCGCGCCGGCTTCGAAAACTTGGTCACCTACGACATGGGCGGCACCTCGACCGACGTGGCGCTGATCCGCGATGCCGAACCGGCGGTGTCGAACGAGATCGAGATCGAATATGCGATGCCGATTCACGTGCCGATGGTGGCGGTGCACACGGTCGGCGCCGGAGGCGGCTCGATCGCCCGCGTCGATGCGGCAGGCCTGATCCAGATCGGCCCGGAAAGTGCAGGCGCCAATCCCGGGCCGATCTGCTATGGGCGCGGCGGCAGCGAGCCGACCATCACCGACGCCAATCTGGTGCTCGGCCGGCTGGCGCCGAAAAAGCTGCTTGCTGTCGAAAACCCGGTCACCGTCAAACGTGTCACCGGCATATTCGAGGACAGGATCGGCCGCGCCACAGGGCTGTCCGGCGTCGAGGCGGCGGGAGCGGTGCTGCGGCTGGGCAATATGAAGATGGCCGGCGCTATCCGCATGGTCTCGGTGTCACGCGGCCACGATCCGCGCGATTTCACGTTGTTCGCCTTCGGCGGCGCCGGGCCGCTGCATGCGACGGCATTGGCGCGCGAACTCGGCCTGCCAAAAGTGCTGGTGCCGGCGCGGCCGGGCATCACCAATGCGCTCGGCTGCGTCGTCGCCGATCTCAGGCACGATTTCGTCAACACGGTCAACCAGCCGGTGGCCAATCTCGACGAAACCGAGCTTCACGCTATATTGGAACGGCACCGAAACGAAGGCGAGGAGCTTATCGGCAAGGAAGCGGTGAAGCCGGAAACGATCCGCATCACGCATTCCGCCGACATGCAGTTCGTCGGCCAGACGCATATCATCAACGTGTCGCTGCCGTCGTCCGCAGTGACACGCGAGGTACTGCAGCAACTGTTCGAGAGGGCCTATTTTGCCCGCTTCAAGGTCGAGCTGCCGGAAATCCGTGCCAATCTGGTCAACCTCAACACCTCGGTGACCGGCGTGCGGCCGGCGATCGATCTGTCGCGGCTGATCGACCCGGCTGGCCGGGCCAAAACGCTCGATGAGGCACGGCGCGAGATCCGGCCGGTCTGGTATGGCGGCCGCTGGCATGACACGCCCGTCTATGGCAGGGAAAAACTGCCGCTCGACGCCATCATCGAAGGGCCGGCGATCCTCGAACAGATGGACGCAACAACGGTGCTCGAGCCCGGTGACCGGGCGCGATCGGACGCCGACGGCAACATCATCATCGACATTGGTGAGGCCTGAGATGGAAAAGCTCGACGCCATCACACTTTCGGTCATTCAGGCGGCGCTGCAGCAGGTCTGCGACGAGATGGACCTGACGTTTTCGCGCGCCGCCTTCTCGCCTGTTATCGCCGAGGCCAATGACCGCTCCGACGGCATCTATTCGGCCGTCGACGGTTCGCTGATCGCGCAAGGCAGCCAGGGCCTGCCGGTGTTCGTCGGTGTCATGCAGTATTCGACAAAAACGGTGATCGAGATGATCGCCGACGGCCGCTGCCTGCCGCCGGAGCCCGGCGACATCTACATCGTCAACGACCCCTATCTCGGCGGCACGCATCTGATGGATGTGCGCTTCGCCATGCCGGTCTACAGGGACAGAAAAATTTTCTGCTGGCTGTCGAACACCGGCCATTGGCCCGACATTGGTGGCTCGGTGCCCGGTGGCTTCTCCGCCTCGGCTACGGCGGTCGAACAGGAAGGCCTGCGGCTGCCGCCGGTGAAACTGTTCAAGAAGGGCGTGCTCGATCGCGAGATCTACGCCATCATCTGCTCGAACATCCGCGTCGCCGACCAACGCATCGGCGACATCCGGGCGCAGGCGGCAGCACTGCTGATTGGCCAGGATCGGCTCAACGGTATCCTGGATCGTTACGGAGATGAAACGGTCATTGAGGCGATCGCCGAATTGCGCCGCCGCGCCGCCGAACAGATGCGCGCCAACATATCGGCCATTCCCGACGGCATCTATCGCTCGCAGGCCTTCGTCGATTCCGACGGGGTGGTGAACGAGCCGCTGACCATCGCGCTTGTGGTGGAGAAGCAGGGCGACACGCTGACCTTCGACTTCGCGGGTTCGTCAAAGCCTTGCGCCGGGCCGATGAACAGCGTGCTGGCGACGACCTTGTCCTCGGTCTATCTCGCCATGCGTCACATTTTCCCGGATGTGCCGATCAGTGCCGGCGCCTTCGAGCCGCTCATCGTCAAGCGACCGGAAGGCACCTTCCTAGACGCCAAATATCCGCGCCCGGTGTCGGGCTGCGCGGCCGAGGTTTCGCAGCGCATCGCCGAGGCGGTATTCGCGGCGATGGTGCAGGCGCTGCCGGACAGGGTGACGGCGGCTCCCGCCGGCTCCAGCGGCAATTTCGCGCTCGGCGGCAACGACCCGGCGCGCGGCCGCGATTACGTCATGTACCAGATCTCCGGCGGCGGCTATGGCGGCAATGCCGGTCACGACGGCCTGACCAATGGCTGCTCGACCATCGGCATTTCCAAATCGCCGCCGGTCGAGATCATGGAACAGGCCTTTCCGGTGCTCTATCGCCACTATGCCCTGCGCGAGGGCTCGGGTGGCGCGGGCAAGCATCGCGGCGGTTTCGGCCTCACTTATGAGGTCGAGATCCTGCGCGGCGACGCCCGCGCCTCCTTCGTCATGGACCATGGCCGCTTCGGCCCGCAGGGTGCCCTCGGCGGCAAGGACGGCGCGGTCAATACGGTGACTGTGTTCCGCGACGGCGAAGCCCATGTGCCGCCGCATCTCTCCAAGGAGCAGGACATCGCGCTGAAAGCCGGCGACCGCGTGCGCGTCGGCACGCCGGGCGGCGGCGGCTATGGCGATCCCTTGCAGCGTGACCCGGAATTGGTCGCTCAGGATATCAGGCTAGGATACTATACCGCCGAGCAAGCCAGGGACATGTTCGGGATCAAATGAATCCACAAGACAAATTCAAATGCCGTATCTGCGGCCTCGATCAGTCTCCTGATTTGCCGTGGGGCGAGAACGGACGAGAACCCAGCCATAATATATGTTCTTGTTGCGGTGTAGAGTTCGGCTACGCAGACGACGGCCTCGACAACTGTTTGTCAATTCGCCGGAATTGGGTCGAAGTTCGGCGATGCAAATGGTTCTCGCCAAACGACCGGCCGCCCGACTGGGATATGCCTGCTCAGATCAGAGGTATTCCGCTAGCCTATAAGCGCGCAGAGGATGAGCAACTGATCCAGCTATATCTCCAAGCTGGAGAGCCGCCTCTACAAGGCTTGGCGGCGCTGAGCGCGGTGGAGAAGCCGGACCGGCAGTGACAGTTTCACCGGGTGCTGGCATATCGCCCAAACAACCGCTGCGCACCGCTATGCCCGATGATCCAGCCTCGCGACCAGCCGGTCGCCGACCCATTGGATGCCGCAGACCAGGATGATCAGCACAATGACCACGGCGACCATGACGCTGGTCTCGAAGCGCTGGTAGCCATAGCGGATGGCGAGGTCGCCGAGCCCGCCGGCACCGATGGCACCTGCCATGGCCGAGGCGCCGATCAGCGTCACCAGCGTCACCGTGAAGCCGGCGACGATGCCGGGCAGCGCTTCCGGCACCAGCACTTCTCGGATGATCGTCCAGCGGTTGCCGCCCATGGCGCGCGCCGCCTCGATCAGCCCGTGGTCGACCTCGCGCAGCGACACTTCAGCGATGCGGGCATAGTAGGGCGTCGCCGCGATCGACAGCGGCACGATGGCAGCCCATGTGCCGATCGAGGTGCCGACGATCAGCCGCGTCACCGGAATCAGCGCGACCAAAAGGATGATGAACGGCACCGAGCGGAAGCCGTTGATCACAGCGCCGAGCGCACGGTTCACCCAGCGGTTTTCGGCAATGCCGCCACGGTCGGTGGCGACCAGCGCCAGGCCGAGCGGCAGCCCGAAAACCAGCGAGATGAGGCCGGAAGCGGCCGTCATCAGGATGGTTTCCCAGATCGAACGAAGCAGGAGCTCAAACAGAACCGTCGACATGGCCAAGCACCTCCACCCGCGCATTGTGGGCTTTCAAGAACGCGATCACCTGTGCCAGATGATGTTCATCGCTGCCCGCGACCGCTACGAACAGCGTCCCGACAGGCTGCTGCTGGACGTGATCGATGCCGCCGTGCACGAGGCGGAACGAGCCGGAAACCGCTGCGGCAAGGTCGGACAAAAGCGGGCCGCGCGCGGCGTCGCCCGCCACGTCGATCCTGAGGATAGCCTCGCCGCCCGTGTTCTGCGTTAGCCGGCTTGCGATCTCCGCCGGCAATCGCGGTCGGATGCCGCCGAGCAGGCTTTGTGTTATCTCCGACTTCGGATCGGCAAACACCGACCACACCGGCCCTTGCTCGACGATCCGTCCCGCGTCGATCACCGCGACGCGATCGGCGATAGAACGGATCACCTCCATCTCATGGGTGATGAGAAGGATGGTCAGGCCGAGCTGCCGGTTGATGTCCCTGAGCAAGGCAAGGATGGAGCGCGTCGTCTCCGGGTCCAACGCCGAGGTCGCTTCGTCCGACAGCAGCAGCGCCGGGCGTGCCGCAAGCGCACGGGCAATGCCGACGCGCTGTTTCTGTCCGCCCGACAGTGACGCCGGATAGGCTTTCGCCTTCTCCGACAGGCCCACGAGCTCGAGCAGTTCGGCCGCGCGCGCCAGGCGTTCGGCCTTGGGCCGGCCTTCGATCTTGAGCGGCAGCGCTACATTGTCTTCGACCGTCTTGGCGGACAGCAGGTTGAAATGCTGGAAGATCATGCCGATCCGCCGGCGCAGCGGCTGCAATTCGCGCTCGCCGAGCCGGCTGATCTCGCTGCCTTCGATGAAAACCTGTCCTGAATCCGCACGTTCCAGCCCATTGAGGCAACGGATCAGCGTCGATTTGCCGGCGCCGCTTCGGCCGATAATGCCGAGGATCTCGCCCTTGCGCACGCTGAGCGACACGCCATCGAGCGCCGCTGTCGCGCCGAAACGCCGCTTCAGCTCGATGAGGCGCACAACATAGTCCGATCCCGCGGAACGGCTCTCGACGGGATGCACGACTTCGGTGACCGAGGCGAAATGCTGGTTCATGAAAGTTCCTGTCTCGGCGATCCGCAAACGCGATCGCGGTCCGCGTTGGAACGCGGACCGCTTTTTCCCATAGCCCGAGCCTCAATGCCCGGTTCGACATCAATAGGCGCTGATGCCGGTTCCCTTGTAGACCCGGTCGAATTCGGCCTTCACCTTTTCGTTCTGATAGGAGGCGACCAATGTCTTTACCCATGGCTGGTTTTCGTTGCCGGCCTTGACCGCGATGAAGTTGCGGTAGGGGTTGTCGGCCACCGTCTCCTGGGCGATGCGGCTTTCCGGACCAAGCCCGCTTTTCAACGCCCAATCCGTATTGACCACGGCTCCGTCGAGATCTTCCACCGAGCGCCCGACGATGCCGGCGTCGAGCTCCTTGATGACCAGCTTCTTCGGGTTTTCAGAAATGTCGGTGGTCGTTGCCAGTATGCCGGTGCCGTCCTTCAGCTTGATCAGGCCTTCGCTCTGCAAGACGCGCAACGCGCGGCCTTCGTTGGACGGGTCGTTCGGCACGCCGATGACGGCGTCTTCGGGCAGGTCGGCAACCTTCGCGTACTTCTTGGAATAGAGGCCGATCGGCCAGACCCCGGTATAGCCGACGGGGACGATATGATAGCCCTGCGTCTTGATCTGATTGTCGAGATAGGGCTTGTGCTGGAAGGCGTTGGCGTCGATTTCGCCACGCTCCAGCGCTTCGTTCGGCTGGGTATAGTCGTTGAACACCACGGTCTCGACCGTCAGGCCTCTCTCCGCCGCCTGGGCGGTGACGACACGCCAGACGTCCTCATCCTCGCCGCTCATGATGCCGACCTTGATCGCCTTCTTGTCCTCGGCGAACGACGAACCGGACGCAGCCAGGCCGACAATCGCAACCGCCGATGCAAAAAGTACGGCCAGGCCGGCGCGCCGGTTTATAGTTGCTGAGAGGAATGGAAGCAAAGTGTTGATATTCCCAGACATGATCAATCCCGTCGGTTCTGAAGTCGTTGCGGCCAGGCGGAGTGCGAAGCCTTGCCGGCATCATCGGAAATGCTGACCGTCAGATCAAAGAACCGTATTTCCCGCCAAATGCGAAGCCGGGAATATTCTCTCAAAGTTTCTTGTCTGGCGAGCACAGGACGCTGCCGTCCCTGGCGTGCTGGGATCATGCGCCTCAAGCCAAAGCTGGTTCAGAAGTTATCCGGGCGTCGACTCGGCTATGAGGCCCGCCGTGCGTCGAAACGGCGGGCCTTTCTGCGTCCGAGTTGCCCAGGACGGGCAGCGGTTTGGGTGTCGACAATGCAGGACGCGCCGCATGTCCCTTCAAAGAGCGACGCGCTTTGCTCACTGGATGACCTTCACGATCCTGCGCGTGCCCGGATCGACCAGGACGGTCTGGTTGTCGACGACGACATAGCGGTATTTGACGTTGGGAACTTCATGAAGCTCGACGGTGTCGGGCAAGGTCGAGCCGACATTGAGTTCCACGCCGGGAAGCTGGACGGACGCCAGAGGCTGTTTTTTGACATACTCGCGTACGACCGTTTCCTGCTGCGGTTCGATGACCACGTCCTGGGCGGCAGCGGCGCCGACGCCCGCGAGCAGCAAGAACCCGGCCGCGGCCGCGGAAAGATGCATTCTCATGATTATCTCCTTTCGTCGTGAGCCACCTCTGCGCTGCGCTGCACCATGCCGTTCGCAGCGGGGTCGCTAGGCCGGTAACGCCATCGGATAGAGCTTGTTCCGCCAATCGGATCACTTGCCGTTTCGCTCCATTAGTTTGGAACAAAGTTTTTGAGCCGCAGTTTTACTCGGTGAAGGGACGCATTTTCCAAGGAGATCTCTCATGAAAGGCGTTCTGATCACCAGCATGCTAGCAATCAGCGTCAGCTGCGGGGCAGCACTTGCCCAGACGCAGCAGTCGGCCGACGACCAGTCCGGCGCCAATTGTGCAGCCGGCACTGCCAATTGCCAGAGCGGCGCCAAGACGGGCGAGCAGGCTCAGGGCAAGGCCGGCGCCACGACTGATCAGCAGGCGCAGGGCAAACCGAAGCTGAAGACTGACGAGCAAGCTCAGGGCAAGGCTGGCGCTACGACTGACCAGCAGGCCCAGGGCAACAAGAAGCTGAAGACCGACGAGCAAGCTCAGGGCAAGGCTGGCGCCACGACTGACCAGCAGGCCACGGGCAAACCGAAGCTGAAGACCGACGAGCAAGCCCAGGGCAAGGCTGGCGCTACGACTGACCAGCAGGCCACGGGCAACACCAAAATGAAAACCGACGAGCAAGCCCAGGGCAAAACCGGAACCGCCACCACCGAGCAGGCCCAAGGCAACACGAAAATGAAGACCGAGGAGCAGGCTCAGGGCAAGACTGGGACCACCACTACCGAGCAGACTCAGGGCAACGCCTCCACGCAGACGCAAGACCAGAGTTCGACCGCTTCCATCAGCAATGTGACCGTTGAACAGAAGACTGAGATTACTCAGGTCATCAAGGAGACGAAGGTCGAACCGGTTGCCAATGTCGATTTCGACATCTCTGTCGGCATCGAGGTTCCGCGGAAGAAGGTCCGGCTGCATCGTCTGCCGGCGCGCATCGTCAAGATCGTCCCGGCTTACGAATCCTATGAATATTTCGTGCTGGCCGACGGCCGAATCATCATCGTCGATCCGAATACCTACAAGATCGTGCTTATCCTGACCTAGTTGTAGCCAGACGGTTTGCAAGACCGTTTGACTGCACCGGTAAGGCCCGCGGCGCGACTTGCGCGGCGGGCCTTACCGCATCCCGCTCCACAGCGTTGCAGCGTCTGCAAATCGCAGATCACGGTCCGTCCTCGGGGCGAGGAGCCAGCATGGTCTGATCGATGGTGTCGGGCAGGCATGGACTTGGAGCGCAGCTTGTTCGGACTGACGCGGTGGCCATGGCATCAATATTCGTGACCAGCACCATTCTCGCGTAGTGCCGCGGCCACAGCGGTTCTCCAAACAACACGAAGATGCCGCCAATCATTAGCGCCAGCAACAAGAGTGCTGTTGCGTTTGCAAATATCTCGCCGTAGCGCATTGAGGCAACCTGTCCCGGCTGGAAAGTGATTTCAGCCTGTGACAGCGGCGACCGGGACGGCGCCGAAAGCCGGCGCTACTGTCCTTGGCGCCTCGCGAATGCCGCCTTTCATTGGATCCTCCCGAATAAGCGGGTAAATAACGGCACTCTCGGTGCTTTGTTCCCGGCTGTGTGGCCCGACGACAGCCACTTCACTCCGGCCGGAGTGGCGCGTCTTCTGTCGGCGAAACTGCCTGCGCTCTCATTGATGGGCGGCAGCGAGTTCCTTGACATGACGTTCGTGCATTTGCAGCACCGGCAGCGTCTTCTTGGCGAACTCCTTCAGCGCCAGGTCATCGCCGGAATTTGCATATGTGGAAAACAGCGCCACCGCTTCCTTATGCGCCTGGGTCTGCATGTCGATATATTTCGATTGGAAGCTGTCACCGCTGGTCTCCTTGAGTTGGTCGAGCAGCGCCTGGTGCTTGGTGTCCAGCGGCGAGCCGGCCGGCGCGGTGGCCGACGTCGTCTGACCTTTGCCGAGCGCCGCCTTGAAGTCCTCGCCGGCCTTGGTGTGGTCCGTGACCATTTGCGCCGCGAAGGCCTTCACATCGTCGGCCGTCGCCTGCTTCTGTGCAAGTCGGCTCGACTCGATTTCAAACGCATTGGCGATGGGCACCGTCTTCACGAACGTCGCGGTGTCAACCTTGCTCATGGTGTCGGTCGTCAGAGGCGTCAGCGTCGCCGATTGGGCAAAAGCAGCCAAAGGCGCGCCGGCCATCATCGCTGCCGCAGTGATGGATAGAAGTGCTTTCATGGGAGTTCTCCGAGGCTGATGTCATCCCTCCGATGGCTCAACGCGGAAGCTGCGGCGAGGTTGCCTGGTGGCGGGGGGGGGGGGCCCCCCCCCCCCCCCCGCCCTCTTCCACCGGACCACATTTCAGGGCTTGATACGATTATGGACACGACAGCCCAACACGAAATGGCGAAGGAAGCGCCTTTGTCTTCCGGGCCGCGCCTGACCCTGTCCGGCATCAGCAAAAGCTTTCCCGGCGTGCGCGCGCTGCATGATGTCAGCCTGGCGCTCTATCCCGGCCAAGTGACCGCGTTGATCGGCGAGAACGGCGCCGGCAAGTCGACGCTGGTCAAGATCATGACCGGCATCTACCAGCCCGATGCGGGCACCATCAGCATCGACGGCCAGCCCGTCGCCTTGCCCAGCGCCCATGCCGCCTTCGGGCACGGCATCACCGCCATCCATCAGGAAACAGTGCTGTTCGACGATCTGACAGTGGCTGAAAACATCTTTCTCGGCCATGCGCCGCGCACCCGTTTCAAGACCATCGACTGGCGCACGATGCGCAAGAATGCCCGCGAGGTGCTGGATACGATGGGCGCCGGCCATATCGACGCCGACGCCAGGCTGAAGGACCTCGGCATCGCCAACAAGCATCTCGTGGCGGTTGCCCGCGCCATGTCGATCGACGCGCGGATCGTCATCATGGACGAGCCGACGGCAGCGCTTTCGATGAAGGAGATCGAAGAGCTTTTCCTGCTGATCGAATTCCTCAAGAGCGACGGCAAGGCGATCCTGTTCATCAGCCACAAATTCGATGAGATCTACCGTATCGCCGACCGCTATACCGTGTTCCGCGATGGCGAGATGGTCGGCGAAGGCCTGATCAAGGACGCCGGCCAGAGCCAGATCGTGCGCATGATGGTCGGCCGCGCCGTCGATCACATCTTCCCGCAGCGCAAGGCGGAGATCGGCGCGCCGGTGCTTGCCGTCTCCGGCCTGTCGCACCCGACCGAGTTCGACGATATCGGCTTCGAGCTGCACAGAGGCGAGATCCTCGGCTTCTACGGCCTTGTCGGCGCCGGGCGCAGCGAGGTGATGCAGGCGATATCAGGCATCACCCGCACCAGCCGCGGCACGATCGCGCTGGAGGGCAAGGCGATCGCGCCGAAATCGGCGGCGGATTCGATCGATGCCGGCATCGTTTACGTGCCGGAGGAGCGCGGCAAGCAAGGCGTGGTGATCGGCTTGCCGATCTTCCAGAATGTCTCGCTGCCCTCGCTCAAGCGCACCTCCAAGTCAGGCATGTTGCGGCTGGCGGAGGAATTCGCGCTCGCCCGCTCCTACACCGAGCGGCTCGACCTGCGCGCCTCCTCGCTCAGCCAGGACGTCGGCACGCTGTCGGGCGGCAACCAGCAGAAGATCGTCATCGCCAAATGGCTGGCGACCGCGCCCAAGGTGATTATTTTGGACGAGCCGACCAAGGGCATCGACATCGGCTCAAAGGCAGCCGTGCACGGCTTCATGGCCGAACTCGTCGCGCAGGGCCTGTCGGTGATCATGGTGTCGTCCGAACTGCCGGAAATCCTCGGCATGTCCGACCGCGTCGTCGTCATGCGAGAGGGCCGCATTGCCGCGGTCTACGACAACAAGGGCCTCGACGCAGAAACGCTGGTCAGGACGGCAGCGGGGATCGCGGCATGAAGGCATTTCTCAGATATCGCGAGGTCTGGCTGCTCGCGGCAATCGCCGTGCTGATCGGGCTGATCTCGATGCGTTTTCCGGGCTTTGCCGCTCCCGGCAATCTGCGCCAGGTGTTCAACGACACCTCAATCCTGATGATCCTGGCGCTCGGCCAGATGGTTGTCATCCTGACCCGCTCGATCGACCTGTCGATGGCATCCAATCTCTGCTTCACCGGCATGGTGGTGGCGATGCTGAACGCCGCGCATCCGGCAATCCCGATCCCGCTGCTGATCGTCGCGGCACTTCTTGTCGGGCTGGTGCTCGGCGCCCTCAATGGCCTGCTGGTGTGGCGGCTGAACATTCCCTCGATCGTGGTGACGCTTGGCACGCTTACCATCTACCGGGGCGCCACCTTCGTCATATCAGGCGGCGCCTGGGTCAATGCCGACCAGATGAGCCCTGAGTTCATCGGCCTGCAGCGCGCGGCATTCCTCGGCATACCGATCCTGTCATGGATCGCCCTGCTGGTCATCGCCCTGTTCTTCCTCGTGATGACACGCACCGCGCTCGGCCGCTCGATCTACGCCATCGGCGTCAACCCGACCGCATCGGTCTATGCCGGCATCGATGTCGGCCGGACGAAATTCATCGTCTTCTGCATCTCGGGGATGATCGGCGGCCTCTGCGGTTATCTCTGGATTTCGCGCTACGTCATCGCCTCGGTCGAGGTCGCCAACGGCTATGAGCTCAACATCATCGCCGCCTGCGTCATCGGCGGCATCTCGATCGCCGGCGGCATCGGCTCGGTCGGCGGCGCGGTGCTCGGCGCGCTGTTCCTCGGCATCATCTCCAACGCGCTGCCGGTGATCAACATCTCGCCCTTCTGGCAGATGGCGATTTCGGGCAGCGCCATCATCCTGGCGGTGGTGCTCAACGCGCGCGGCGAGCGCCGGCAGGGCCGCATCATCCTCAAGAAGGCGGAAGCGGCATGACCGATACCCCTGCCCCACGCCATATTCCCGACCGGCTCGACAAGCCGCTGACGTCGGCGATCTTCTCATGGGAGGCGCTGCTGGTCGTCGTGGCGGTTGCCATCTTTGCCGTCAACAGCTTTGCCTCGCCCTACTTCCTCGACGCGTGGTCGCTGTCGGACCTGACCTTCAACTTCACCGAAAAGGCGCTGATCGCGCTGGCCATGGCGCTGCTGATCATTTCCGGCGAGATCGACCTGTCGGTCGCCGCGATCATCGCGCTGGCCTCGACGATGATGGGCATGGCGGTGCAGGCCGGCGCCGGCACGCCGACCCTGGTGGCAATCGGCATCGTCGTCGGGCTCGGCTGCGGCGCCTTCAACGGGCTGCTCGTCACCAGGCTGGGCTTGCCGTCGATCGTCGTCACCATTGGCACGATGAGCCTGTTTCGCGGCATCGCGTTCATCATTCTCGGCGACCAGGCCTACAAGGGCTATCCCTCGAGTTTCGCCTTCTTCGGCCAGGGCTATGTCTGGTGGGTGGTGTCGTTCGAACTGACGCTTTTCCTGATCGCAGCAGTCGTCTACTGGTTCCTTCTGCACCGGACGAGCTTCGGCCGTCGGGTCTTTGCCATCGGCAACAACCCGGTCGCGGCGCAGTTTTCCGGCGTGCGCGTCGGCCGCATCAAATTCATCCTGTTTTGCCTGACCGGCTTGATGGCGGGCATCGCCTCGGTGCTGATCACCTCGCGGCTCGGCTCGACCCGGCCGTCGATCGCGCAAGGATACGAGCTGGAAGTCATCACCATGGTGGTGCTCGGCGGCGTCAGCATCCTCGGCGGCGCAGGCAGCATTCTGGGCGTCGTGCTCGCCGCCTTCATCATGGGGCTGGTGACCTTCGGCCTTGGCCTGCTCAACGTGCCGGGGATCGTCATGTCGATCTTCATCG
The DNA here is from genome assembly GCF_040320985.1 of Mesorhizobium sp. M0571. NCBI lineage: Bacteria > Pseudomonadati > Pseudomonadota > Alphaproteobacteria > Hyphomicrobiales > Phyllobacteriaceae > Mesorhizobium > Mesorhizobium sp. M0571. Next base: position 255,964 of record NZ_JAMYQT010000002.1, read on the forward strand.
GCCTGTTGCTGATCATCGTCATCGCGCTGCCCATCCTGTGGCGGCGCGTGCGGCGAGAGCGCTTTGCCTAGATCAGGCCCGACAAGAGCCAGTGGGGCAGCGCCGCTAGTGACGATGTTGCATAATGGAGTGACTGATATCCAACACGTCGCCGTCATCGATATCGGCAAAACCAACGCCAAGGTGGCGCTGGTCGATCTTGCCACATCAAGCGAAGTGGCGCTGCGCCGGGTGGCGAACGAGCCTGTTCGACAAGGCCCGTACCCGCATCACGACGTCAAGCGGTTGTGGGCGTTTATCCTCGGCAGCCTAGCCGAGATCGATCGCGAGCAGCGCATCGATGCGATATCGATCACCACCCATGGCGCAACGGGCGTGCTGGTGGACGCATCAGGCGAACTGGCGCTGCCGGTGCTCGATTATGAATTCGACGGGCCGGACGCCCTCGCCAGGGACTATGACGCGATCCGCCCGCCCTTCACCGAGACCGGAACGCCGCGCCTGCCGGTCGGCCTCAATCTCGGCGCGCAGTTGTTCTGGCAGCAGAAGCGCTTTCCGGCGGATTTCGCAAGAACCGCCGCGATCCTGATGTACCCGCAATACTGGGCCTTGCGCCTGACCGGCGTCGCCGCCAGCGAGGTAACCTCGCTCGGCTGCCACACCGATCTATGGAATCCGTGGAAAGCGGATTTCTCCTCGCTGGTCGAGCGGCTGGAATGGCGCGGCCTGATGGCGCCGGTACGGCCGGCGAAGGACCGCTTGGGCCCGATCCTGCCTGCCCTCGCCCGGCAAACCGGACTCGATCCGCAAACGCCGGTGTTCTGCGGCCTGCATGATTCCAACGCATCGCTGCTGCCGCATCTCCTGTCCGACCAACCGCCTTTCTCCGTCGTCTCGACCGGCACCTGGGTGGTGTCGATGGCCGTCGGCGGCAGCAAGGTCCTGCTCGACCCGGCGCGCGACACGCTGGTCAATGTCGACGCGCTCGGCGATCCCGTGCCGTCGGCGCGCTTCATGGGCGGCCGCGAGTTTTCCCTGCTGACCGAAGGCCAATCGGAGGACTGGACCGAAGACGATGTCGCCGCGGTGCTCGCGCGCAAGACCTCGCTGCTGCCTTCGACCCAACAGGGTTCGGGGCCGTTCCCGCATCACGCCGCCGCGTGGCTCAATGCCGAAGGTATGACCGACGGCCAGCGCTTTGCTGCCATCTCCTTCTATTTGGCGCTGATGACCGCGACGAGCCTCGATCTGATCGGCGCGGACGGTCCCACCATCGTCGAGGGGCCCTTTGCCCGCAACCGGCTGTTCACCCGCATGCTGGCGGCGGCGACGGCGTGTGGTGTCATTGCCTCCGAGGCCGCCACCGGCACCAGCATCGGCGCCGCCTTGCTGGCGTCGGACCAAGGGACGGCGCAAGACAGAGGCGAAAGGACCGAGCCACCGGCCGATCCAAGCTGGGCGAGCTACGCGCGCTCCTGGCAGGCGGCAGTCGCTGCGCAAGGCTGACCGTCGAGATCATGGCGCCCAGCGGTTCAGGCCGTTGCTAGCCGGCGTAGACCAGCCCTTGTGGATCGATCTCCGGCTTGCGGCGGGCGACTATGTCGGCGAGGAACATTCCCGAGCCGCACGCCATAGTCCAGCCGAGATGGCCGTGGCCGGTATCGAGGTAGAGATTCTCGTACCGAGCCCGGCCGATGACCGGCACCGAACTCGGCATCATCGGGCGAAGTCCAGCCCAGAGCTCGGCCTTGCTCTCGTCGAATGCCCCGGGAAAAAGCTCCTTGCCGGTCTTGAACATGGCGGCGAAATCGCTTGGCCGGTGGCTGCGGTCGAAGCCGGTGAATTCCGCGGTCGAGGAAAGCCGCAAGCGGTTGCCGAGCCTGGAATAGCCGATCAGCCGATCCTCGTCGGCGCCGCCCATGGTCGGCCCCTTGCTTTCGTCCTCCAGCGGGATGGTCGCGGTGTAACCCTTCACGGGATAGACCGGCAGGTCGATGCCGTAGCGGCGGCCGAGCAGGCCACTCTCCGGCCCCATCGAGATCACCACCGCATCGCCGGTCACCGGGCCGGCCGAGGTCATGACCGCGCGCACTCGGTCGCCCTCGATATCGAGGCCTTCGACAGTGGTGCCGTAGAGGAATTGGACGCCGAGTTTTTCGGCGGCATAGGCAGCGAGGTTCCGCGTGAACTGCCTGGAGTCGCCGGTCTGGTCGATCGGCGAATAAACGCCGCCGGCTATTTTGTCCTTGGCGCCGGCAAGGCCGGGCTCAAGCTCGACCAGCCGGTCGCGGCCGACGATCTCGATCGGCAGGCCATGTTCGGCGAGATAGCGGTAATTGTCGGTGCCGGTATCGAAACTCTGCTGCGAGCGGAAGAAATACAGAATGCCCTTCTTGCGTTCGTCATAGTGGATGCCGGTCTCGGCGGAGATGGCGTTGATGCAGTCGCGCGAATAAAGCGCCAGCCGCAGCTTGATCTCGGTGTTGGCATGCATGCGCTTATGCGTACACTGGCGCAGGAAACGCAGGCTCCAGGCGAAGAAATAAGGATCGAAGCGCAGCCGCACCTTGATGCCGAGATCGTGGTTGTAGAGGCCGCGCAGGAACGTCTTCAATGCGGCGGGCGAGGCCCAGGCGGTGGCGTCCCCGGGCGACACAAGGCCGGCATTCGACTGGCTGGTGCCGCGCGCCGGTGCCGGATGGCGCTCGATCACCGTCACCTCATGGCCGTCGCTGGCCAGATAATAGGCAGCCGCCGTGCCGACGACGCCGGCTCCAAGCACCGATATTTTCATGCCGCCCCCAAACGAACGCTCCGTGAAGGCCTCAATAGCGCTTCTGCATGCGGCCGACGAGCCCTTGCGGAGAGCCCGCGCTCAGCCCAGAGCCGAATTCTTGCTGGTCAGGATGCGCTCCCAGGCAAGCGCATCGGCAACGATCTGGTCGAGGTTGTCGCGCTGCGGGGTCCAGCCGAGTTCGCCGCGCGCCAGCTCCGAATTGGCGACCACCGCCGCGGCGTCGCCCGGACGGCGTTCGCCCATCCGCACCTCGAAATCATGGCCGAAGACGCGCCGTACGCTGTCGATGACCTCGAGCACCGAATAGCCGTGGCTGTAGCCGCAATTGGCGACCAGGCTTTGCCCGCCGGCGCGCAGCCGCTGCAGGGCCAGCCGATGCGCCGCCGCCAAGTCGCTGACATGGATATAGTCGCGCATGCAGGTGCCGTCCGGCGTCGGGTAGTCGGTGCCGAACACCTGCATGAAGGGGCGCTTGCCGAGCGCCGTCTCGCAGGCGACCTTGATCAGATGCGTGGCACCCGGCGTCGATTGGCCGGTGCGGCCCTTTGGATCGGCGCCGGCGACGTTGAAATAGCGCAGCGCCGTATAGCGCAGCCCATAGGCAATGGCCGCGTCGCGCAGCATCCATTCGCTCATCAGCTTGGACAGACCGTAGGGCGATTCCGGCGCAAGCCGGGCATCCTCGCGCACTGGCTCCAACCCGGCGCCGCCATAGACCGCGGCGGTCGAGGAAAAGATGAAATTAGGCACGCCTTCGCGCACCGCGGTTTCGATCAGGGTGCGCGTCTTGCAGGTGTTGTTCTCGTAATAGGCGAGCGGATCGGCAACCGATTCGGGGACCACGATCGAGCCGGCGAAATGGATGATCGCGTCGACCTTATTGTCGCGAATGATCGAGGCGACCAATTCCTTGTCGGCGACGTCGCCGACGACGAGCTTTGCTTCCGGAGCCACCGCCCATTCAAAGCCGGTCGAAAGCCTGTCGAGGACGACGACGCTGTCGCCTGTGTCCAGCAACTCCCAGACCATATGGCTGCCGATATAGCCGGCACCGCCTGTCACCAAAACCGTCATCCGCATCCTCGCTATTCATGATTTATCGGAACTGTCTCAATCGTCGCCGTACTGGAAAACCTGCCGCCAGGCCATTACAATCTGCGGTAACCAGTCTCATTGGCGCGTGGCATTGTCCTGAAACAAGATTGATCCACATCGAGGGAATAGGCCACGTTCCGTGGTCGTTAGGAACAGGCTTGGGGCGTGGCATTTTGACCAAAAGGGCCCGGTGGACGCCGAATAGGCCAATGACTATGATCCCGCGCAAAATTGGGAAGGCGACATGAATTATCAGCGGTTTTTCGAGGAAGCGATCGACCAGCTCCATGCAGAGCGTCGCTACCGCGTCTTCGCCGACCTTGAGCGTATCGTGGGGAAATTCCCGCGCGCCATCTGGCGCGCCAATGGCCGCGCCGAAGAAATCACCGTCTGGTGCTCCAACGATTATCTCGGCATGGGCCAGCATCCCGACGTCATTGCCGCGTTCCAGAAGGCGGCAGGCAAGATGGGGTCGGGGGCCGGCGGCACCCGCAACATTTCCGGCACCAGCAACCCGCTGGTCGAGCTCGAACTGGAGCTTGCCGACCTGCACGACAAGGAGGCCGCGCTGGTCTTCACTTCCGGCTTCGTTTCCAACGAGGCGTCGATCTCGACCATTGCGAAGCTGCTTCCCAATTGCCTGATCATCTCGGACGAGCTTAACCACGCTTCGATGATCGAGGGCGTGCGGCGCTCGGGCGCCGAGAAGAAGATCTTCCGCCATAACGACGTCGCGCATCTCGAAAGCCTGCTGCAGGCGGCCGGCCGCGAGCGTGCCAAGCTGATCGTCTTCGAGAGCGTCTATTCGATGGATGGCGACATCGCGCCGATCAAGCAGATCGTCGATCTCGCCGAGCGTTACAATGCCATGACCTATATCGACGAGGTCCATGCCGTCGGCATGTACGGGCCGCGCGGCGGCGGCATCACCGAGCGCGAAGGGCTGGCCGACCGCATCGATATCATCGAGGGCACGCTGGCCAAGGCGTTCGGCACGCTTGGCGGCTACATTACCGGCACCAGTGCCGTGATCGACGCCGTGCGCTCCTATGCGCCGGGCTTCATCTTCACCACGGCGCTGCCGCCGGCTGTCGCCGCCGCGGCGACCACCTCGATCCGGCATCTCAAGCGCTCGCAGGCCGAGCGCGACGCGCAGTTGCGTCAGGCGACGCGGACCAAGGAAGTGCTTGGCGCGGCCGGCCTGCCGGTGATGGAATCGCCTACCCACATCGTGCCGCTGCTGGTCGGCGATCCCGAGCTCTGCAAGATGGCCAGCGACCGCCTGCTCGGCGTACACGGCATCTATATCCAGCCGATCAACTACCCGACGGTGCCGCGCGGCACCGAGCGGCTGCGCATCACGCCGACACCGTTCCATTCGGACGCGCTGATCGCGTCCCTGCAGGACGCGCTGGTCGAGACGTGGGACGCGTTGGGGATTCCCTACGCTTCTGCCGGCCGGCCTTCGGTGGCCAAGAGCGACCGCGTCATCCCGCTGCTGGTGCCGAAGTCGGGCGGGTGAAAACCCGTTTGAAACTCTGCTCAGACAACCATTCGGTCGCCGGAGCGAAGTCGCTCAGACAGCCTTCATCCATTTCGCCAGCCTATGTGCCGCTTCCTCGAGCTGGTCGAGACGGCGATGGAAGCATAGCCTGAGAAAGGATTCGCCGCCGGGGCCGAAGGCGGTGCCGGGGGCCAGGCCGACATTGGCGCGGTCGACCATGTCGAAGGCGGCAGCGCGGGAATCGGTGATGCCGTCGACAGCAAAGAACAGGTAGAACGCGCCCTGCGGCACGGTGAACCGCGCCCTGCCGGTTTCGGCGAGAATGCCGCAGACCAGGTCGCGCGCCGCCCTCGCCCGCTCCACCTGCTCGACGATGAAGGCGTCGCCCTCATCGAGGGCAACGACGGCGCCGCGCTGCATGAACTGGGCAACGCCGGAAGTCGAATACTGGACCAGGTTCTCGAACACCTGCTGCAAGGCGGGATGGATCTTGATCCAGCCGATGCGCCATCCGGTCATCGCCCAGTTCTTGGAAAAGGAATTGACGAACAGGATGCGGTCCTCATCGGCCATGATGTCGATGAAGGAGGGCGCGCGGCCGTGGCCGTAATGAAACAGCGAATAGATCTCGTCGGCGATGATCCACAGGCCCCTTTCGCGGGCAAGGTCGAGGATAGCCTGCAGCGTCTCCTTGTCGGCGGTCCAGCCGGTCGGGTTGGACGGCGTGTTGACGAACAGCGCCTTGGTGCGTGGCGTTATCGCCGCTGCGATCTTGTCGACATCGCAAGACCAGCCATTGTCCGACTGGTCGAGCGTGACCGCGATTGGAACGGCGCCCGCGACCCCGGCGGCGGCGGCGAAATTCGGCCATGCCGGCGACAGATAGACGAGTTCGTCGCCCTTGCCGGCCACCGCATCGATGGCCATCTGGATGGCATGCATGCCGGAGCCGGTGACGATGAATTCCTCGTCGGCGAAAGTCTTGCCGAAATGCCTGGTGTAGTAGCGGGCGAGCGCTTGCCTGAGTTCAGGAATGCCCCTCTGCCAGGTGTAGAAGGTTTCACCGCCAGCCATCGCCTTGGCGGCGGCATCGGTGATGAAGGCAGGCGTCGGCAGGTCGCCCTCGCCGGCCCAGAGTGGGATCATGCCGTCGCGGCCGCGACCGCGGTTCATGACGGCGACAATGCCGCTTTCAGGCGCCGCCCGAGCTTCGGCGCGCAGGGTATCGATCAGGGTCATGGATAGGTCCGTTTTCGTTTGCTCGACTGCTAGCGTGTTTCAGGGCGGACGAAAACAGAAAACCCCGGCCGCCAGCGACCGGGGTTTTGGTCCAGAAAGTTTCTCGCAGGCGCTATTTTCTGGCGAGGAGATCGCGAATTTCGGTGAGCAGCGCGATGTCGGCTGGCGGCGGAGCGGCCGGGGCAGCCGGTTTTTCACGCTCCAGCCGCTGGCGCAGATTGTTCACCGCCTTGATCATCAGGAAGATGATGAAGGCGAGGATAAGGAAGTTCAGCGCCACGGTGATGAAGCTGCCATAGGCGAAGACAGCGCCTTGTTTCTTTGCATCAGCCAGCGAGGTTGCATTCACCGCAGAAGACAGCGGTATGAAGTAGTTGTTGAAATCCAGCCCCCCGAAGATCGCGCCAACAATCGGCATGATGATGTCATCGACCAGCGAGGTGACGATCTTGCTGAAGGCAGCGCCGATGATGACGGCGACGGCCAGGTCCATCACATTGCCCCTGGAAATGAATTCCTGAAACTCTTTCAGCATTCGACCCTCCTTGTCCTGACCGGCCGTGCTGCCGTCCACGCCCTCGGCATCGACCGGCGGGCAGAATAGCAAAAACCTGCGGTTGCGACAGGAGCAAAAGCCGATTTCAGCCGGTCACGATTGCCCGACGCAGCCGATATAATACGCCGAAAGCGGCGATGGACTTGATTGCCAAGCTGTGATTGCGTCTGCAGGGCCGGATGAAAAAGTCGGCGCAGGGAGGAAGTTCGAGCCGTGCAGGGCTGGTTCATCGTCATCATCGCGATCGCCTATGTGACGTTGCTGTTTGCCATCGCCAGCCTGGGCGATCGGCGCTCGACGTCATCGGGGCCCGGCCGCGCCCGGCCCTTCATCTATGCGCTCAGTCTCGCCATCTACTGCACCTCCTGGACCTTCTTCGGCTCGGTCGGGCTGTCCTCCGAACGCGGCCTCGAATTCCTCGGCATCTATATCGGCCCGGTTCTGGTGTTCGTGTTCGGCTTTCCGCTGCTGCAGCGCATCGTCAGGCTGGCCAAGACCGAGAAGATCACCTCGATCGCCGACTTCCTCGGCGCCCGTTACGGCAAGAGCTTCGCTGTCGCGGCGATCGCCACGCTGATCGCCACCATCGGCGCGGTGCCCTATATCGCGCTGCAATTGAAGGCGATCTCCGGCTCGGTCAGCCTGATGGTCGAGCACTATACCGGTTCGCCGCCGTCGTTCGATCCGTTCGTCAGCGACATCTCGCTGGTCGTTGCCATGCTGCTGGCGCTGTTTGCGGTGCTGTTCGGCACGCGTCACGCCGACGCCACCGAGCACCAGGACGGGCTGGTGCTTGCTGTGGCGGTCGAAACCGTGGTCAAGCTCGCCGCCTTCCTGGCGATCGGCCTGATGGTCACGTTTCTGATCTTCGGCGGGCCAGGCGATATGTTCGACCGGCTCGCCGAAAACACGCAGGTGCGCCAGGCGATGGGCTACAACACCTCGCTCGCCACCTGGCTGGTGCTGACATGCCTGAGCGGCTTTGCCATCATCATGCTGCCGCGCCAGTTCTACGTCACCATCGTCGAGAACCGCAGCGAGGCCGAGTTGCGCACCGCGACATGGGTGTTTCCGCTCTATCTGGTAGCGATCAATCTGTTCGTGCTGCCGATCGCGCTGGCCGGCCTGACGCTGGTCGGCACGAGAACCAGCAGCGACCTCTACGTTCTGTCGCTGCCGCTGTTCAGCGGCCACGACGTGCTGGCCATGGCGGCCTTCATCGGCGGCCTGTCGGCGGCGACCGCAATGGTGATCGTCGAAAGCGTCGCGCTGTCGATCATGATCTCCAACGATCTGATTATTCCGCTGTTCGTGCGGCGACTGCTGCGGACCACGACCTCCGAGAACGAGGACTGGTCGACGCTCATCCTCAATGTGCGACGGGCGGCGATCTTCATCATGCTGTTCATCGCCTTCCTCTACTACCGCGAGAGCACCAACAACGCGCGGCTGTCCTCGATCGGCCTGATGTCGTTCGCGGCGATCGCGCAGTTTGCGCCGGCATTGGTCGGCGGGCTCATCTGGCGCGGCGCCAATGGAAGGGGAGCCGCGCTCGGCATGGTCGCCGGCATCGTCGTCTGGAGCTACACGCTGCTGCTTCCCTCGCTCGTCGCGCCGGATACCGGCATCCTCGTCCACGGCCTGTTCGGCTTCGAAGCGTTGCGGCCGCAGGCTCTGTTCGGCACCGTCGCCGAGCCACTGAACCATGGCGTGCTTTGGAGCCTGTCGATCAACACGCTGTTTTTTGTGTTCGGCTCGCTGTCGCGGGCGTCGGTGCCGCTGGAACGCATCCAGGCATCGATCTTCGTGCCGCGCGAGGCGGGGCCGTTGCCGAGCCTGCGCCGCTTCCGCACCACCATTACCGTCAACGACCTCAAGGACACCATCGCGCGCTATCTCGGTGTCGAACGCACCGAGCGGTCCTTCCAGTCATTCGAGAAAAGCAGCGGCACTTCACTGCACGGCAACGAACAGGCCAGCATGGATGTCATCCGCTTCTCCGAGCAGCTTCTGGCCAGCGCCGTCGGCTCCTCTTCAGCGCGGCTGATCCTGTCGCTGCTGCTGCGCCGCAACGACCGCGAATCCAAGGACGCCTTCCGCCTGCTCGACGATGCCACCGAGGCGCTGCAGCACAATCGCGACCTGCTGCAGATCGCGCTCGACCAGATGGAACAGGGCATCACCGTCTTCGACAGGGATTTCCGCCTGATCTGCTGGAACCGACAATATCGGGCGCTGTTCGACCTGCCCGACGAGATGGGCCAGGTCGGCGTCTCGCTCGACCGTATCCTGCGCCATCTCGCCGAGCGCGGCGACATACCGGCCGACCAACGCGTCACCATGCTCAACCGCCTGACCAGCTTCGTCAGCCCGTGGCAGATGGAACTGAAGACCAGCGGCCGCATCCTCGAATTGCGCTCCAATCCGATGCCGGACGGCGGCATCGTCGCCACCTATGCCGACATTTCCGGACGCGTCGAGCAGGATTTGGCGCTGAAGCGCGCCAATGAATCGCTGGAGCAGCGAGTGAAGAACCGCACCGCCGAGCTCACCCGCGTCAACGAGGAGCTGGCGCAGGCGCAGATGCTGGCCGAGGAGGCCAATCTCGGCAAGACGCGCTTCCTTGCCGCCGCCGGCCACGACATCCTGCAGCCGCTGAACGCCGCCCGCCTCTATTGCTCGTCGCTGATCGAAAAGACCGGCAAGGGACCCGCCGGCAAGGCGGCGATGAACATCGAATCGTCGCTGGAATCGGTCGAGACGATCCTCGGCGCGGTGCTCGACATTTCGCGCCTCGATGCCGGCGCGATGAAGCCGGACGACACGAGCTTCGGCCTCGACGGGCTGCTGCGCCAGATCGGCAACGACTTCCGGCCGCTTGCTGCCGAAAAGAAGCTCGAACTCTCGATCATGCCGTCGTCGCTCAGCGTGATGACGGACCGCAATCTGCTGCGCCGCCTGATCCAGAACCTGATCTCCAACGCCATCAAGTACACGCGCCATGGTCGCATCCTGGTCGGCGTGCGGCGGCGCGGCGAACTGGCCGAAATACAGGTGATCGACACCGGCATCGGCATTGCCGGCGACAAGCTCAACACCGTGTTTCGCGAATTCACCCGGCTCGACGAGGGTGTGCGCGAGGCGGAAGGCCTTGGCCTGGGGCTCTCCATCGTCGACCGCATCGCTCGCGTCCTGCGCCTCGAAATCCGGATCTTCTCCAACCCCGGCAAGGGCACGCGCTTTTCGGTCCTGCTGCCGGTGGCGGCCGCGCAGGCACCGCGGCGCGAGGCCGAGGCGAAGGCGCCTGGCCGCGCCACGGCCTCGCTTGCCGGGCTCAATGTGCTCTGCATCGACAACGACGCCCGCATTCTCGACGGCATGCGGCTGCTGCTCGAGGGCTGGGGCTGCAGCGTCGACACGCTTTCCGGTTCGGAGGATCTCGAGAGTTCCGGCATGCATCGGCCGGACATCGTGCTTGCCGACTATCATCTCGACGGCAAGACCGGCCTCGAATTGATCGCCCAGTTGCGTGCGATCCATGGCGAGGACCTGCCGGCCGTGCTGGTCACCGCCGACCGCTCCAGCGAGGTTCGCGCCGCTGCCGGCAGGCTCGACGTGCCTGTGATCAGCAAACCGCTGAAACCGGCGATGCTGCGCTCGATGATGGCCAGGGTCAGGCCGCTGGCGCCGGCGGCCGAGTAGGAAGTACTCTTTTTGACCATGATCTTGTCCGAAAACCGGTTCCCACTTTCCGGGATCATAGTCTATCCGGCCGCCTGAACCGGGTCGCTGCCGATCTTAGACAGCAGGATCACCGCCTGGGTGCGGCTGTCGACGCCAAGCTTCTGCAGGATGGCCGAGACATGCGCTTTGATTGTCGCTTCGGAGACGCCGAGCTCATAAGCGATCTGCTTGTTGAGCAGCCCTTCCGCCAGCATGCCGAGCACGCGCGTCTGCTGCGGGGTCAGCGCCTGCAGCCGCTTGATCAGGTCGGAAATCTCGGGATCGCGCTCGACGCCGAGATCGATGCCGGTGGGCGCGGCGATATCGCCGGCAAGCACCGACTGCACGGCACTGCGGATCTCCTCCATACTGGCCGATTTGGAGATGAAGCCAGAGGCGCCGAGGTCGAGCGCACGCCGGATCGTCACCGGATCGTCATGCGCCGAGACCACCATCATCGGCACCGCCGGATGGATGCCGCGTAGTGAGATCAGGCCGGAAAGACCGCTTGCGCCCGGCATCGACAGGTCGAGCAGGACCAGATCGACATCCTCATTGGCCAGGACCAGCGCCTTGGCGCTTTCGAAATCGCCGGCTTCGTGTATGGCGGCAACATTGCCGATGCCGGCGAGTGCCTCCCTCAATGCACCGCGAAAAAGCGGGTGATCGTCGGCAATGACGAATGTGTAGCCCAACAGTAGTATTCCTCCCCGAATCCCATAGGCGATTTCCGCCTTACGGGACCTGAACTTATGCGGCGACGCCAGCTGTTTCGAGCGGCATGCCGTAGGCGATTCCAGGTCCTCAGGTCTTTTGCGAATTGAGCTTGGCGCCGTCGTCGTCCTTGTCCATGTCCTTGACGATATCCATGAAGCTGCGCAGGAAGCGCTCCATGTAGCCCATCGTCTTGTTGAAATCCTCCTCGCTGGGCAAAGTCGATTCGAAACGGGCGGCAAGCGAATTTTCGAGCTTGGCGACGCGCTCGTCGAGCGCCTTCACCGAACTTTGCAGCCGGTCGACCTCGCCCTGGAAGGCGGCGCGCTCGTCGGCCGCCATCTTGCAGACGAGCTGGCCGGAACGCTCCTCGCAGAGCGACATGGCGCCGGTCTGCGTATCCATACGGACATAGCCATTGGCCGACTTTTCCAGCCGGTAGCGGTCGGTTTCCTCGGAAAAGGCCGATGCCGCGACGAGCGAGACCAGTGCTGCGGGGATCAAGATTTGGTGCAGACGCATGTTTTCCTCCATGAGCCATTCGGCGCAATCTATCACAGTTTGCGCCCGAAATGGGGAAGAACTCTGGCCTGCCCTTCCCCGCATGGTCTGTTCGGACTATAGCGCAACCATGTCCGAGATCATCTACAAGATAGTTCCCGAGGCGCTGTGGCGCGAGGCTGAAAGAGAAGGCCGCTTCACCGGCGCGCCGATCGACGTCGCCGATGGGTTCATCCATTTTTCCACCGCCGGGCAGGTTCGGGAAACGGCAGCCAAACATTTCGCCGGCCAAAGCGGGTTGCTCCTGGTCGCCATCGATGGAGCGCGCCTCGGCGATGCGCTGAAATATGAGGTCTCGCGGGGCGGCGCCTTGTTCCCGCATCTCTACGGCCCGCTCGATCTCGAGGCGGTCGTTTCGGTGCATGTATTGCCGCTCGGCGCCGACGGCCGGCATGAATTCCCGGCGCTGGAGGCCGAATGAGCGCGTTCGAACGGATCGGCCAAAAACTGCTGTTCACGCTCGATCCCGAAACCGCGCATGGGCTGTCGATTGCCGCGCTTAGATGCGGCCTGCCGGTCTCCGGTCGTCCGCCAAAGGACGAGAGGCTGAAAGTCAGCGTCTGCGGGCTCGATTTCCCGAACCCGCTCGGCATGGCCGCCGGCTACGACAAGAATGCCGAAGTGCCGGACGCGCTGCTCGGCCTCGGCTTCGGTTTCGCCGAGGTCGGCACGATCACGCCGCTGCCGCAGGCCGGCAATCCGAAGCCGCGCATTTTCCGGGTGACTTCGGACGAGGCGGTGATCAACCGGCTGGGCTTCAACAATGAGGGCCACGACGCCGCCGAAAGGCGCCTTGCCGCCCGCACGGGCCGCGCCGGCATCGTCGGCGTCAACATCGGCGCCAACAAGGACAGCGCCGATCGTATCGGCGACTATGAACGCGGCGTGACCCGGTTTGCCCGATACGCCAGCTATCTGACGGTCAATATCTCCTCGCCGAACACGCCGGGCCTGCGCAACATGCAGGCGCGCGAGCAGCTCGGCGAACTCCTGTCGCGTGTCATGGCAGCGCGTGCGGTGGCATCCGCAAAACCGGCCGTCTTCCTCAAGATCGCGCCGGACCTGGTCGAGGCCGAACTGGAAGACATCGCCGCCGAGATCGCCGACAAGCGAGTTGACGGCGTCATCGTCTCCAACACCACGATTGCGCGAGCCGGCCTGCGCAGCGCTGGCCTTTCCGGCGAGGCGGGCGGACTTTCGGGAAAACCCTTGTTCGAACGCTCGACCATGGTGCTGGCAAGGATGCGAAAACTGCTTGGCCCGGACCCCGCCATCATCGGCGTCGGCGGCGTCGATTCCACCGAGACGGCACTGGAAAAGATCCGTGCCGGCGCCGATCTCGTGCAGCTCTATACCGGCATGATCTATGCCGGGCCTGCGCTGCCGGGCCGTATTCTTTCCGGCATGGTCCGTTTCATGGACAGTCAAGGGCTGAAGTCGCTGCGCGAGCTTCGCGACAATCGCCTCGATCAATGGGCGGCGAAACCGCTTTAGGATCAGCTAAAGGCCGTGCGCACCCGCAGCCGCAATATGGCGAGCAGGCTGAAGCCGCGCACCAGCAGGAACACGTGCAGCGCCGCCCACAGGCCATGATTGCCGAAGGCCGGCGCCAGGATCAGCAGCGCGGCGCTGAACGCCAGGAATGATAGCAGCATCATGTTACGCATGTCGCTCGACCAGGTCGCGCCGATGAACACCCCGTCCATCTCGAAGGCCAACACGCCGCTGAGCGCGGTGAACGCCGCCCAAGGCAGGTAGATGTCGGCGATGGCGCGGACGTCTGTTGACGTCGTGATCAGGGCGATCAGATCGGTGCCTTCCAGCAGGAACACAAGCGTCGCCACGCCTGCCAGGCCGAGCCCCCAGAGCAGCGTCAGCCGCACCGCTTGGTCAAACGCCACGGCAGCACGGGCGCCGATGGCGCGCCCGGCGAGCTGTTCGGCAGCGGTGGCGAAACCATCGAGGAAATAGCCGGCAACCAGGAAGAGGTTCATCAGCACGGCGTTGGCGGCCAGCGTCAGCGTGCCGAACTGCGCGCCCTGGCGCGTGAACAGCGCAAAAGCGGCGAGCAGCGAAAAGGAGCGGATCATGATATCGCGATTGAGCGACATCATGCGCAGGAATGCCGGCAGATCGAGCACGCGATGGCGCGCCAGCCTGGGCGCCGCCCAGAAGCGCCGGCCGACGATGGCAAGACCAAGCAGCATGGCGACGAATTCGCCGGTGAGCGTCGCCCAGGCGACGCCGGCAACGCCCCAGCCGAGCTTCAGGCCAAGCAGGAAGCAGAGCGCGATATTGATGCTGTTGAGCACCAGTTGCAGCATCAGCCCGAGCCCGCCCTCGCCGCGCCCGAGCACGTAGCCGAGGATGGCGTAGTTGATCAGCGAGAACGGTGCTGCGAGCATCCTGATGCGGATATAGACGTCCATCGCGGCGCTAACGCGCGGTTCGGCGCCTATGAACCATTGCCCGGCAGTGGAAACCAGGGGCGCAAGTGCGGCAAGCACGATGCCGGCGACGACCGCGATCAGCACGGCGCGCCAGAACACCGCCTGCTCCTCCAGTGCATCGCCGCGCCCGAAGGCCTGGGCGACGAGGCCGGTGGTGCCGGAGCGCAGGAAGTTGAAGGTCGTGAAGACGACATCGAATATCAGGGCGCCGGCCGCCAGGCCGCCGAGAAGGGCGGCGTCGCCGAACTGCCCGACCACCGCCGTGTCGACCAGACCCAGCAGCGGCGTCGTCAGATAGGCAAGCGTCATCGGCACGGCGATGGCGAGCACCGAGCGGTTGGTGACGACGAAGGCCCTGGCTTCGGTGACGTGGGCTTTGGTGGGTAAAGCCTGCTCCAAACGCGTGTTGCTCCCTGTTGCGACTTGATCGGCTAGCCGATGTGCCGCAATTTCCGGACCTCACGCAACCATCCACCACGTATGGTCAACCGAAACCCGCCTCCGGCGCACCGGCCGTCCCATGCCCTTGCAGATCGTTCATCATCCCGACTACGACGCCGGTTTCGCCGTCAACCACCGCTTCCCGATGAGCAAATATCCGCTGCTGATGGAAGCCTTGAGCGCACGCGGTCTGGCGCGGCCGGACGCCCTCAACGTGCCCGAACCGGCGCTGGGGTCCTGGCTGAAGCTTGCCCATGCGGCCGACTATGTCGACCAGGTGCTTGCCTGCGAAGTGCCGGCAAAGATCGAGCGCGAGATCGGCTTTCCCATAGGACCGCGGGTTTCGCTGAGGGCGCAGCTCGCCACGGCCGGCACGGTGCTGGCGGCGCGGCTGGCCTTGCTGAAGGGCATCGCCTGCAACACGGCCGGCGGCAGTCATCATGCGCGGCGCGCGCAAGGCGCCGGCTTCTGCACCTTCAACGACGTGGTCGTTGCCTCGCTGGTGCTGCTCGCCGAAGGTGCTGTCCAAAACATCCTGGTTGTCGACCTCGACGTGCATCAGGGCGACGGCACGGCCGACATTCTGGGCGACGAGCCGCGCGTATTGACCTTCTCCATGCATGGCGACCGCAACTACCCAGTGCGCAAGATCGCCTCCAACCTCGACATTGCCCTGCCCGACGACACCGGCGATGCAGCCTATCTGGAGCGGCTGGGCGCCATCCTGCCGGAGCTGTCGGGGCGAAGGCGCTGGGACCTCGTCTTCTACAATGCCGGCGTCGACGTCCATGTCGAGGACCGGCTCGGCAGGCTGTCGCTCACGGATGACGGGCTGCGCGCCCGCGACGATATGGTGATCCGCCATTTCCGCACGCTCGGCGTCCCGGTTTGCGGCGTCATCGGCGGCGGCTATTCGACGGATGTCGCAGCACTGGCGGCGCGCCACGCCATCCTGTTCGAGGTGGCTGCTGGCTACGCGTGAAGCCTTTTTGTTTGAGCATGATCTTTTCCGAAAACCGGTTCCCACTTTTCGGGATCATGCTCTACTTCCGGTAGTTGGCGATCCTGAGCAGGATGAAGGCCGGCACGACGATCGCAGCACCAAGCAGGATATAGCCGAGGAAGCGGTCGATGGCGTGGAAGCCGAGGTTCCACAGGTCGATGAAGAATTTGCGGATGCCGTAGAGCACATCCATCGGCGACCAGCCGAAGGCGTTCATGACGAGGCCGACGAGGAACGACACGACGAGCAGCTTCAGGATCACCCGGAGCGGCGTATCGCCGAGAAAGCGGTTCAGTGCGGACAAGGCCTGTCTCCACAGTCGGGTGCCACGATTCGGGCACATGCCCAGAAATACGCAGTTGGCCGCGCTGCATCAAGGCGCCTCCTCAAATCGGATTGCGCATCGGCGTCGGGCCATGATATCGGAGGAACAGCGCGGGTATGATGTAATGGTAGCTTGTCAGCTTCCCAAGCTGAACGCGCGGGTTCGATTCCCGCTACCCGCTCCAGCTTGTGCCACGAGGCTTTGCGCCTGATTTGGTGAGCGCTGAAAACCAGCGGTTTTACAGCCCATGTTGTCCGCGGTTTGCCGGCCTTCATCTGTTCGGACGATGTGCCAGCTTATGGAATATCCCACATTGAAGTCGGCGGGGCTTGAAATGACCCCAACCGGAATGTCTACCCTTTGGCCCGCTGGCTTCTGCTGGCGGGCTTTTTTCGAGCATCACTCGGGCAGTTGCCGACGTGCATCGGTGTTCCATGCTGGCGGGCCTTTCTGGTCATGTCTTAGGGGTCTGGCAGGCGCAATCTCCCTGCAGCGCCTCGCCTAGCCCACCTCTCGCAGAATAAAATCGTGCAGCATCTTGGCGGCCGGCGACAGCGCGCGGTTCTTCACCGTGATTAGGCTGTAGGGCCTGACCTCGATGTCGAACTCGGTCTGGACGACGTCGATGGCGCCGGCCAGTCCTTCCGGGTTCTGGATGAATTTCGCGACCTGGATCGACACCGGCGCGATCGCGTCGGATTGCGCGACCATCACGAGCGTCAACAGCAGCGAACTGGTGTTGAGGATGCGATCCGGCAGCGCGATGTTGCGGTTCAAAAAGTTGCTTTCCATCGCCTGGCGCAGCGGCGAGCCGCCCGACTGGAACACCCAGTCATAGGCGGCGGTCTCCTCCAGCCGCACCGCCTTGCCTTTGGTCAGCGGGTGGCTGCGGCGCACGATCAGGCAGGCCTTTTCGACGCCGATGACACGGGCTTCGAACAGCCGCGGATTGAGGTCGTCGGGGATACGGGCGATGATGAAATCGTGGCGGGAGGCGATCAGCTCGCGTGCCAGCACGTTCGAGGTCTCGACCTGCATGGTGATCTCGATGCGCGGATAGAGGCGGCGGATCTCGCGGATGGCCGGCACCGCCAGCTCGATTGCCGGCGCCGTGACGGCACCCAGGAACACCGAACCGCCCTTGCCCGCCTTGAGCTCGAATATCTCGCGATCGACCTCGCGCATCTCGAGCAGGATCGACCGCGCACGCCGTGCCAGCGCCTTGCCATAGGGCGTCAGCGTGATTCCGCGCGGCAGCCTTTCGCAGAGCTTGACGTCGAGCACCGCCTCCATCTCGGCGATCATGCGCGAAGCGGCCGGCTGCGAGATGTTCATGACCTGGGCCGCGGCGCTCACCCGGCCGTGCTCGTCGAGGGCTGCGATCATGCGCATGTGGCGCAGGCTCAAGCCGCTGCGCAGCAGGGTTCCGCCCTCTCCCGGTACCTCATCGTAACCAGCTGAGATTGCAGCAGGATTTCGCAGCGCTGCCATGATTTTCCTTATTCCCACACCCCGCGCCCGACCAGTCATCCGGCAGCGTCGCCACTAGCTTTAGCCATATCAGTTTCGATATAGCAACCATCAAAGATCGCATTTGACAGTTATGGCAAAGCGACACACCCTTCGCGCGTCCTGAGACTTGACGATCGGTGACGGGGGAAAACTCGTGTCGATTGAAACCAGAGTTTCGGGGCCGATTGGGAGGATACCGGAGATCGATTGACGGCAGCGGCGCGTTTGGCGCTCCTGCACGATTGCGCGGCCCACGAAACCCAAGGGTACGCGTCCATCAACCAGGGAGAGTTAATGTGAAGATCATCAAGACACTGGCCGCCGTGGCGGCCCTTGGCATCGCGGCCATGACGCTGCCTGCGCAGGCAGGCGAAGGTCTGGTCGGCGTGCTGATGCCGACCAAGACCTCGCAGCGCTGGATCAATGACGGCGACGCCGTCAAGTCCCAGCTCGAGGCTCTCGGCTACACCGTCGACCTGCAATACGCGCAGGACGACATTCCAAACCAGCTCAGCCAGCTGGAAAACGAAATCACCAAGGGCCCGAAGGCGCTGATCATCGCCTCGATCGACGGCACGACCTTGTCGGACGCACTGCAGAAGGCGGCTGACGCCGGCGTCGTCGTCGTCGCCTATGACCGCCTGATCAAGAAGACCGGGAATGTCGACTACTACACCACATTCGACAATTTCGGCGTCGGCGTCATTCAGGCCAAATCGCTGCTCAAGGGCCTCGGCTATCCCGAGAAGAAGGGTCCGTTCAACATCGAGCTGTTCGGCGGTTCGCCGGACGACAACAATGCCTTCTTCTTCTATAACGGCGCCATGTCGGTTCTCCAGCCGCTGATCGACGACAAGACCCTCGTCGTGAAGTCCGGCCAGATGGGCATGGACAAGGTCGGCACGCTGCGCTGGCTGGCGGCGACGGCCCAGGCCCGCATGGACAATCTGCTCTCCGCCAACTACTCGGACGGCAGCCGCGTCGATGGCGTGCTCTCGCCCTATGACGGCCTGTCGCGCGGCATCATCGCCTCCTTGCGCGCCGTCGGTTACGGCACTGCCGATCAGCCATGGCCTGTTGTCACCGGCCAGGACGCCGAGACCGCTTCGGTCAAGGCGATCATCGCCGGCGAACAGTACTCGACCGTGTTCAAGGACACCCGCGAACTCGCCAAGTCGACGGTCGAGCTCGTCGACAAGGTGCTCTCGGGCGGCAAGCCGGAAGGCCTCGACACCAAGACCTACAACAACGACGTCAAGGTCGTTCCCTCGATCCTGCTGACGCCGCATGAGGTCGACAAGTCGAACTACCAGGCACTGGTGGTCGACTCCGGCTACATCAAGGCCGAAGAACTGAAGTAATCGCGGTTACAAAGCCTGGGGTCCTGCGCAGGCAGGGCCCCTTTTCGTTGGCGAGCCAGCCCGGTATTGTTTGCGGACCTCGCAGGAGTGGTATTCTCAATGGCATCGACGATTTTGGAGATGCGCGACATCACCAAGACGTTTCCCGGCGTCAAGGCGCTGTCGAATGTCAAGCTGATGGTCGAGGAAGGCGAGATCCATGCCGTGGTCGGCGAGAACGGCGCCGGCAAGTCGACGCTGATGAAGGTGCTGTCGGGCGTGTATCCGTCCGGCACCTATGACGGCCAGATCATTTATCGCGGCGATGAGTGCCATTTCAAAGGCATCCATGACAGCGAGCGCAAGGGCATCGTCATCATCCACCAGGAGCTTGCGCTGGTGCCGATGCTGTCAATCGCCGAAAACATCTTTCTCGGCAACGAGCAGGCCAGATACGGCGTCATCGACTGGAACGCCAGCGAGACGCGCACCAGCGCCCTGCTCAAGAAGGTCGGCCTCAAGGAAGACCCCAACACGCTGATCACCAATATCGGCGTCGGCAAGCAGCAGCTGGTCGAGATCGCCAAGGCGCTCAGCAAGGAAGTGAAGTTGCTCATTCTCGACGAGCCGACGGCGAGCCTGTCCGAAAAGGACAGCCAGGCGCTGCTCGATCTGCTGCTCGAATTCAAGCGGCAGGGCATCACTTCGATCCTGATCTCGCACAAGCTCAACGAGGTGAACCGGGTCGCCGACAAAGTCACCATCATCCGCGACGGGCGGACCATCGAGACGCTGGCCAAGAAGGACATCTCGGAGGACCGCATCATCACCTCGATGGTCGGCCGCTCGCTCGACGACCGCTATCCGCCGCGCGAGCCGAAGATCGGCGAGACCGTGCTTGAAGTGAAGAACTGGTCGGTCTACCACCCCATCCATGCCGAGCGGCAGGTCATCAAGGGCATCAACCTCAACGTTCGGAAGGGCGAGGTGGTCGGCATTGCCGGGCTCATGGGCGCCGGCCGGACCGAGTTTGCCATGAGCCTGTTCGGCCGGTCCTATGGCCGCCGCATCACCGGCGAGGTGTTCCTTAACGGCAAGCCGATCGATGTCTCCTCGGTGAGCAAGGCGGTGGAACACGGCATCGCCTACGTTACCGAGGACCGCAAGACCTACGGGCTCAACCTGATCGATCATATCAAGCACAACATCACGCTCGCCAACCTGCCCGGCGTGTCGCGCCATGGCGTGATCGACGATTTGCGCGAGCTTTCGGTCGCCAATGATTATCGCGGCAGGACCAATATCCGGGCCTCGAGCGTCTACCAGATGACCGGCAATCTTTCTGGCGGCAACCAGCAGAAGGTGGTGCTGTCGAAATGGCTGTTCGCCAATCCGGAAGTACTGATCCTCGACGAGCCGACGCGCGGCATCGATGTCGGCGCCAAGTATGAAATCTATACGATCATCGCGCGTCTCGCCTCCGAGGGTAAGGCGATCATCGTCATCTCGTCGGAAATGCCCGAACTGCTCGGCATCACCGACCGCATCTACGTCATGAATGAAGGGCGCATCGTGGGAGAAATGGCCGCGGCCGACGCAAGTCAGGAAAAGATCATGCGCGCCATCGTCCGCGGAGAAGGAAAAGCATCATGAGCACTGAAAGCGCTCCCGGGCCGCAGAGCGGCGTCGCCCAGGACCTACAACAGACACCTCGCATTGCCGTCTCGGCGCTGGTCACCAATCTGCGCGAATACGGCCTGATCCTGGCGCTGATAGCCATCATGGTGTTCTTCCAGTTCACGACGTCCGGAACGCTGTTCAAGCCGGTGAACCTGAGCAACCTGGTGCAGCAGAACAGCTTCATCATCGTGATGGCACTGGGCATGCTTTTGGTGATCGTCTCTGGCCATATCGATCTCAGCGTCGGCTCCGTCGCCGGCTTCATCGGCGCGCTGGCGGCGATGATGATGGTCATCTGGCCGCTCGGCCCTTTGAGCAATCCGCTGGTAGTGTCGATCATCTGCCTGATCGTGGGCGGCGCAATCGGCGCGGCACAAGGCTACTGGATTGCCTATCACCGAATACCGAGCTTCATCGTCACGCTGGCGGGCATGCTGATCTTCCGCGGCATCTGCCAGGCGCTGCTGGGTGGCGGGTCTTCCGTGGGGCCGCTTCCAGTCGGCTTCAAGGCGCTCAGTTCCGGCTTCATTCCGGACGTGATCGGCCCATTGACGCTGATACCACCGACGGTGAACGCCGCCGGCAAAACCATTGTCGGCAGCGGCCTGACGCTGCACATGACGACGATCTTGATCGGCCTCGTCGCCGTGCTCGCCTACGCCTATTTCGGGCTCAGGGCGCGGCGCAGCCGCGAGCGGCATGGCTACGAAGCCGAACCCTTCTCGCTGTTCGTCGTCAAGACCCTGGTGACCAGCGCGCTGGCGCTGTTTCTGGTCTACCAGTTCGCCACCTACAGAGGCCTGCCAATCGTTCTCATGGTGATGGGCGTGCTGATCGCGTTGTTCGTCTTCGTTACCAAACGCATGACGATCGGCCGCCGCATCTATGCGATGGGCGGCAATGCCAAGGCAGCGCAGCTATCGGGCATCAAGACCGAACGGCTGACGTTGATGGTGTTCATCAATATGGGCGTGCTGTCGGCACTCGGCGGCCTGATTATCGCGGCGCGCCTGGGGCAGGCTGTGCCGGCGGCGGGCCTCGGCAGCGAGCTCGACGTCATCGCCGCGGTGTTCATTGGTGGCGCTTCGGCGATGGGCGGCGTCGGCCAGGTCATCGGCGCGGTGGTCGGCGGTTTCATCATGGGTGTCATGAACAACGGCATGTCGATCATGGGCGTCAATGTCGACTGGCAGCAGGTGGTCAAAGGCCTGGTGCTGCTCGGCGCTGTCGTCTTCGACGTCTACAACAAGAACAAGGCTTGAGAGGCAACCAGGAGGCATACGGGTCACATCGCGGCGCTGCCGGGCGGCGCAAAGAAGTCCCCCGAGGGACCTGATCCGCGAGCGCAATCCGGACGAAGAATTTCAACCGAGGCGCGGACAGGGTCCGAGCCGCGCAGGGTAGGGTTTGCCAAGGAAGGCAGACCAGGCCCGCAATTCAGAGAGGGTTACCATGCTGATCTCACAGATCCTCGACGACGCCGAGACGATCCGCGTCGTTGCCCGCAACGGCGGCAAGACCCGCGTCATCAACGGCGCGCGCAGCGTCTATTCGCTGGCGATGGAAGCCGCCCGCACCGGCAGCGGGCTCGTCGCCCTGATCGAGCGCAAGGGCTTTGGCGAAACCGTCGATCTCGACGCCGCCTACAAGAAAGGGCGGCTGCTGTCGCCGATCAACCATCCCGATCCCGCGCATCTCCATCTCACCGGCACCGGGCTGACGCATCTCGGCTCCGCCGCGACCCGCGATTCAATGCACAAGAAGCTCAGCACGGACGGCGAGGAACAACTGACCGATTCCATGAAGATGTTCCGCATGGGCCTGGAAGGTGGCAAGCCGGCGAAAGGCCAAACCGGCGTGCAGCCGGAATGGTTCTACAAGGGTAACGGCACCATGGCAGTGGCGCCCGGCGCGGCGCTTATGTCGCCCGCCTTCGCCCAGGATGCCGGCGAGGAGCCGGAAATCGCCGGCATCTATGTAATCGGCGACGACGGCGCCCCGTTCCGCGTCGGCTTCACGCTGTCGAACGAGTTTTCCGACCATGTCACCGAACGCGTGAACTACCTCTTCCTCGCCCATTCCAAGCTGCGCAACGCCTCGTTCGGGCCAGAAATCCTGATCGGCGACCTGCCGTCCGACATCCGCGGCGCTTCACGCATCCTGCGCGACGGCAAGCTGCTTTGGGAAAAGCCGTTCCTGTCGGGCGAGGCGAACATGTCGCACACCATTAGCAATCTCGAGCATCACCACTTCAAATACTCGGCCTTCCGCCAGCCGGGCGACGTCCATGTGCACATGTTCGGTACGGCGACGCTGTCCTTCGCCGACGGCATCAGGACCGAGGCCGGCGACGTGTTCGAGATCGAGGCGCAGGATTTCGGTCTGCCGCTGCGCAACCCGCTCGAAATCGAGCAGCCGGTGAAGGTCGCCGTGAAGGCGCTTTGAACCGGGCATAACCCGCAAGCAAGGGAAGCAAGGGAAAGATCAGCGCGCGGCGCGGAAATGCTTGGACAGCTTCAGGCCCTGTGCCTGATAGTTGGAGCCGAGATCGGTGCCGTAGAGCGCCTGCGGCCGTTTCAGCATGTGCTCGTAGACCAGCCGTCCGACGATCTGGCCGTGGTCGAGGATGAACGGCACTTCGTGGCTGCGCACCTCGAGCACCGCCCGGCTGCCGGTGCCGCCCGACGCCGAATGACCGAAACCCGGATCGAAGAAGCCGGCATAGTGGACGCGGAATTCGCCGACCAGCGGATCGAACGGCGTCATTTCGGCGGCGTAGAGCGGCGGCACATGCACCGCCTCGCGCGACACCAGGATGTAGAATTCATCCGGGTCGAGCACCAGCTCGCCGGCGCCGCTCTTATAGAGCGGCTCCCAGAAATCGACGACATCCTGCGCGGCGCGCTTGTCGACATCGACGAGGCCAGTGTGGTGCTTGCCGCGATAGCCGACCAGCCCGTCCTTGTCGCCGTCGAGGTCGATCGACAGCGCGATGCCGCCGCCTGAGATGTTGGGCGGCTCGGTGGCGACCAGCATCTCGGCGCGATGCAAGTCGTGCAACTCGCTTTCAGACAAAAGCGCATTGCCGGTGCGGAACCTGATCTGCGACAGCCGCGAGCCGGTGCGCACGACGATCGGGAAGGTGCGCGGGCTGACCTCCAGATAGAGCGGACCTTCGTAGCCGGCGGTGATCTTGTCGAACTCGTGGCCACGGTCGGTCATTACCCGGGTGAAGATGTCGAGCCGTCCGGTCGAGCTCTTCGGGTTAGCCGAAGCCGAAATATGCGGGGGCAGCGCCAGGCTTTCGAGCAGCGGCACGATGTAGACGCAGCCGGTTTCCAGCACGGCACCTTCGGCGAGGTTGATCTCGTGCAACTTCAGCCGGTCGAGCTTGTCGACAACCCTGTGGTCCGGGCCGGGCAAGAAGGAAGCACGCACCCGCCAGGCCTTGTCGCCGAGCCTCAGGTCAAGGCTGGCCGGCTGGATCTGATCGGCATCGAGCGCGCGCGGCGACTTCAGCGCGCCCGACTGGAACAGCGCGGAAATATTCTGATCGGGAAGAATGCCTGTCTGCCGCAAGGGTCTGGCTCCGCTCGAACGCCGGGCGAGGTCTTGTTCTGTCGCAGGTCCTTGCCACAAACCGTGGGATGCCTTCGGCACCTGCTTGGTACAACCCTCTTAATCATACCGGCAATTGACGCAAGCGCGGTGCGGGTCTAAAGGGTCGTTATCCCGTGGTGATTTGGCCGGTCGGCTTGCAGCCACGTTAAACAAGTCGCTAAAGGACCGTCTGGCCGCAAGGCCGTATGGACCGGTTGCGACTTTCGCGACCGGTTTTTTGTTGTTTGGATAGGGTAATGATCAAGAAGCGCGACTGGAAGCCTCAGACCGCACTCGTGCATGCCGGGACGCTGCGTTCCGGCTTCGGCGAGACCTCCGAGGCGATGTATCTCACCCAAGGCTATGTCTACGAGACGGCGCAAGCGGCGGAAGCCCGCTTCAAGGGCGAGGAGCCGGGCTTCATCTATTCGCGCTATGCCA
Organism: Mesorhizobium sp. M0571; assembly: GCF_040320985.1. Lineage (NCBI taxonomy): Bacteria > Pseudomonadati > Pseudomonadota > Alphaproteobacteria > Hyphomicrobiales > Phyllobacteriaceae > Mesorhizobium > Mesorhizobium sp. M0571. Next base: position 280,945 of record NZ_JAMYQT010000002.1, read on the forward strand.
ATCCGACGGTCGACATGTTCGAAAAGCGCATGTGCGCGCTGGAAGGCGCCGAGGACGCGCGCGCCACGGCGTCCGGCATGGCGGCGGTGACGGCAGCACTGCTGTGCAGCGCCAAAGCGGGCGACCATATCGTGGCGGCGCGCGCACTGTTCGGCTCCTGCCGCTGGGTGGTCGAGACGCTGGCGCCGAAATACGGCATCGAGGCAACGCTGGTCGACGGCACCGACATCGCCAATTGGGAAAAAGCGGTCAAGCCCAACACCAAACTGTTCTTCCTGGAAAGCCCGACCAATCCGACGCTGGAGGTGGTCGACATCGCCGCCGTCGCGGCGCTTGCCAACTCGATCGGCGCCAGGCTGATCGTCGACAATGTCTTCGCCACGCCCTTGCAGCAAAAACCCTTGCAGCTCGGCGCCCACATCGTCGTCTATTCGGCCACGAAGCATATTGACGGCCAAGGGCGCTGCCTTGGCGGCGTTATCTTGTCGGACAAGAAATGGATCGACGAGAATCTGCATGACTATTTCCGCCACACCGGGCCCAGCCTCTCGCCCTTCAATGCCTGGACCCTGCTGAAAGGCCTGGAGACGCTGCCGCTGCGTGTGCGACAGCAGACGGAAAGTGCCGGCCGGATCGCGGACTTTCTCGCCGAGCGCCCGGAAATCGCCCGCGTCATCTATCCCGGCCGCGCCGACCACCCGCAAGCGGCCGTGGTCAAGAAGCAGATGTCGGGCGGCTCGACGCTGATCTGCCTCGATGTGAAGGGCGGCAAGCCGGCGGCCTTTGCCTTCCAGAACGCGCTCGACATCGTGCTGATTTCCAACAATCTCGGCGACGCCAAGAGCCTGATCACCCATCCCGCGACGACCACGCACAAGAACTTGACCGATGAGGCCCGCGCCGAGCTCGGCATCGGACCGGGCACGCTCAGGCTTTCCGTCGGCCTGGAAGATACCGACGATCTGCTCGAAGATATCGAACAAGCGCTGAGAGCTGCCGGATAAGGGGCTGACCGAACAGAGGTGAGCGGGACGTGCCCTCAGGCGCCGGACGGGGTCTCTTCCAGTTCCGCGACGGCCTTGGTTTGGATGGTCATCACGTTGCCGCGCCAGTCGACGGCGCTGCTCAGCCAGCCGCGCGCCCAAATGGCGGGAAGCATCACGTCCCGCGCCATCATCGCCGGGATGGTGCGCAGCGACAGGTGCCATCCCTTGGCTGAGGCCAGGGCGCATTCCGGCAGGTAGGCCGCGACCAGCACGGCAATGGCGGTGGCCGGTAGGCTGACGCCGGCATCCGCCGCCGCGATCAGCGCAAGCACCAGCGGCGGCGCCGCGCCGATCAGGATCTCGGGGGCGAAGAACAGCGCAAAGGTGACGCGGCGCAGGCGTGCCCAGCGGGCCTGCCGGGACCAGATCTCGCCCAACGTGCGCCGGGCGAGCGGCTGTTCGAAGGGCGAGGCGACAAGGTTGACGCGCAATCCGAGCCGGTTCACCAGCTTGGTCGCGGCGGCGTCCTCGGCGATCTCGGCGGCCAGCGCGCGGATGCCGCCATTGGCGTCGAGCATCGGCTTGTTCCACAACATGCTCTTGCCCTGGGCAAAGCCGAGACCGAGCGCCTCGCCGGCATATTGCCAGCGCGCCTGCAGCGGGTTGAGAAAGGCGCATTCGACCTCCCCCCAAAACCCGTCCGGTCGCGAGCCGATCGGCGTCGAGCAGACAAGGCCGGTATCGGGCCGCCATGCCGCCATCAGCTGCTGGACATAATCGCTCGGCATAAGCACGTTGGAATCGGCAAGGATGACCCAGCGATAATGCGCTGCTTCCCAACCCTTCACGCAATTGTTGAGTTTCGGATTGCCGCTGATGCGGTCGTCGCCGACAAGCAGCCGGGCGCGTATAGCTGGAAAACGCGCCATTGCGGCGGTGATCGGCTTGACCACCGGGTCGTCGGCATGGGCGACGCAGAAGATGAGTTCGTAGCGCGGCCAGTCGAGTGAGAAGGCGCGCTCCAGCGTCTCATCGGCAAACGGCTCGACGCCGCGCGCCGGGACGACGATCGATACCGGCGGCGCGTTGGCGGCGGGCGGTGCGATCCTGGCTGGTCGCTTCAGCTTCAGCGAAGCTAACAGGATGCTGGCGAGATTTGAAAGAAGGAGGGCTATGGAAAGGAGGGCGGCTGCGAACGTCGGTTCCATCGATATCTGGTCACTCCAGAAATGTCGGCCGCATGACGGCCGTTTTCAACAATTCGACAGAACGCTGAGTCGCCCGGCACAAGCCTGCACACCATCATTGTCGTGTGTCACTCAAATGACATTGTTTTTCGGCACCTGCGCTTGAGATCGGGCAAGGAGACGACGCGCATCGTTGACCAAACTGCGCTGAGCGTCGAAAATTCCGTCTACATGGCTTTGGAGCAGTTTATGTACAGTGCCGTCACCCGCAACATCGAAGTGCAGGTCAGGCCGTTCTATCTGGAGGATCACTCCGACCCGCCGCAAAACCGCTATGTCTGGGGCTACCAGGTGACCATCGACAATCAGTCGGACGAGTTCGTGCAGCTTCTGTCGCGCTACTGGCACATTACCGACGGCACCGGCAAGGTCGAGGAAGTGCGCGGCCCCGGGGTCGTCGGCGAGCAACCCGGACTCAACCCCGGCGACAGCTATCAGTATACGTCTGGATGCCCGCTCTCGACCCCGTCCGGCATCATGGTCGGGCACTACACAATGCGCAACAAGCGGGGCGAAACGTTCGACGTCGCCATCCCCGCCTTCTCGCTCGATTTGCCGGGCACGCGGCGCACCGTCAATTGACGGCCGTCATCCGGCCGCTGCAAACTCCGCCGGGTCGAAGTCATATTGTTTCGAGCAGAATTCGCAGGCGACGTGAATGCTGCCATCCTCGGTGCTGTCCCTGATCTCCTCGGCGGAAAAACCTTCGAGGATGCCGCGGATCTTCTCCCTCGAGCATGAGCACTGGTCGGCGACCGGCGCGCCGCCGAAGACGCGGACGCCATGCTCGTGGAACAGCCGGTAAAGCAGCCGCTCGGCACCGATCGTCGGATCGATCAGCTCGGTCGGTTCAATGGTACCAAGCAGCGCCAGCAGTTCCTGCCAGGAATTGTCGGTCGGGTCGTGAATTTCCTCACGCGGATCGCCGTCGCCGCCGGGAAGGTCAGGCACGCGCATGCGCTCTGGCGACTGCGGCAGGAACTGTGCCAACAGGCCACCGGCGCGCCATTGCTCGCGGGCACCGCCGACGCCGGGCGTCAGAAGCTTGGCCACCGAAAGCCGAAGGTCGGTCGGAATCTGCTCCGACTGGCGGAAATAGGTCCGTGCGGCTTCCTCCAGTGTGACGCCGTCAAGCTGGACGATGCCCTGGTAACGTTGCGTGTGGGCGCCCTGGTCGATGGTCAGCGCCAGGACGCCGCTGCCGAGCAGCGTCTGCGGTGACGTCTCGCCGGCGGCCGTCAAAGCCTCCAGCCGGTCGGCATCGAAGCGGGCATAGGCGCGCAGCGCGTGCGGCGTGGAGAAATCCGCGACCAGCATGTCGACCGGCCCGTCGGTGCGGGTCTGCAGAATGAACTTGCCCTCGAACTTCAGCGAAGTTCCGAGCAGTACCGTCAGCACACAGGCTTCGGCCAGTAGCCGGCCCACCGGCTCGGGATAGTCGTGGCGGCTGAGGATGGCATCGAGCATCGGCCCGAGCTGGACGGTGCGGCCGCGCACGTCGAGCGGGCCGACCTCGAACGGCACGACATGGTCGTCGCCGGCATAGCCGAATTCGCCGAGCTTGGGTTGATATTCAGCCAATTGATGAGTTTCCAACATGACAAAGCTCCGGGGCGCGGCGATGCCGCCCTTCGGGGCGCATGCGACGAGACGCGCTCGATTTGCGTGATGCGCCTGAGATAGGCACCACGCACTCCCGGATCAAGGCGGCCCGGATCGGGCCGGCCCGGATCACGGCGGCCCGGATCAAGCGCCCAGGCACCAGGCCAAAACCGCCTTCTGGGCATGGAGCCGGTTCTCGGCCTCGTCAAACACCACCGAATGCGGCCCGTCGATGACCTCGTCGGTGACCTCTTCGCCGCGATGCGCCGGCAGACAGTGCATGAACAGCGCGTCCGGTTTGGCCTTCGCCATCAACGCCGCATTGACCTGGTAGGGCAAGAAGACATTGTGGCCGCGGGCACGGTGCTCCTGGCCCATCGACACCCAGCAGTCGGTGACGATGCAGTCGGCCTCGTGAACGGCCTCCTCGGGCGAACGGGTGAATTTCAGCTTGCCGCCATTGGCTTTCGCCCAGTCGACATGCTTCTGAGCCGGTTCGCTGCCCTCGGGCACGGCGACGTTCAGCTTGAAGCGGAACCGCGCAGAGGCCTCCAGTAAGGAATGCAGGACGTTGTTGCCGTCGCCAGTCCAGGCGATCGTCTTGCCGGCCACCGGACCGCGATGCTCTTCGAAGGTCATGATGTCGGCCATCAACTGGCAGGGATGGGTCTCGTCGGTCAGCCCGTTGATGACGGGGACCGTAGCGTTTTCCGTCAGTTCCAGCAGCCGGTCATGCGAGGTGGTGCGGATCATGATGGCATCGACATAACGCGACAGCACCTTGGCCGTGTCGGCGATGGTCTCGGAGCGGCCAAGCTGCATCTCGGTGCCAGTCAGCATGATCGTCTCGCCACCCAGCTGCCGCATGCCGACGTCGAACGACACGCGCGTGCGCGTCGAGGGCTTGTCGAAGATCATCGCCAGCACCTTGCCTTCGAGCGGCTTGGTGCGTTCGCCGGCCTTGAGCCTTGCTTTTCGTACAGCCGCATCGTCCAGCATGAAGCGCAGATCGCCTTCGGAAACGGCGGAAAGATCGGTGAAATGGCGAAGGGACATCAGGAATTCCAGGATTACTTCGCGGCGGCAGCGACGATGGCATCCGCCAGGCTCTTGGCGCCGGCACGAATGCGCTCGAGCGCCTCGTGGATCTCGGCATCGGTGACGGTGAGAGGCGGCAGCAGGCGGATAACGTTGTCGCCGGCCGGAACCGTCAAGAGATGCTGGTCGCGCAGTGCCACCGTGACCTTGGTGTTGGGCATCGCGCATTTAAGGCCGAGCATCAGGCCGGTGCCCCTGATGCTTTCGATAACGTCCGGAAATTCGTCGGCGACACCGGCCAGCCCCTGCTTCAGGAGCAGTGCCTTGCGCCGGACGTCATCGAGGAAGCTGTCTTCCAGCACCACGTCGAGCACGGCGTTGCCGACCGCCATCGCCAGCGGATTGCCGCCAAAGGTAGTGCCGTGCACGCCGGCGGTCATCCCAACCGCTGCCTCCTCGGTGGCGAGGCAGGCGCCCATCGGGAAGCCGCCGCCGATGCCCTTGGCGACCGCCATGATGTCGGGTGTGATACCCGCCCACTCATGCGCGAACAGCTTTCCGGTGCGGCCGACGCCGCATTGGACCTCGTCGAAAATCAGGAGCAAGCCGTGCTGATCGCAGAGCTGCCTGAGCCGCTTCAGCGATTGCGTCGGCACTTGCCTGATGCCGCCCTCGCCCTGCACCGGCTCGATCAGGATCGCCGCGGTTTCAGGCGTGATCGCCTTTTCGGCGGCGTCGATGTCGTCGAAGCCGACCTGGTCGAAGCCGTCGACTTTGGGGCCGAAACCTTCCAGATATTTGTACTGGCCGCCGGCGGCGATGGTCGCCAGGGTGCGGCCGTGGAAGGCGCCTTCGAAGGTGATGGTGCGGAAGCGCTCGGGATGGCCCTTGACGAAGTGGTAGCGCCGCGCCGTCTTGATGGCGCATTCGAGCGCCTCTGCGCCGGAATTGGTGAAGAACACCTTGTCGGCGAAGCTGGCATCGGCCAGCCGCTCGCCGAGCCGGCCCTGTCCCGGAATCTCGTACAGATTGGAGACATGCCAGAGCTTGGCGGCCTGCTCGGTGAGGGCCGCGACCAGATGCGGATGGCTGTAGCCCAATGAATTCACGGCGATGCCGCCGGCGAAATCGAGATATCGCTCGCCCTTGTCGGTGACCAGCCACGTGCCTTCCCCGTGGTCGAAAGCCAAGGGTGCGCGAACAAAGGTCTCGAAAAGCGCCGAACCGCTCATTATATGCGTCTCCGGAACCGGAAAATCAAAAAGCCGCCAAAGCGGCGGCCCTTGTGGCTTATCGTGTTTTTCGGCCGTGAAGTCAACGAAAAGGTCGCGCAAGGAAGCGCGGCAAGCCCTCCAGCAGGACGCCGGCTCATAAGCGACCGGGCAAGTTGGGGAAAACCGAAAAAACCGATTCGTGTTGGCCTCGGGACTCTTGTCACCGAGTCCGCGCATAAGGTAATTGTAGTAGAGAAATAACTAGATTTCGTGCGGCGGACCTAATCACCCGATATATGTGGTGTCTGCCCGGCAGAAGCCGGGTCGGGAATGGATTCCGATTGCCGCACATTTCAGCAGGAGCGCGGTCTCATGAACTGGACTGACGAGCGAGTCGAACTTCTCAGAAAATTGTGGTCGGAGGGCCTCAGCGCCAGCCAGATCGCTGCACAGCTTGGCGGGGTCAGCCGCAATGCGGTGATCGGTAAAGTGCACCGGCTGAAACTATCCGGCCGCGGACGCACGACCGCCTCACCGGCACGCCAGAAGAAGACGGTCCAGGGATCGACGATCCAGAAATCGGTGTCGCGGGCGGCAAGCGCTACGCGCCATGTCACCACGTCGATCGGCGCGACCGCGCTCAAGGCGCAATTCGACGCCGAACCGGTGTCGCGCCACTATATCCGCCCGGTCGAAAACGTCGTCGTGCCGATCTCGCGGCATCTGCAACTCGTCGAGCTGAACGAGCGCACCTGCAAATGGCCGAATGGCGATCCGCTTTCCGAAGACTTCCATTTCTGCGGCAACGACGCCGCCGAAACCGGGCCCTACTGCAAATACCACGCCCGCGTGGCGTTCCAGCCGGCTTCGGAGCGGCGGCGGAGCAGGTGAATGGTGAATGGTGAATGGTGAATGGTGAATGGTGAATGGTGAATGGTGAATGGATATCCGGGCCGAAGGCCGACATGTGAACTGATTTTAACTATTCACCATTTACTATTCACTATTCACAACCACCCGTTCTTGCGAAACCGCCAGTAGAGAAACGTGCAGATCAGGGCGATTGCCGCCAGTACGGCCGGGTAGCCATATTCCATCCTCAGTTCCGGCATGTCGCTGAAATTCATGCCGTAGATGCCGGCGAATGCTGTCGGCACGGCCAAGATGGCGGCCCATGAGGCAAGCTTCTTGGAGATCGCCGTCTCCTGGCTCTGACCGACCAGAAGGCTCGCCTCGAAGGCGAAGGCGAGAACCTCACGCAGGCTGTCGATCTTTTCCTGGACAGTGCGGATATGGTCGGTGACGTCGCGAAACAGTGGGTGCATGGCTGTATGAATTTGCGGCAGATCGGCGCTGGTCAGCCGCCGGCAGACCTCCACCAGCGGCAGGGCCGCATTACGCAGGCGCAAGAGATCGCGGCGCAGCATGTAAAGCCGCTCGATGTCGGAGCCGGTCATCGGTTTCAGCAGAACCTTGTCCTCGATCGCCTCGACCTCGTTTTCGATCTGCTCGAGCACCGGCATGTAGTTGTCGACGATGAAATCGAGAATGGCGTAGAGGACGAAATCCTCGCCCTTGGCGAGGGAATGCGGACAGCTTTCCCAATGCTGGCGAACGGCGGCGTAGGAGGTCGACGGGCCATGCCTGACGCTGACGATGTAGCCGGCGCCGACGAACAGATGCGTCTCGCCGAAGGTGACACGGCTGTCGATCAACTGCGCCGTGCGGGCAACGATGAACAGGGCATCGCCATATTGCTCGATCTTCGGCCGTTGGTGCGGATGCTCGGCGTCCTCAATCGCCAGCTCATGCAGATGGAATTGCGCCTGGACGCGAAGCAACAAATTGCGGTCGGGCTCCAGCAGTCCGATCCAGACGACATGGCCCGGCTTCCCGGCCCATTCGCCGGCTTCCTCGATCGGTATGTCGGCGATGCGCCGCCCAGCTGTATAGACGCTGCAAGCGATTATGCCCGACATCGGCGGCGCAGGAGCAAACTCGCGGACATATTCCATCGCAGCCTCCTGAAGGCAGGCCTTCATCGCGGAACTGAGAAGTCGGCGCGTCAAAGCTTAGCGCAATTTTCTCTCAGGTGGCGAATCCGAAATTCGCATCAGTGTCGAGCAGCAGGGGAGCTGCTTTTCTGATTTGAGAGCCACTCCACCAAGCCGCGAATCCAGCGCGGCCACCACGCTTGGTTTCGAGAACTCACTTCGCAGGCAGCGTTGCGGGAAGAATAATCTTGTCCGTCTTGTCGCCCTTCGGGCGATCGGCCGGCATCTGATCGCCGGTGACGATATAATAGATCGTCTCGGCGATGTTGGTGGCGTGGTCGCCGATGCGCTCGATGTTCTTGGCGCAAAACAGGAGATGAGTGCAGGGCGTGATGTTGCGTGGGTCTTCCATCATGTAGGTCAGCAACTCGCGAAACAGCGAGGTGTACATGGCATCGATCTGGTCGTCGCGGTCGCGCACGAAACCGATTTTCTCTACCGACCGCGACGCATAGACGTCGAGCACTTCCTTGAGCTGGGTCAGTGCCAGATTGGCCAAAGCCTCGAGGCCGCGGAACAGGCTGTTCGGCTGGCGCCCGTCGGCGACGGCAACCACCCGCTTGGCGATGTTCTTGCCGAGGTCGCCTACCCGTTCGAGGTCCGCCGAGATGCGGATCGCTCCGACGATCTCGCGCAAATCCGTCGCCATCGGCTGGCGCTTGGCGATGATGATGATCGCCTTGTCGTCGATCTCGCGCTGCCCCTCATCCAGAACCAGGTCGTCTCGAATGACTTTCTGGGCAAGCCCCGGATCCGCATTGACCAGCGCCGCGACCGCTTGCTCGACCATGCGCTCGGCATGGCCGCCCATCGCCGCGATGCGCTTCGACAGATATTTCAGCTCTTCGTCATAGGCGCTGACGATGTGCACGGACTGCATGGACGAATGCCTTCCCGGGATCTTCTGGTTGAGTCGCTCCCTCGAATCCCCGCTGATACGCTAGCCGGATGACAGAAAAAAGAAACGACCCATAATGTGTTAGATAGTACCGTGTCAGCGAGCCGGCAAATGAACCGAGAACGCCGCACCCTTGTCGACCTCCGACCTGATGGAGAGCCTGGCGTTGTGGCGCGTCAGGATATGCTTGACGATGGACAGGCCAAGGCCAGTGCCCTTCTGGGTCCGGCTGTTCTCGACATCGACACGGTAGAAGCGCTCGGTGATGCGCGGGATGTGTTCTTCGGGGATGCCGGGGCCGAAATCCCTGATGGTGACGTCGATGCCCGGTTCGGGATCGCCGTCGCCGCGCGTGATCGACACCACGACGCGTCCACCCGACTGGCCGTATTTGCAGGCGTTTTCCAGCAGGTTTTCGAAGACCTGGAAAAGCTCGTCCCGATCGCCAGGCACGCAGAGCGGCCCTTCCGCGAAATCCCGCTCGATGACGACACCGTTTTCCTTGGCCAGCGGCTCAAGCGAATCGATGACGCTGTCGATGGCCTGGCGCAGATCGACCTCGGTTCCCGGCTTGAGATAGGGCTTCATTTCCAGTCGCGACAGCGACAGGAGGTCGTCGATAAGACGCGCCATACGGCTGGTCTGGTTTTGCATGATCTGCAGGAACTGCTCGCGTGCCGCAGGGTCGTTGCGGGCCGGCCCGCGCAGCGTCTCGATGAAGCCGGCGATCGAGGCGAGAGGCGTGCGCAACTCGTGGCTGGCATTGGCAATGAAGTCGGCGCGCATCCTGTCGATCCGGCGTGCTTCGCTCTGGTCCTTGAACACCAGCACGTAGAGATCCGTGGCATGGCCGACAGAAGACGCACTCACCCGATAGGCTCGTTCGACAGGCAGCTTTTCGATGTAGTCGACGCTGTCCGAAGCGACGTTGCCCGACAGGATGCTGTCCAGCAAGGCCTGCATTTCCGGCGCGCGGAATTTCAGCGACAGCGACATGCCGGGGGCAATCCCGCCGAAGGCGGCAAAGGCGGCAGCGTTGGCATGGACGATGGTGGCGGAGCGATCGAAAATGATCAGCGGATCGGCAACCGCCGCCGCGAGATATTCGCCGGAAAGCCGTTGCAGGCCGCTCGCCTCGATGGCCGCAGCGCTTTCGGTGGATTGAGACGCGACGCCGGCCGGCAGCATCGCCGCTGCAACCAGTACGGCGCATGCCAGCAGCACCACATAGCCGGACATGCCTGCAAAACCATAGACCATCAGAACGGCGAGCAAGCCGGCCGCCAGCAGCCAGCGGCTGCTCCACAGCCGCATGGCGACGGCTTGCGCCTTGCTTTTCCGCCCTGTGCCGATGTCGGCCATTTGCGCTCCATCGCCTGCGCTCCGTCGGCCGGCAAGTTCAATAACTTCCTGCTGGACCGGCGCTGGAGCGCCGTGCGTCCAATTGGACGCACAAAGGACGCTCTACCACTTTTAGTCTGCTGCATCGTTCTTTCCGAAAATCGATTCCGATTTTCGGGCCGATGCAGTAAGGCTCCCAATAGCATGAGACCGGAAGCTGGAAAGGTTCGTCTCGATGAAAAACACCAAGGAAGACCCCGCTGCACCCTCATCGGGACCACTGAAGATCGCAATCGACGGCAAGGAGCGGGAGTTCGACATCGAGGCCCCGACGCTTCCCGACTGGGTCGAGGACCGCAAGCTGACCGCCGGCGGCTATCCCTACGACAAGAAGATGAAGAGCGAGGAGTATGAGGAGAGGCTAGAGCAACTGCAGATCGAGCTGGTTAAGGCGCAGGGATGGCTGCAGTCGACAGGCAAGCGGGTGATCTCGCTGTTCGAGGGACGCGACGCCGCCGGCAAGGGCGGCACGATCTTCGTTTTGCGCCAGTATCTGAACCCTCGCACGGCGCGCAACGTGGCGCTGACCAAGCCAACACCCACCGAGCTTGGACAATGGTACTTCCAGCGCTACGTCGACCACTTCCCGACGTCGGGCGAATTCGTCACCTTCGACCGCTCCTGGTACAACCGCGCCGGCGTTGAACCGGTGATGGGATTCTGCACGCCCGAGCAGCACGAGCAGTTTCTGGACGAGGTTCCGCATTTCGAACGGATGATCCGCAACGAGGGCATCTATTTCTTCAAATTCTGGCTGGACATCGGCAGGGAAACGCAGCTCGAGCGATTTCACGATCGTCGCTGGAGCCCGCTGAAGAACTGGAAGTTTTCACCGATCGACATCGCCGGCATCACCAAATGGGACGACTACACCAAGACGCGCGACCTGATGGTCGAACGCACGCACAAGGAGTTCGCGCCCTGGATCGTTGTGCGGGCGAACGACAAACGGCGCGCGCGGCTGGCCGTCATGCAGCGCATTCTCCTGTCGCTGCCGTATGACGGCCGCGACCTCGAGGTCATCGGCAAGGAGGACAAGAAGATCATCGGCGAAGGGCCGACTTTCCTCGAAAAATAAGCTCACCTCATCGATACGCGGCTCTCATGCCGCCAGCCGGGCAATTCGCTGCAGCCGCTTCAGCGTGGTGTCGTCCTGCAGCGCCTGCTGGAAAAGCGATATCTCCCGGTCGATGCGCTCGCAGAGCGCGCCAGTGTCGCCCCTGAGCAGGTCGCGCGTCTGCAGCAGCGCCGCGACCGGCTTCTTGGCGAGCTGCCTGGCTCTGGCAAAGGTGGCTTCCTCGACGCTGCCGTCCGTTACGATCTCGCCGACAAGGCCGAGCGCCCTGGCATCTTCGGCGGCAAGCGTGTCGCCCAGGCAGAAGAAGCGGAACGCACCGGCATAGCCAAGCTTCTGCGGCGCCAGGATGCTGGTGGCCGCGTCCGGCACCAGGCCGAAATCGACGAACGGCACCCGGAACGTGCTTTTGCTCGAGGCGATCACCATATCGCAGTGGAACAGGATGGTGCAGCCGACGCCGACGGCGTCGCCATCGACACAGGCAAGGACCGGTTTCGGGAACGTCGCCAGTGTTTGGAACATGTCGGTTACGGCCGCGATCAATCGCTGATGTTTGGTGGGGTCGAGAAATTCGGAAAAATCGCCGCCAAGGCAGAAGCAACCGGCCAGGCCGCGAAGGACCATGACGCGCACTTCGTCGTTGACGGCGGCTTCATGGAATGTTGTGGCCAAACTTTCATAGGCCCGCCTGTCCAGCACCGGGCGGCCGTCACCCGAGGATATCGTGACGATCAGCGTATGGTTGCGGAATTCTGTTTTTGAGTGAACGTTCATGGCCCTCTCCAATCTCACGAGGCGCGCCTCTGTCCGAGCATGTCCGGGTACCCTCTGGCCAGCACCGGCGCAAAGTGATTACGGCGCGAACGCACCACCTCAAGCGTGTGCTCGTTGAAGGTGAGCAGTGTGGCAACGACCTGCTGGTTGCCATAGGCGCGCTGGTAGCCAAGCGGCGTGGCCAGGAAGTGCAGCTGCAGCGCGCGAAGCACCCACATGGGCTCGAATTCGATAATCACCTGGTTGACGTTGCGCTTCAGACCCCACTCGACGAAGCCGGCAATCAACTCGGTGCCAACCGTCGACACCCCGCGCCGGCCGTCACGGAATCCCGGCGCAACAGCATAGCGGGTCAGTTCATAGACATTCGGGCCCGAAGGTGGGGTTCCCTCATAAAGGTCCGCCAGCACCTCGGTTAGAAGATGCGCCCGCGTCGTCGGCAACATCCGCTGGTAACCGGCGAGCTCGCCATTGCGGATGACGATCTGATGCACTGCCTCATCGTGGTCGAATTGATCGATCTCGAGGCCATCAGGGCGCTGCAGATCGGTCCATCCCATCTCTTCGACGAAAACTTTGTAGCGTAAACGATGAACTGCCTCCCAAAGGTCGGGGCGTTCCATCAATTCCTGTGTCGTGAGGGAAAAAAGCATTTGCCGTCTCCTAGGTTCAATAGGAAGATACGGCCGTGCTTTCCTGAGAAAATTACGCGATCGCGTAGGCAAGAATTTCTAGGCCGGCACGGCCGAGCTAGCTAATATAGCCGCGCCTTATCGCTTCCGCGACCGCCTGCACCCGATTGACGGCACCGAGTTTGCTTTTGGCGTTAAGAAGGTGTTTCTCTGACGTGTGTTCCGAAATGCCGAGAATCTGTGAAATCTCCCATTCGGACTTACCGACGGCGGCCCATTGCATGCATTCGCGCTCACGCGGCGTCAATTCGACGTGGTCGATGGTTTTGCCCGCCATGGTGTGGAGCTGCATGGCGCGGCCAATCGCATAAGTCGAGACCAGCGACACCAACCCGAAGTCGGCGCCCGACAATTCAACAGCCTCGCCGCCTAGCGACACCATTACGATCTGGCCATCGAGTGTGATCAGCGGGAAGGCCAACCCGTCGCGAAGCTTGAATTCGCCGGCGTCGCCCATCACCTCGCCGCCGCTCTTGCCGATGCGGATGCCCTGAGACGCTTCCCGCCACTGGAACGGCGCCTGAAGCTGCTTCATGTGACTGACGACGGGGTCATGATCGACGTAGTTGCGCGCAACGTAGCGCTCAAGCCATTCAGCCGGCCAGTCGCAAAGCAGCACATGGTCCTTTTGCTGGTTTTTCGGCGTGCCAGGTTGCGGAACCGTCCCGGCCATCAGCGCCGTCAGGCCGAATTCACTGGTTACCCCCAGCAGCTTTTCGCAGACCGCCGCCGCGGTGCCGGCGTGCTGCAACTGATCTATCAATTCCAGAGTGCGATCGAAATGACCCATCGCAACATCTACCCCATGTTGCCTTCCGCTCTTGAGACCAATGGCAGTGATCAATCCGCACTACGCCATCAACCCCGGACTGCAAAGCTGCTTCCTTTGTGCGCCCTACTGCTCCCTCTTCGGCCGGCATCACGCAGTCACTTGCAAACTCACTAAACAATATCCCTAAATTGCCGTGATGAAACCAAAAAGCGTTGTGCCTCTGTTATTTTCGTACGAAAAGCCGAGGCAAGACTGGACGGAGTCGTCGCGTGGCGTTTCGGTGCATATCCATTTCATTGATCTCGATGCTGATCGGAGTGCAATCGCTCGCGGGTGCTGCGCGCGCCGCGGAGCCGCAGGTGCCGGTGTTTTGGGACGCCAAGGTGCGGCTGCCAAAGCCGGACCTTTCGACGCTGCCGCGGCTGCGATTCCTGACCACCACCGATTTCCCACCCTTCAACTTTCTCGATGGGGCAGGCCGGCTGTCCGGCTTCCACGTCGATCTGGCGCGCGCTATCTGCGCCGAACTGGGCATTGCCGAAAAATGCCAGATCCAGGCGCTGCCCTGGGCCGAGCTCGAAGGCGCGCTGCAGAAAGGCGAAGGCGAAGCGATCATTGCCGGCATCGCCGCCACGCCGGAGTCGCGGTCGAAATACGCGTTTTCACGCTCCTACCTGCAGTTTCCGGCACGCTTCATCATGCTGAAGACACAGGCGCTGACCGAACCAATGTTCGACAGGCTGCGCAGCAAACGTGTCGGCGTGATCGCCGGCTCCGCGCATGAACGGATGCTGCGCGACTATTTCGGCGACGTCCAAATCGTCCCCTTCGCAAAGCCGGAGGAGCTTTATGGCGAGCTGAAAGCCGGCAAGATCGATGCCGCCTTCGGCGACGGCATGCGTTTCGCCTTCTGGCTCGGCGGTTCGGATGCGGCGGGCTGCTGCCGCTTTGCCGGCGGCCCCTATCTGGCGCCCGAATATCTCGGCTCGGGCATGGCGATCGCCACCAGGGCCGACGACCCGGCACTGGCCGCCGCATTCGACTACGCGCTGCAGGAAATTTCGGTGAAAGGCACGTTCGCCGAGTTCTATCTGCGCTATTTTCCGGTCAGCTTTTTCTGAGCTTAGACTGCCGGCTCAGGTCAGCGTGCGAAGGCGCGCCTTGGCGGCTCGCGCGATGGCGGCGACCGTCAGCGCATCAAGGTCGAGTTCCCGGCGGACGAGCTGCAGCACGCGCACCTCCTCCAGGCGCATTTCGAGATCGACGGCCGCAACCTCGAAGGCGGCGGCATAGGCGGTGTCATGCAAGCGTTCGGGCAGCGCCTCGGCGACACGCGCCAGGACGCCCTCCAGGCCGTCCTTTTCATGCAGCATTTTCTGGCAGGCCTGGGCGACCTCGACCAGCCGCTCCTGATTGAAATCCTCAAATACCGGCCAGGATCGAACGACGTCGCCGATCCGCGCCAGTTCGATGTCGGTCATGTCGCGGTCTGACGCCGAGGTGATGACCATCAGGTAGATCATGGCTTCGTGCGGCGGCAATGGCATTTACAACTCCTTGAGATGGGTCCCGAAGTTAGGAACGAGGGACCGGCGCCGCAAGGAAAAAGAGCCGCGATCGTTGACGCTCCGGTCAGGCCCTGGAGCTGATCCACCCCGAGAGGTGTCGGAATGGCTCTATCTTCTTGTTTGGCCATGGTCTTACCCGGAACCGGGTTCCACTTTTCGGGATCATGGTCTAGAGCATGCGGCTGCCGGCACGGATGCCGGCAAAGTTGCAGGAAATAGCATCATGGCCGGACAACAGCCGATCGATCTCAGCCCAGAAGTCCTTACCGCCGCCGCCGAAAGCAAGGCGTGGCCGTTCGAGGAAGCGAAAAAGATCGTCGCCCGCTACGCAAGCAGCGGCTACCCGGAAACGGTGCTGTTCGAGACCGGCTACGGCCCGTCCGGCCTGCCGCATATCGGCACGTTCGGCGAGGTGGCGCGCACATCTATGGTGCGTCATGCCTTTCGCGTGCTGACCGAAGACAAGGTCAAGACGCGGCTGCTGTGCTTCTCCGACGACATGGACGGATTGCGCAAGGTGCCGGACAATGTGCCTAACAAGGACATGCTGCGCGCCTATCTCGGCAAGCCGCTGACCAGGATACCGGACCCTTTCTCCAACGAGTATCCGTCCTTCGGCGCCGCCAATAATGCACGGTTGCGCGCTTTCCTCGACCGTTTCGGCTTCGATTACGAATTCGCTTCCTCGACCGACTATTATACTTCCGGCCGCTTCGACGCGACGTTGCTCAAGATGCTCGAGCGCTTCGACAAGGTGATGGCAATTATGCTGCCGTCGCTGCGTGAGGAGCGGGCGCAGAGCTATTCGCCCTTCCTGCCGATCCATCCCAAGACCGGCATCGTCATGCAGGTCGCGATCGACGAGCGCAAGCTCGACGCCGGCACCGTCGTGTGGCGCGACCCGGCCACCGGCGAGCGCTTCGAGACGCCGGTGACCGGCGGTCACGCCAAGCTGCAATGGAAGCCTGACTGGGCGATGCGCTGGGCGGCACTCGGCGTCGATTACGAGATGTCCGGCAAGGATCTGATCGATTCCGTCAAGCTCGCCGGGCAGATTTGCCGCGCCCTCGATGCTCCGGCGCCGGAGGGCTTCAATTATGAGCTGTTCCTCGACGAGCACGGCCAGAAGATCTCGAAATCGAAGGGCAATGGGCTGACCATCGACGAGTGGCTGACTTATGCCCCGACCGAGAGCCTTAGCCTTTATATGTTCCAGCGCCCGCGAACCGCGAAGAAGCTCTATTTCGACGTCATCCCGAAGGCGGTAGACGAGTATTACACGTTCCTATCTGCTTATCAGAAGCAGGAGTGGAAAGAGCGCCTGGGCAATCCGGTCTGGCACATGCATGACGGCAATCCGCCCGTCATCGACCTGCCGGTATCGTTCGCGCTGCTGCTCAACCTGGTCAGTGCCTCGAATGCCCAGAACAGGGACGTGCTGTGGGGCTTCATTTCGCGCCACGCGCCGGGTGTGACGCCGGCAACCCACCCCGAACTCGACCGGCTGACCGAATATGCGATCCGCTATTTTGACGATTTCGTGAAGCCGGCCAAAGTGTACCGTGCCGCCGAGGCGGTCGAGCGCGAGGCGCTGACCAAGCTTTCGGAAGCGCTCGCCGCGCTGCCGGCCGACGCCGATGGCGAGGCGATCCAGAACGCTGCCCTCAATGTCGCGCGCAAGATCGAGCGCTACCAAGATCATTCGAAGCAGAGCCCGGAGGGCGGGCCCGGCGTCTCCGTCGCCTTCTTCCAGATGATCTATCAGGTGCTGATAGGTCAGGAACGCGGGCCGCGCTTCGGCTCCTTCGCCGCGCTCTACGGCATTGCCGAAACGCGTGAGCTCATTCAGCGGGCGCTGGCTGGTCAGCTGGCGGCTTGAGGACGCCGTCCTGCTCCTCCAGGATCGAGCCCGGCGCCACAGGCGCGAACCGCGACGCAGCCGGGAGCGGCGGCAGGCCGGAAACGCTCGGCGCCGGCCCGAAGACGCCCTTTTTCGCTGCACGCGCCTTCTCGCCGGCTTCTGTGTAAGCGCTACCTTTGGCGGCGCGCGCCCAGCCGTTTTCGACCAACCATTGGCCGATATCCTGATTGCCGATCCGGCACTCGGCGGCGATCAGGTCACGGCCGCCTTCGGGCGGCACCGTACAGACCACCGCGCGACCGCGCAGAAAAGCGCGGAAGGCCGTTCGCGCCCGGACGCCACAACTCCAGGACTTGCCGCTGTCGGTGCAAGTCTCGTCCTGCTTGACGATGTCGATACCGGAAACCGCAATCGCGTAGCCCTTTGCCTCGATGACCCCGGCGGCCGGCGCGACGGGCTGAAACAGTTTCATGCCTTTCCCGTCCTCCGGCATTTTCGTTTTTGGCGGCTTGGGCGGTCCGGCCAATGCCAGATCGCTCAACGGGGCGCGCGGCTCGATCCGTTCAAGCTCGTCGGAACCGAGCTGCGGCGGCACCACGATTTCCGGATCGATTGCCCTCGAATGCGCCGCCTGCTTGGCCGCCTCTGGTTTCGGGATGGCCGACGTAGCCGGCGCGGCGGGCTGCGGTTCAGCGCTGACCTGGATTTGCTCCCCGGGGCCGCCGCTTGCGTTCTGGACGGCGCGGCCGCCGGCGACAATTGCCGTGGCCATCGCCGGGATCGCCAGAACAGCCAAGGCAAGGTGAGGCAGACGCACCGGCGCGCCCTACTGGCTTGCCCAGACAATCCGCGCCACCCATTCGACATCGCGCATGGGGATGTCGCGGTCCGGGTGATCGGGATTGAGGGAGACCAGCGCGATCGACTTAGGTGTCTGGCGGTCGAGCACCTTGGCCATCACCTCGCCGGCATTGGTCTTGACGACGACGCGATCGCCCTTTCGTATGACAGCCCCCGGCTCGACGATCAGGACATCGCCATTGCGGTAGAGCGGCAGCATGGAATCGCCCTGGACCTTCAAGGCATAGGAGGTTTCGGTCGCCCGTGCGGGGAGTTCGATCAGGTCCCATCCCTGCCCCGCCGGAAATCCGGCGTCGTCGAAGAAGCCACCGGCGCCGGCCTGGGCGAAGCCGAGCAGCGGCACCGACGATTTCTGCACGGGCAGTGCGCCGGATGTACCCCGGCCTTCGACCAGCCCCGCAAATTCATCCAGCGAGGCGCCGGTCGCCTCGATGATCTTGGCCAGCGATTCGGTCGACGGCCAGCGCGGCCGCCCATCCGAGGACAGCCGCTTCGATTTGTTGAAGGCGGTCGAGTCGAGGCCAGCGCGCCTGGCCAGGCCGGAGGCCGAAAGCGAGTAACGCTCGGCGAGAGCGTCGATGGCGGCCCATACGCGGTCATGCGAGAGCACCTTGCTCTCCTTCGAAACAGGAAAAAATACCTTCCCTGTTCTACCCCCTGGCCGCCATCTTGTCCACCGCCGAAGACGGCGTCACGCCGCCTCCTTGGCCTCGTTCCTGGTATAAGGATCGAAGCGCTCATAGAAGGTCTCGCCCTTCTCGGCCATGTCGAGCAGCAGCTTCGGCGCCTTGAACTCGGCGCCGTATTTCTTCTGCAGGCCCTTGGCGATGTTGGCGAATTTCTTCACGCCGATGCCGTCGATGTAGGACAGTGCACCGCCTGTATAGGGCGCGAAGCCGAAGGCCAGGATAGAGCCGACATCGGCCTCGCGCGGATCGGTAACGATGCCCTCCTCCATCACCCGTACCGCCTCAAGCGCTATGGTGACCAGCAGCCGCTGCTTCAGCTCCTCATAGTCGACCTTCTCCGCCGCCAACTGCGGGTAGAGATCCCTGAGGCCTGGCCACAGCTTCTTCTTGGCCGGTTTTGCGGGATAGTCGTAAAAGCCTTTGCCGTTCTTGCGGCCCAAGCGACCATGCGTGTCGACCATCGTGTTGATCAGCGCCATCTGCTTCGGGTCGACCGCCTTGGCGCCGAGATCGCGCATGGTCTGCTTCATGATCTTCTGGGCAAGGTCGATCGCAGTCTCGTCGGTCAACGCCAGAGGACCGACCGGCATGCCGGCGGCCTTGGCCGCATTTTCGATCATCGGCGCCGGAACACCTTCGATCAGCATCTTGTAGGCTTCCGACATGTAGCGCAGCACGCAGCGATTGACATAGAAACCGCGCGTGTCGTTGACGACGATCGGCGTCTTCTTGATGGCGCGGACGAAGTCGATCGCGGTGGCCAGCGCCTTGTCGCCGGTCTTCTTGCCGAGGATGATCTCGACGAGCATCATCTTGTCGACCGGCGAGAAGAAATGAATGCCGATGAAATTCTTCGGCCGCGCCGAATTCCTGGCCAGCGATGTAATTGGGATGGTCGACGTGTTCGACGCGAAGATTGCCGACGGCTTCAGCACCGCCTCGGCCTGTTCGGTGGCATCCTTCTTAACGGCCGAATCCTCGAACACCGCCTCGACCACAAGATCGCAGCCGGCAAGATCGGCGTAATCGGCCGTCGGCGTGATCAGCGACAGCAGCTGGTCTTTGTCCTGCGGCTTGGCACGGCCCTTCTTCACCTGATCCGAGATCAGGTTGTCGGAATGCGCTTTGCCCTTGGTGGCGGACTCCATGTCGCGGTCGAGCAGCACCACCGGAATGCCGGCCTTGGCCGTCACATAGGCGATGCCGGCGCCCATGAAGCCGGCACCGAGCACGCCGATCTTCTTGAACTTCGTTTCCGGCACGCCGGCCGGGCGGCGCGCACCCTTGTTCAGTTCCTGGAGCGACACGAACAACGAGCGGATCATCGCTGCCGCTTCCCTGGTCTGCATGATCTCGGTGAAATAGCGCTGCTCGATTCGCAAGGCGGTGTCGAACGGCACCAGGAGGCCCTCATAGACGCATTTCAGGATGGCGGCAGCGGCGGGATAATTGCCATAGGTCTCGCGGCGCAGGATGGCGATGGCCGGCGGCCACAGATTGGCACCGGCCATCGAATAGATCGGAGCGCCGGGCAGCTTGAAGCCCTTCTCATCCCACGGCGCCACCGGTTTCAAGCCGTTCCTGATCATCGCCTTGGCGGTTTCGACCAGCTTGTCCGGCTCGGCAATCTCATGGATCAGGCCCATTGACTTGGCCTTCTGCGGCGATAGCGTCTGGCCGGAGGTCAGCATTTGCAGCGCCTGCTGCTGGTCGGTCAGCCGCGGTACGCGCTGGGTGCCGCCGGCGCCCGGAAAAATGCCGATCTTCACTTCGGGAAGCGCCATCCTCACTTTGTCGGAATCGGCCGCGACACGGCCATGGCAGGCGAGCGACAATTCGAACGCGCCGCCCATGCAGGTGCCGTTGATCGCCGAAACCCACGGCTTGCCCGAGGTTTCCAGCTTACGGAACAGGCCGTTCATAGTGCCCGCATTATCGAATAGCGCCTTGGTCGCCTTCTCTGTGTCCTTCACCTTGTCGGCGGCGAAGGTCGCCAGCATCTTCTGCAGCATGGTGATGTCGGCGCCGCCCGAGAACGTATCCTTGCCTGAGGTGATCACCGCACCCTTGATTGCCGCGTCGCCCGCCACCTTGTCGACGATGGCGTTCAGTTCGAGCATCACCTCTTCGGTGAAGACGTTCATCGAACGGTCCGGCATGTCCCAGGTAATCATCGCAATGCCGTCGGCGTCGATGTCGAGGGTGAAATTGGTGTAGCTCATCATGTCTCTCCGTCAGACGCGTTCGATGATCGTTGCGGTGCCCATGCCGGCGCCGATGCAAAGCGTCACCAGCGCAGTGTTCAGGTCGCGGCGTTCCAATTCGTCCAGCACCGTACCGAAGATCATCGCACCGGTGGCGCCGAGCGGATGGCCCATGGCGATGGCGCCGCCATTGACGTTGATCCGGTCATGCGGAATGTCGAAAGCCTGCATGTAGCGCAGCACCACCGAAGCGAACGCCTCGTTGAGCTCGAACAGGTCGATGTCCGACAGCTTCATCTTCGCCCGCTTCAACAGCTTCTCGGTGACGTCGACCGGGCCGGTCAGCATCAGCACCGGTTCGGAGCCGATGTTGGCGAAGGCACGGATGCGCGCGCGGGGCTTGAGACCGAGCGTCTTCCCCGCCTTTTTCGAGCCGAGCAGGACGGCGGCCGCACCATCGACGATGCCGGACGAATTGCCGGCATGGTGGACGTGGTTGACCTCTTCCACCTCGGGATGCTTCTGCACGGCGACGGCGTCGAAGCCGCCCATTTCGCCTGGCATGACGAAGGACGGGTTGAGCGCGGCCAGCGACTGCATGTCGGTCGAAGGCCGCATGTGTTCGTCGTGGTCGAGGATGGTCAGGCCGTTCTGGTCCTTGACCGAGATCACCGACTTCTTGAAGCGGCCCTCTCCCCACGCCTTGGCGGCGCGCTTCTGGCTTTCGACCGCGTAGGCATCGACGTCGTCGCGCGAAAAACCGTATTTGGTGGCGATCAGATCGGCCGATATGCCTTGCGGCACGAACCAGCCGGGCAGGCCGACCGAGGGATCCATAAACCAGGCGCCACCGGAGGCACCCATGCCGACGCGCGACATTGATTCGACGCCACCGGCAATGACGATCTCGTCGGCACCTTGCGCGATCTTGGCGGCGCCGAAATTGATGGCGTCCAGGCCCGAGGCACAGAAGCGCGATATCTGCATGCCGGGCGCCTTGATGTCGTAGCCCGCCTCGAAAGCGGCGGCACGTGGAATGACCGCACCCGCCTCGCCAACTGGATCGACACAACCGAAGATGATGTCGTCGACGGTGCCGGTGTCCAGCCCGTTGCGGTCGCGGATGGCTTCGAGCACCTTGGCACCGAGCCGCACCGCCGGCACTTCGTGCAGCGAGCCATCCTTCTTGCCCCTGCCGCGCGGCGTGCGCACGGCATCATAGACATAAGCTTCGGCCATTTTCCTGCTCCTTGGGTTTGCTGAAAAATCGCTCAGAGCGAGCGCCCGATCAGCAATTTCATGATCTCGTTGGTGCCGCCGTAGATGCGCTGGACGCGGGCGTCGCGGAACATGCGGGCGATCGGATATTCATTCATGTAGCCATAGCCGCCATGCAATTGAAGGCATTCGTCGACGACTTTTCCCTGCAGGTCGGACAACCAGTATTTGGCCATCGAGGCCGTCACCGGGTCGAGGCCACCGTTAATGTGGCGGGCAACGCAGTCATTGTAGAAGACGCGGCCGATGGTCGCCTCGGTCTTCAATTCGGCAAGCTTGAACTGGGTGTTCTGGAATTCGATGATGGCCTTGCCGAAGGCCTTGCGCTCCTTGACGTAGTCGATGGTAAGAGCCAGCGCCCGCTCGACCATGGCGATAGCTGTGGTGCCGATCTGCAGCCGCTCCTGCGGCAATTGCTGCATCAGGTGGACGAAGCCCTGGCCTTCCTCGCTGCCGAGCAGGCTCGAGGTCGGCACACGCACGTCGTTGAAGAATAGTTCCGACGTGTCGTTGGCCTTGAGGCCGATCTTGTCGAGGTTGCGGCCGCGCTCGAAGCCCGCCACCTCGTCGGTCTCGACGACGATCAGCGAGATGCCCTTGGCGCCCTTCTCAGGATCGGTTTTGGTAACGACGATGATGAAATTGGCGAGCTGGCCGTTGGTGATAAAGGTCTTCGAGCCGTTGAGCTTGTATTGGTTGCCGTCCTTCTCGGCCCGCGTTTTGACGCCCTGCAGGTCGGAGCCCGCACCCGGCTCGGTCATGGCGATGGCGCCGATCAGCTCGCCGGTCGCCAGCCTCGGCAGCCATTTCTTCTTCTGCTCCTCCGAGCCGTAATGGAGGATGTAGGGGGCGACGATCGAATTGTGCAGGCCAATGCCGAACCCGTCGACGCCGACATGGCCGATCGCCTCGATAATGGCGCTCTCATGCGCGAAGGTGCCGCCCGAGCCGCCATATTCCTCCGGTATCGAGGCGCAGAGCAGGCCGGCAGCACCGGCCTTCAGCCAGCTTTCGCGATCGACCATCTCGTTCTTCTCGAACTCGTCGTAACGCGGCGCGATCTCTTCCGACATGAAGCGGTGCGCCATGCCGTAGAGCATGCCGACCTCGTCCGCCGCCCAGGCGGGCTTGGGGAGACCGAGGATTTCGGCGGGACTGGTCATGTTTATTCTCTGATCCTCCTTCCAAGCACGCCGCCAGAATTGAGGCTGGCGCGCTGCCGTGGCGACCCCTCCCGGCCGCTTCGCGGCCACCCTCCCGTCGAGGGGAAGGGGGACGTCGAACTTAGAACGCTTCGGCCGGCAGTGCCATCAATGTGTCGCCGCCGCTGGAGATGCGGGCAAGGTGCGCCGCCGTCTCCGGCATGATCCGCTCCATGAAGAAGCGCGCCGTCACCAGCTTGCTGTCGTAGAAGGCCGAGGAACCGTCGGCGCCATTTGCCAATTTCGCCCCGGCAGCCTTGGCCATCTGCGCCCACATGTAGCCCAACGCCACGAGGCCGAAGAGATGCATGTAGTCGGTCGAGGCGGCACCGGCGTTGTCGGGCTTGGCCATGCCGTTCTGCACCAGCCACATCGTCGCGGCCTGCAGGTCGTTGAGGCCCTTCTTCAGCGCCTTGGTGAAGGGCGCCATCTTCTCATCAGCGCGGTTCTCCTCGCAGAACTCGCCGACCTCCTTGAAGAAGGCCTGCACGGCGCGGCCGCCGTTCAAGCCGAGCTTGCGGCCGACAAGGTCGAGCGCCTGGATGCCGTTGGCGCCCTCGTAGATCATGGCAATGCGGGCATCGCGCACGAACTGGCTCATGCCGTGCTCTTCGATATAGCCGTGGCCGCCGAAAACCTGCTGCGCCATTACCGCATGATCGAAACCCTTGTCGGTGAGCACGCCCTTGACCACCGGCGTCATCAGGCCGGTGTAGTCGTCGGCGGCAAGGCGGTCCTTGTCGTCACCGGAGCGGTGAGCAATGTCGGACTTGATCGCCGTCCACAGCGCCAGCGCCCGACCGGCCTCGTTGAAGGCCTTCATGGTCATCAGGCTGCGGCGGATGTCCGGATGGACGATGATCGGATCGGCCTTCTTGTCCGGTTCTTTCGGCCCCGACAGCGAGCGGCCCTGCAGGCGATCCTTGGCGTAGGAAACCGCATTCTGGTAGGCGACCTCCGACAGCGAAAGTCCTTGCAGGCCGACGCCGAGCCGCGCCTCGTTCATCATGGTGAACATGGCTTTCAGCCCGCCATTGGCCTCGCCGAGCAGCGTGCCTTCCGCCTCGTCGTAATTCATGACACAGGTCGAATTGCCATGGATGCCCATCTTCTCCTCGATCGAGCCACAGGAGACGGTATTCTTCTCGCCCGGATTGCCTGATGCATCGAGCATGAGCTTCGGCACGATGAACAGCGAAATGCCCTTCACGCCATCCGGCGCGCCCTCGATGCGGGCCAGCACGAGGTGGACGATGTTGTCCGACATGTCATGCTCGCCGGCCGAGATGAAGATCTTCTGGCCGGAAATCTTGTAGGTGCCGTCGCCATTGGGGACGGCCTTGGTGCGCAGCAGGCCGAGATCGGTACCGCAGTGCGGCTCGGTCAGGTTCATGGTGCCGGTCCAGGTGCCCTCGACCAGCTTCGGCAGCCATGTCGCTTTCTGCTCTTTGGTGCCATGGGTGATGATCGCAGCGATCGCGCCCTGCGTCAGGCCGGCATACATCATCAGCGACATATTGGCCGACACCATATATTCGGCAACCGCAGTGTGCACCGCGTAGGGCAAGCCTTGTCCGCCAAACTCGACAGGTGCGGCGAGCCCCATCCAGCCGCCTTCGCGATACTGGTCGAAGGCTTGCTTGAAGCCTTTCGGCGTCGTTACCGAGCCGTCGTCATGGCGCACGCAGCCTTCAATGTCGCCAACGCGGTTCAGCGGCTGCATCACGTTTTCGGCGAGCTTCGCCCCTTCGGCAAGGATTGCCTCGAGCACATCCGGCGTGGCGTCGGAAAATCCGGGAAGATTGGAATAGCGCTGATACCTCAGCACTTCGTTCAGCACGAACAGCGTGTCCCGGACCGGCGCCCTGTAGATCGGCATACGTTTTCCTCCACCATGCGGTCTTGGCCCCGAAATCAGCCCCGGTATATGAGGATAGCAGGCGGACCAAACGTTACGGGTCGAGATAACAAATATTGACGTTTGCGTAAACGTCAATTCTGCGATGCAGCGAATTTTCTCCCGCGCTCCAGGACGGCAAACGACGAAGAACCGCGCAGCAAAAGCCGCGCGGTTCTCATTCGTCAGAAATCGACAGGTTTAGTTTAGCTCGCCACGCTGGCCTGCGGCGCCGAGCGCTCGATCAGCATTTGCCGGACGGTCGACATCGAGGCACTCAGTTCGCTGATCGCGTCGTCGATCAGCGCCCGCTGCTTCTGCAGGCGGGCAAGCTGCTTCTCCGACTTGTCAAGCGCCAACCGCAACTGCTTGGTGTTGGAGCCGTTCGGATCGTATAGGTCCATCATCTGCTTGACGTCACGCAGCGAGAACCCGACCTTGCGGCCGAGCAAGATCAGTTTCAGCCGGGCCCTGTCGCGGCGGGTATAGAGACGGGTCGAGCCGTCACGCTGCGGGTTGAGAAGACCCTTGTCCTCATAGAAACGCAACGTACGCAGCGTCACCCCGTATTTCTTGGCCATTTCGCCGATGCGGACAAGCTCTTCACCGGCTTCGCTCGACATATCGTTGGTGTTGGCCGCGGCTTGGCCGGGCGAAATAAGTTTCATGGTCACTGGCTTTCCCCGTCTGGTGGCGTCGCGGTCGCGGACCTTGCGTCGCCTGAGTGAAAGCGGGGGCGTGCTTCCACTCGTGGTTTCAACAAACAAATCGCAAACGGCGTAATCCGCTCGTTTACGTTTACGTCAATGCTATATCGATAGCCGCCTCACGACGCAAGAGCGTTCTGGGCTTAGAACTTTATGCCGCAGCGGCTATCGGACGATCCCGAAAATCGCAGTCGATCTCGAAAAGGACCCTGCGGCAGATCAAAATTCTACAGCGTCCTTTGTGCGTCCAAAAAGACACGCGGGGCCATCGGAAGCCAGTCGACAAAGTTGCAACTTCTTAAGCTTGGTTAACGCGTTGTTTACCACGTTGGGGCGAAATGTGCGCATGTCGGTTACCCGTGTCTATCCTGTATTGAATTTTTCACGGTTTTTCGGAGCGCGGGTAAGACCCGGGAAGCTCGTCTTCCACTGCAACAAGCCAAGCGGTCGCCTTCGTCCCGGCAGGACTTTGGGAACCTGGTGAAAGCCAGCAATTCTGAAACGGGCGCATTGATGAACAGCAAGCGGTCCTACCTCGATACACTCAACGCCGGCAGGCAACGCAGGCCGCACACGACGCTTGAAGAGCTCAACCGCTCGCTGGAAACTCTGGAGCAGCGGCTGGAGCGGACGCGCGAGGAGACGGCAAGCCGCCCCGATCTACGCCGACCAGCGGCAGAACCGCGCTATCCCAGTGCCCAACCCTATGGCCAGCAACGCCTGTATGAGGACCCGCGCGAGGCGCAGCGGCCGAAAGGTCCGGCAGCGACTTTCGACCAGAATTACCAGGCGATCGCCCGCGATATCGACCGGGTGCGCGGCCAGGAGGACGGCGTCGCCCTGGCCGGCAAGATCGCCGGCGAACTGCGCGGCCTGCGCGAAGAGCTGCGCCAGCAGATGACCTCCGGCCTGCAAAGCGAGTTCGACGCACTGCGCAAGAATATTGAGCGGGCCTTCCAGTCAAATGGCGGCGGCAAGCGCAGCGCCGAACTCGGCGTCGAGTTCGAGCGGCTTTCCGGCGCCATCCAGACACTGGCCGAAAAAAGCGACGACAGAAGCGTCAATATGCTGCGGCTCGAGCTTGAGCAGGTCAAGGCCGCTCTCGACACGCTGGCGCGCGAGGAGAGCGTGCAGGCGGTCGGCCGCCGCTGGGACGATTTCGACCGCCGCTGGAGCGCCTTCGAGGACCGCGTCGACGCCGATCAGCGCAAGCGGTCCGACGCGCCCGGCCTGTCGGCGCTGACCGAGCGGCTCGAACAGATCAGCAATGCCGTCAGCAATCTGCCGGAATCGCTGTCGCTGCGCTCGCTCGAGGAAAAGGTCCGCACGCTTGCCGGAGCGGTCGATCATTTCGCCCGCCAGCAGGACAATCGCGGCAGCGACACATTCAGCCAGATCGACGAGCGGCTCGACGAGATTTCCCGCGCGATCGTCGCCTCGACGGTTGCCGCGCAAGCCAATTCGTTCGACCCGGAGCCCTTCGAACGCATCGAGAAGCGGATTGATTCTCTGGCCCAGCAAATCGAAGAAGTGTCGCAAGATCGTCCGGGCCGGGAGGTCATCGACCGCCTCAACACATTGTCGAGCCGCGTGGACGAGCTGGCCGGCCGAGCCAATCTGCCGGAACAGGCGATGGAACGCCTTGCCAGGCAAGTCGCGCTTATCGCCGACAAGATCGACCACGCACCTGCCATGCCCGACGCCGACTACATCTTCCAGGGGCTCGAGCAGCGCTTCGACGTGCTGTCCAGCATGATGGAACGTCGCCAGGGCGACGCCATCGAACAAGGCAACATGCTGTTTCGCGATCTCGAGCGCCGGCTGGACGAGGTCGCCGACAGGCTGGACCAGCGCATGCCGCAGGTCGACAGCGCCGGCATCATGGATGCCATCGACGCCCGCTTCACCGCGCTGGCCAAGCGGATGGAGACGCGCGTTCCAGATCCTGCCAACGAGGCGGCGATCCGCGGCCTGGAGAGCCGGCTCGAAGACATCTCAAGCCGACTGGATTCGTCCGCGGCACAAGTCGCCAGCATCGACCCGGCGTTGATCCGCAGCCTCGAAGCGCAGGTCGCCGGCCTGACGGCGCATCTTTCCAAGCCCGGCACGCCGCTGCCGGAATTCGACGACATCAGCCCGCGTCTCAACGAAATCGAGAAGTCGCTGGCCGGAACCCGCGATTCCATCCTCGGCGCGGCGCGCGAGGCAGCCGAGAGCGCCGTCCGCTCGCTGGCCGGATCAAGCGCTAACACGGCGGCCGTTACCGGCCTCGCCCAGGATCTGAAGACGCTCGAGGCGCTGACGCGCCGTTCGGACGAGCGCAATTCGAGGACGTTCGAGGCTATCCACGATACGCTGCTCAAGATCGTTGACAGGCTTGGTTCACTCGAGACCGGCGAACCGGCAAGCGCCGAGTTGAGCAAACGCTCCGGCCGGGTATCCAAGATCTCGGTGCAGGACGCACCGTCGATGGACATCGACCAGCCGCTGCCGTTAACGGGCAACATGGCCGATCTCGACGGCCGCGCCGCGGCGCTCGTGCGCGACGAGCCAGGTCCGCGTACGCCGGCCGAGGCCGCCGCTGCAGCCGCCCTGGCGGCTCTCGGCTCAGACACGACGCGTGAAAAAACCGAGCAGGGCGGCGGCAGGAAATCGATGTTAGGCGGGCTGGCGCGCGCCTTGAAGGGCAAGAAGGAGGCCGAGATGCCGCCGCTTGCCGGCTCGGCGGCGAGCGCCGAGATACCGAGCGTCGATCTCGACGAGCCCCTCGACCCCAAGCTCGCCAACCGGCCACTGGAACCCGGCTCCGGTGCACCCGATCTCAACGCCATCATGAAGCGTGTGCGCGACGAGCGCGGGCAGCCGGCCCGGGAAGGCGGCGCCGAAGCGGCGAAATCGGACTTCATCGCGGCAGCCAGACGGGCGGCACAAGCGGCGGCCGCCGAGGCGGACGCCCTCAAGCGCCAGTCGACGATGAAAGGCCCGGTCAAGGCGCTCAGGATCGGCGACCTGCTCAAGGCGCGGCGCAAACCGATCCTGATGGGGGCAATTGCGATCATGCTGGCGCTTGCCGGCCTGCAACTGGGCAAGGCCTTCTTCTCCGACCCGGTCGAAGTCGCCAGCAATGATGCGGCGCCGCCCGTGGCCGCACAGCCGGTGGAGACTGCATCGGCCAGCGTTGCCAGCGAGCCGAAGGCGGACGCGCAGACGGCAGCGCAGGATAGCGCGCCGTCCCCCACCGTCAGGCAGGCAGACCCATCCACTGCGATGACCAAGGACGACGCGGCGGCGCAAACCGCCCCCGCCACGCCGGCAACCGAAGCATCGACGGCGCCCGCGGCCTCCGCGGCAGCTCCTGACCTGGCGGCGCCAGACACCACGGCCGCAGTGCCCGCGCCGGCAGCGGCGACGGCCAGCGACGCCGAGCCAATGGCTGCCGCGCCTGCTACCACCACCGCTGCGGCGCAGGACACGACCGGCACGGTGCCGCCGGCGGATGCTGCCGCGGCGGCAGGCGTTGCCAAGATCGACGTTCCGGCCGGTGTCGGTCCGGCCGCCCTGCGCGATGCAGCGGCCGGCGGCGACGCCAAGGCGCTGTTCGAGATCGGCTCGCGCTACGCCGAGTCGCGCGGCGTCAAGGAAGACATGGCGGCGGCCGCCAAATGGTATGAGAAGGCTGCCGAACTCGGTTTCGCACCGGCAGAATACCGCATCGGCAATTTCTACGAGAAGGGCATCGGCGTCGCACGCGACATCAAGAAAGCGAAGACCTGGTATCAGCTTGCCGCAGAGCAGGGCAACGCCAGCGCCATGCACAACCTGGCCGTGCTGTTTGCGATGGCGGCGGATGGCGTGACCGACAATGAATCGGCCGCGCACTGGTTCCAGGCGGCGGCCGATCTCGGCGTCAAGGACAGCCAGTTCAATCTCGGCATTCTGGCGGCGAAAGGCGTCGGCATGAAGCAGAACCTCGAGGAGAGCTACAAATGGTTCGCGCTCGTCGCCAAGGCCGGCGACAAGGATGCTGCGGCCAAGCGCGACGAAATCGCCAAGGCGCTGAGGCCCGAGCAGTTGGAGCGTGCGCGGGCCGCGGCTGAGCTGTGGAAGGCCAAGCCGCTCGATCCGGCAGCCAATTCGGCCGACATTCCTGAATCGTGGCAGGACGGCACGCCACAGACGACCGCCGGCATCGACATGAAGAAAGCGGTCCAGAACATCCAGCGCATTCTCAACAAGAACGGCTACGAAGCCGGCAACCCCGACGGCATGATGGGCCAGAAAACCAAGAACGCGATCATGGCCTTCCAGACCGACAACGACATGAAGGCAACCGGCGCGATCGACGAAAAACTGGTCAAGGCGCTGCTTGCGCGCAAATAACGGCAGATGCGTCGTTTCCGCGACGCCCTTGCCACAGATTTGCCTGTTAACTGATTGAGTTGTTTTTTGTTTCGGCGGCGCAGCGAAGTTTGACTTCACCGCCCGGCCGGCGCAAGAACGAGATACCCTTCTGACGCAAAATGCCCGCAACGGTTGCATTCGCCAGGAGGCAAACTGATCGAGACTGACGGGTGGGCATCTATCTCCCGATCGCGGAAATTTCCGT
The DNA here is from genome assembly GCF_040320985.1 of Mesorhizobium sp. M0571. Lineage (NCBI taxonomy): Bacteria > Pseudomonadati > Pseudomonadota > Alphaproteobacteria > Hyphomicrobiales > Phyllobacteriaceae > Mesorhizobium > Mesorhizobium sp. M0571. The sequence continues at coordinate 311,574 of NZ_JAMYQT010000002.1, forward strand.
CAACGTCTTCGTGCTGCTGGCCATGGGTGCGGCGGTGGGTTTCCTGTCGGGCATGTTCGGCGTGGGCGGCGGCTTTCTCATCACCCCGCTGTTGATCTTCTATAATATACCGCCGGCGATCGCGGTCGCCACCGGCGCCAACCAGGTCATCGCTTCCTCCTTCTCCGGCGCCTTGTCGCACATGAAGCGCGGCACGCTCGACTTCAAGCTTGGCGGCGTGCTTTTGGCCGGCGGCATCGTCGGCTCGACCGGCGGCATCTATGTCTTTGCGTTCCTGCGCCGACTCGGCCAGCTCGACCTGTTCATCTCGCTGCTCTACGTCGTGCTGCTCGGCACCGTCGGCGGGCTGATGCTGGTCGAGAGCGTCAATGCGCTGCGCGCCACCCGCAGCGGCGCCGCACCGGTGTTGAAGAAATCCGGCCAGCACAATTGGATCCACCGCCTGCCGCTGAAGATGCGGTTCAGGGCCTCGAAGCTCTTCGTCAGCGTCATTCCGGTTCTTGGCCTGGGCGCGGCGATCGGCTTTCTGTCGTCGATCATGGGTGTCGGCGGCGGCTTCATCATGGTGCCGGCCCTGATCTATCTTTTGAAAGTGCCGACCAACGTCGTCATCGGCACCTCGCTGTTCCAGATCATCTTCACCTCGGCCTACACCACGCTGGTCCACGCCACCACCAACCAGACGGTCGACGTCATGCTCGCCTTCCTGTTGATGGCAGGCGGTGTCGCCGGCGCGCAATATGGCGCCAAGGCCGGTCAGAGGTTGCGCGGCGAGCAACTCAGGGCGCTGCTGGCGTTGCTGGTGCTGGCGGTCGCCATCCGGCTCGCCATCGGTCTTTTCGTCACGCCGCCCAATCTCTATTCGCTGTCCGGCGTGGGCCTGAGCTGATGGCTGGCTTGAGGACGATCGCGGCCGCCGCCTTGCTGTCGCTGCTGGCCGCTGCGTCACCGGTAAAGGCGCAGACGCCACTAACCGAAAATATCCAGATCGGCCTTTCCACCGACAATGTCTCGATTACCGCCGGCTTTTCCGGCGCCGACCTGACCATCTTCGGCTCGCTGGAAAATGCCGATCCGCTTGTCGCGCGGCAAGGGCGCTACGACGTGATCGTCGTGCTGGAAGGTCCGGCCCGGCCAGTCGTCGTGCGCCGCAAGGACCGGGTGCTCGGCGTCTGGGTCAATCTGGAGTCGGAGACCTTCGAAAACGTACCGGTCTCCTATTCGGTGGCGACGACGCGGCCGCTGCAGGACGTCACCGATCCGAACAGCTACAAGCAGCTGTCGCTCGGCGCCTCCAACCTCTATTTGCAGCCGGCCGACGCCGGCGACAGCCCGGCGACAATCGAGGAATTCACCGCCGCGCTGCGCGAACGCAAGGCGGCGACCGGCCTCTACAGCGAGAATGTCGGCGGCGTTCAGTTCCTGTCGCAGAACCTGTTCCGGGCCACCGTCAGGCTTGCTCCCAACGTTCCAGTCGGCACCCACAAGGCCCGCGCCTTCCTGTTCAAGAGTGGCCTGTTCATCAAGGAAAGTTCCGCCCAGCTCGAAATCCGCAAGTCCGGTTTCGAACAGTCGATCTTCCGCGTCGCGCACGACTATTCCTTCCTCTACGGTGTCTTTGCCGTGTCGCTAGCCATGTTGACGGGCTGGCTCGGAAGGCTGGTCTTCAGGAAAGACTAAACTCTCGTAAAAGTGGTTTCCCTTTCCGAGGGTATGGGCTAGACCGCGACCCCGGCCCGACCGGACACGAGCTGCTGCTCCCCAAATCAGAATACAGGAACGCAGGATGCGACCAGCATTTGCCGGGATCGACTTCGGCACTTCGAATTCCACCGTGAGCATGATCAGGAACGGGCAGCCGCGGCTGGTGGCGTTGGAAGACGGCCAGGTTACGCTGCCCAGTGCGGTGTTCTTCAATTTCGAGGATAACCGCACCTATTTCGGGCGGCGCGCCATCGCCAACTATACGGACAGTATCGAAGGCCGCTTGATGCGTTCACTGAAGAGCGTGCTCGGCAGCTCGCTCGCCCACGAAAAGACGCGCATCAAGGCGCGCTCGATCGGATTCATGGAGATTGTCGGCCTGTTCATCGGTCACCTGAAAAGGAAGCTGGAAGAAGACGCCCATGACACGGTAGAGAGCGTGGTGCTGGGACGGCCCGTGCAGTTCGTCGACGACGATGCCGAGGCCGACGCCAAGGCGGAGCACGAACTCGAAAATGCCGCTCGTGCCCAGGGCTTCAAGCACATCGCCTTTCAGTTCGAACCGATTGCTGCGGCACTTGACTACGAACAAAAGGTGACGCGCGAGGAACTGGCGCTGATCGTCGACATGGGCGGCGGCACGTCCGACTTCTCAATCGTGCGGGTCTCGCCCGAGCGCGCCCGCTCGTTCGACCGCAAGGACGACATCCTGGCCAGCCGCGGCATCCACATCGGCGGCACCGACTTCGACCGGCTGTTGAGCATCGCCCATGTGATGCCGCAGCTCGGCTATTTGACGCCAACCAAGGATGGCAAACGTAATCTGCCGGCGAGCTACTTCATCGACCTGGCGACATGGCAGCGCATCAATCTGGTCTATACCGCAAGGGCGATGACGCATCTGCGCCAGATCCGCTATGAGGCGGAACGCGCAGACCTGGTCAACCGCTTCATCCACATCGTCGAGCATCGTTACGGCCATGCGCTGGCGGCGCTGGTCGAAAAGGCCAAGATCGAGCTGACGGACCGATCGTCCGCCGATGTAGAGGTCGCGCTGCCCGAGGTGAGGTTCACGGCAGAAATCACGCGCAAGGGTCTCGAAGCCACCATCGCTCGGGATATTGAGCGCGTTGCAGCTACCGTCGAGCAGACCGTCCGCGACGCGCAGGTGAAGCCCTCCGACATCACCGCGGTATTCCTGACCGGCGGATCGACCGCGATCCCGTTAGCCAGGCAGCAGATCCTGGCTCTGGTGCCGCAGGCGTCGGTAATCGAAGGCGATGTGTTCGGCTCGGTCGGGCTCGGGCTGGCACTCGACGCGCAGCGGAAGTTCGGCTGATCCATTTTGTTTTAGCCGCATTTCTGCGACGCCAAGTGATTCCACTTGGCTGCAAAATGTTCTAGAGCGGCGCGGCTTTCTCAGCTTGCCCGCTGAGATGTGCCTTGAGCGCCATCTGAGCCAGACTTGGCTGCCGGTCGCGATGCGTGATCATGGCAAATTCGCGCTTCGGCAGATCGATCGGCACGGAACGCAGGCTGCCTTCGGCGACCGCGCGCGTGACGACGAGTTCCGAAATGATGGTGGCGCCGGCGCCGGCCTCGACCGCCTGGCGAATAGCCTCATTGCTCGGCAACACCAGGAATATCTGCAGATCCGCGAACGAAACCCCGTCGCGTCGAGCAAGGTCCTCCAGCGCCTCGCGCGTGCCCGATCCGCTTTCGCGAATGATCCAGCGAAGCCTGCCAAGGTCGGGATGCCCAAGCGAAACTTCGGCGACCTCGGGGTGCGAGCGCGCCACAACCAACATCATGCGATCGATATCGACCTTTGCCCGCCGCAAAATGTCGGATTCGGTGCGCCCCTCGACCAGGCCAAAATCGGCTGCGCCATCAAGGACATCGGTCTCGACCTGCCGGGTGTTGCCGATGCTCACGCTCAGCCTGACGGCGGGATAGGCTTCGTGGAAGGAGGCCAGCCGGCGCGGCAGCCAATAGCTGGCGATGGTCTGGCTGGCGGCAATCGAAAGACTGCCGGTGATCGTCTGCGAGACATGCTCCAGCACATTGTGGGCGGCCGCAGCTCGCTCGAGGACCGCCTTGGCCTCGGGCAGAAACCGGCGCCCGGTCTCGGCGAGCTCGATGTTGCGGCCCACTCGGTTGAACAACTGTACGCCGTGCTGCTGTTCGAGCGAGCGGACCGCGGCGGACGCGGCCGACTGTGAAATGCCTAACAACTCGGCCGCTTTGGTCATGTGCGCCCGTTCGGCGACGGCGACGAAGATCCGTAGTTGGTCCAGAGTCATGCCGACACTAAGAAGCAAATCCGATTGGAATTACAAGAGCAAGTTGTTAGACAGATTGATTTCTTTGTTCTAAATTTTGGCCCGAAATTGGAAAAAAGTCGCGCCAGAGCAGTCGAGGGTAGAAATTGGTGGGGCTGTTCAAATCCGTGTTTGCGCACTGGACCCGCAGCCTGCGGCGGCGTCTCGTGGGTGAACGCTATCGGCCGGAACAACATTACATGCGCGGCCCAGGCCCGAAGACGAGAGCCAAGGCCGCGGAACGCAAAAACCTCGCCGGATCATGACCAACAAACCGCTGCGCGGCGCCAACTCAGCACCATCACAACGGCCGCTCGCCGATACGCGCGCGCCCGCTGAAGGCGACGGCGTCGATACTTCGCCTGATGTCTCCGACAGCATCGCCAAGACCACCTGCTACATGTGCGCCTGCCGCTGCGGCATCGACGTCCACATCAAGGACGGCAAGGTCCGCTACATCAACGGCAACAAGGATCATCCGGTCAATCGCGGCGTGCTGTGCGGCAAGGGCAGCGCCGGCATCATGCAGCATTACAGCCCGGCCCGGCTGAAGAAGCCGCTACTGCGCACCGGCCCGCGCGGCTCGGGCGAGTTCCGCGAAATCGAGTGGGAGGAAGCTTTGTCGATCGCGACAGAACGGCTTTCGAACATCCGCCGAACCGATCCGAAGAAACTCGCCTTCTTCACCGGCCGCGACCAGTCGCAATCGCTGACCGGTTGGTGGGCGAGCCAGTTCGGCACGCCGAACTTCGCCGCCCATGGCGGCTTCTGCTCGGTGAACATGGCAGCCGGCGGCCTCTACACGATCGGCGGCTCGTTCTGGGAGTTCGGCGAACCCGACTGGGACAATACCAGATATTTCATGCTGTTCGGCGTCGCCGAGGACCACGATTCCAATCCGATCAAGATCGGCCTCGGCAAGCTCAAGGCGCGTGGCGCCAAGGTGGTTTCCATTAATCCGTGCCGCACCGGCTACAACGCCATTGCCGACGACTGGATCGGCATCCGGCCCGGCACCGACGGCCTGTTCGTGTTCGCCCTCATCCATGAATTGCTGAAGGCCGGCCGTGTCGATCTCAACTACCTCTTGCGCTACACCAACGCCCACGGCCTCGTCATCCAGGAACCTGGTGCCGCCGATGACGGTCTGTTTGCGCGCGACGGTGACGGCAATCCGCTGGCTTGGGACAGGGTGGCGAAGACGCCTGTCAATGCCAGCGATGCCGACGCAAAACCGGCGCTGACCGGCAGCTTTCTCGTCGACGGTCGCCGCTGCGTGCCGGTCTTCCAGCTCATCGCCGACCGCTATCTGGACGAGAGCTATTCACCCGAGGCGGTCGCTAGCCGGTGCGGCATCTCCGCCGACACGATCCGACGCATTGCTGCAGAACTCGCGCATGTCGCCTTCGAACAGCAAATCGAGCTGCCGGTGGCCTGGACGGACTGGGCCGGCCGCCGGCACGAGACCATCAAGGGCCGGCCGGTGTCGATGCATGCGATGCGCGGCATTTCGGCCCATTCGAACGGCTTTCACTCTTGCCGCGCGATCCATTTGCTTCAGGTGCTACTCGGCACGGTGGATGTGCCGGGCGGATTTCGCTTCAAGCCGCCTTATCCCCGTTCGGTCCCGCCGGGGCCGAAGCCCGCCGGCAAGAATGTGAGGCCGATGACGCCGCTCGAAGGCATGCCGCTCGGCTTCGTCTGCGGGCCGGAGGACCTGCTGATCGATGAAGGCGGCAAGCCTGTTCGTATCGACAAGGCCTACTCCTGGGACGCGCCGCTGGCCGCACACGGGCTCATGCACACGGTCATCCGTAACGCCTGGGCCGGCGATCCCTACAAGATCGACACTTTGTTCATGTACATGTCCAACATGGCTTGGAACTCGTCGATGAATACGGTCGAGACGATGGCGATGCTGACCGATATCGATGCGTCGGGCGAGTACAAGATCCCGTTCATTATCTATTCCGACGCTTATTATTCCGAGACCGTGCCTTTTGCCGATCTGGTGCTGCCGGACACCACCTACCTCGAGCGGCATGACTGTATCAGTCTGCTCGACCGGCCGATCAGCCACGCCGACGGGCCGGGCGACGCCATCCGCCATCCCGTCGTCGAGCCGGACCGTGACGTCAGGCCGTTCCAGACGATTCTGATCGAACTCGGCGCGCGGCTCGGCCTGCCCGGCTTCGTCGATGACGACGGCTCCGCCAAATACCGCGACTATGCCGACTACATCGTCAATCACGAGCGCACGCCAGGTGTCGGTCCGCTCGCCGGCTGGCGCGGCAAGGACGGGACCTCGGTCGGCAAGGGCGAGGTCAATCTCGACCAGTTGCAGCGCTACATCGACAATGGCGGCTTCTGGCACCAGGATTTCGCCGACGATCAGCGCTACTACAAGATGGCCAACCGCTCCTATCTCGACTTCGCCGAGAACATGGGCTTCATCCCGAAAGCCGAGCCGATCGTGTTCCAACTCTATTCCGAGCCGATGCAGCGCTTCCGCCTGGCGGCACGCGGCCATGGCGGGGTGCTGCCGCCGGAGGCGGAGCGCAGCCGCATCGAGACCTATATGGATCCGCTGCCATTCTGGTACGCGCCCTTCGAAGAGGCTGCGGTCGACAGTCAAGCCTATCCGCTCCACGCGCTGACGCAGCGGCCAATGCACATGTATCATTCCTGGGGCTCGCAGAATGCGTGGTTGCGGCAGGTCACCAGCCAGAATCGGCTGTTCGTGCACAATCGGACCGCTGCCGGCCTCGGGCTTGTCGATGACGACTGGGTGTGGATCGAGAGCATCAACGGCAGGGTCAAAGGGCAGATCAAGCTGGTCGACGGGGTGAACGTCGATACGGTGTGGACGTGGAACGCGATCGGCAAGCGGCGCGGCAGCTGGGGGCTGAAGGATGATGCGGCCGAATCCAATCGCGCCTTCCTGCTCAACCATATCATCGGCGACCAGACCTCCGCTGATGCCAGCGGCAGACGCTATTCGAATTCCGATCCGGTGACCGGCCAGGCCGCATGGTTCGACCTGCGCGTGCGCATCGTCAAATGCGCAGCCGAGGAAGCAGGCTTCACCGAACCGCAATTCGAGCGGTTCAGGCAGCCGCCGCATTTCGAGTCCTCGCCCGACAAGCTCAGTTTCGGCGCCGAATTCCGCCGGGAAAGAGAAGCTGCCGAATGACCTGCCTTCCCGCCCACACCGATAAAAAGCTCGGCCTGGTCATTGACCTCGACACCTGCGTCGGCTGCCAGGCCTGCGTTACCGCCTGCAAGGAATGGAACACCGGCGGCCATATGGCGCCGCTGACCGACATCGATCCCTATGGCGGCAATGTCGACGGTGTCTGGTTCAACCGTGTGCACAGCTATGAGCACATGACGGAGATGGGCGGGCGCACGGTGAATTTCCCGCGCTCCTGCCTGCATTGCGAGACCCCGGCCTGCGTCACCGTCTGCCCGACCGGCGCCTCCTACAAACGGGCGTCGGACGGCATCGTGCTGGTCGACGAGGACAAATGCATCGGCTGTAAATTATGCAGTTGGGCCTGTCCCTACGGCGCGCGCGAATTCGACACCGATGTCGGCGTGATGAAGAAATGCACGTTGTGCGTCGACCGCATCTACAACGACAATCTGGCGGAGGAAGATCGCGTGCCGGCCTGCGTCGCCGCCTGCCCGACCAGCGCGCGGCATTTCGGCGATCTGGGCGATCCGGCATCGGCGGTGTCGCAACTGGTGGCGGAGCGCGGCGGTGTCGATCTGATGCCGGAGATGGGCTACAAGCCGACCAACAAATATCTGCCGCCGCGCGCGCACACCACACGCGCCGCGTCGGTGCCGGCCCCGGCGCTCGAGCCGGTGCGGGCCGAAGGCGGCTTCCTTGGCTGGGTCGACCGCATGCTTTCGAACTGATCCGTGCCTTCATGCATCCAGCATTCTCCGTCGTCTTTTTCACCACCGCCACGGGCGCCGGTTACGGCCTGCTCGCGCTGCTTGGCGCGTTCGCCGGACAGGGCTTTATCCCGCCCGATTTCTGGCTTGGCCTGGTCGGCATGGGACTGGCGCTTGGTCTGATATCGGCAGGCCTGCTGTCGTCGGCCGGCCATCTCGGCCGGCCCGAACGGGCCTGGCGCGCCTTCTCGCAATGGCAGAGCTCCTGGCTGTCGCGCGAAGGCGTTGCCTCGGTCGTCACCTTCGTCCCGGCGGGACTGTTCGGCATCGGCTGGGTGTTCCTCGGTCGCACGAACGGCTGGGTGACCGTAGCCGGGTTGCTGGCTGCCATCGGCGCGATCGTCACCGTCTGCACCACCGGCATGATCTACGCCTCCCTGAAGCCGATCGCCCAATGGCACAGCCGCTTCACCTTGCCCGGCTATTTGATCTTTTCGGCGATGACCGGCAGCGTGCTGCTCAATGCGCTGCTGCAAGGTTTTGCTATCGGCTCGAATCCATTTCTGGCGGCTGCCCTATTGCTGACCGTGCTCGGCTGGGGTTTGAAACTGGCGACCTGGCGTCACAACGACAGGCTGGAAATCCCGACCAACGCCAACACCGCGACCGGACTTGCCGGCGGCATTGTGCGGTCTATGGAATGGCCGCATACCGAGGAAAACTATTTGCTCAAGGAGATGGGCTTTCGCATCGCGCGCAAGCACAGCACTAAACTCCGCCAGATCACGCAGGTGCTGGCCTTTGCTTTGCCCGCCCTGCTATTGGTCTCGGCGTTCTCCTTGCCGTGGCCGTATGCGGCGGTGCTGTCGATAGCCGCCGCAATCGCCCAATTCGCCGGCATGCTGGTCGAGCGCTGGCTGTTCTTCGCCGAGGCCAAACACACTGTGACTTTATACTACGGCAGATAGAGCGGGTTCAGCCCGGCCTGAGCATTGAGTGAGAAATTGCAAAAATGCGCTCAGTGCCGAGCATATAGGCCATCAGCGTTTCGCGGCGGAACAGCCCGGCATAGGCGCGGTCAAGCAGATTGAGCGAGCCGGTATAGGCGCCGAAGGCCGGCATGATCATGCGGCCGCCATCGCCGGCAAAGCAGCGCCGCCGCACCGAGCGGCCTTGCTGCACGATGCGGGCGCAAGGATGCAGATGGCCTGATATCTCGCCCTCCACCCTTACCGCCGAAGGCTCGTGCCGGAAGAGCAGAGAGCCGATGGCCAATTCGCGCACGGTCTCGCCTGGCAGGTCGGCCGGTGCTTCCGGGTCATGATTGCCGGCGACCCAGAACCAGTCGCGCCCGGTCATCAGCCCTTCCAGCCTTTCGCGGAAGCTCGAGTGCATGCGCGCGGCGCCGCCGCCATCATGAAAACTATCGCCCAGGCTGATGACGATCGAAGGCTGATAGTCGGCAATGACCGACTGGAGCCGGAGCAACGTGGCTCCGGTATCGTAAGGCGGAACCAACGTGCCGCGTCTGGCCAGCGACGAGCCTTTTTCCAGATGCAGGTCGGACACGGCCAGAAGCCGAAATTCGGGAAAATAGAGCACACCGCGACGGTCACAGATCGCGCGTTCGCCGGCGACATGGACAAAGCCTGCATCCGCCAGAGGCGCAGCCATGGCCGGCGCGACAGTCATTTCGTTCCCATGGCCTCCTCGACCAGCGTGGCTGCATCCATCAGCAGCGTTTCATCGGCTTCGCCGTTCACCGGCATTTTGCCGATCTCGAGCATGATCGGCACGGCGAGCGGCGAGATCTGCTCGAGGTTCTTATGCATGATTCGACCCTGGACGCGCGAGAGCATCTCGGCAAGTCTGCTGACATCCAGCAGACCGGTGGCGGCATCGGCACGCGTCGCCTGCAGCAGGATGTGGTCAGGCTCATGGCTACGCAGCACGTCATAAATGAGGTCGGTTGACACGGTCACCTGGCGGCCGCTCTTCTCCTGGCCCGGGTGGCGTTTCTCGATCAATCCCGAGATGAGCGCGCAATTGCGAAAGGTGCGCTTCAACAGCCAACTGCCGGCCAGCCAGGCTTCGAGGTCGTCACCCAGCATATCCTGATCGAAGAGCGCTGCCAGCGACGGTTTCTTCGCCCTGAACATCCGGCCCATATCGGCCAGCGACCATATGGCAAGCGCATAGTCGGTGGCGACGAAGCCGAGCGGCTTGGCTCCCGCCCTGTCGAGGCGGCGGGTGAGCAGCATGCCGAGTGTCTGGTGCGCCAGCCTGCCCTCGAATGGATAGGCCACCAGATAGTAGCGGTTGCCGCGCGGAAAGGTCTCGATCAGCAAATCGTCGCGTTTCGGCAGCACCGACCTGTCAGCCTGGAAGCGCAGCCAGTCGGCGACCTGCTCCGGCAGCTTCTTCCAGCGCTGCGGATCATCCAGCATGATGCGCACCTGCTCGGCAAGGTAAGTCGAAAGCGGGAATTTGCCGCCGCCATAGTACGGCACCTTGGCGTCGCTGCCCGGCGCGTTCGAGACGAAGCACTCATTCTCGCGGATGCCTTCAAAGCGCAGCACCTTGCCGGCGAACATGAACGTGTCGCCGTGCGTGAGGGTCTCGAGGAACGCCTCCTCGATCTTGCCGAGGACCCGGCCGCCGCGCGAAGCCGCGCCTTTCCTGCCGGCCTGGACATAGCGGACGTTGAGCGCCGGCACTTCGATGATGGTGCCGACATTCAGCCGGTATTGCTGGGCGAAGCGAGGATTGGAGACCCGCCACAGCCCGTCCTTGTTGAGACGAATACGGGCGTAACGTTCGTAGTTCTTCAAGGCGTAGCCGCCGGTGGCGACGAAATCGATGACGCGATCGAATGTCGGCCGGTCGAGATCGGCATAGGGCGCGGCCGTCCGCACTTCTTCGAACAGCGCATCGGCATGGAACGGCGCACCGCAGGCGCAGCCCAGCACGTGCTGCGCCAGCACATCGAGCCCGCCGTTGACCAGCGGCGGGGTATCCTGGGCGCCGAGATAATTGGCGTCGAGCGCCGCCCTGCATTCGAGCACCTCGAAGCGGTTGGCGGGAATGAGGATCGCCTTCGACGGCTCGTCCATACGGTGGTTGGCACGGCCGATGCGCTGTGCCAGCCGGCTGGCACCCTTGGGCGCGCCAACGTGGACGACCAGATCGACGTCGCCCCAGTCGATGCCGAGGTCGAGTGTCGAGGTGGCGACGATGGCACGCAAAGCGTTCTCGCCCATCGCCTTTTCGACGCGCCGACGCTGGGCGACGTCGAGCGAGCCGTGGTGCAGCGCGATCGGCAAGGTGTCCTCATTGACCCGCCACAATTCCTGGAACAGCAACTCCGCCTGGCTGCGCGTGTTGACGAACAACAGGGTCGTCTTGTGGCGCTTGATCTCGTTGTAGATCTCCGGCGTCGCGTAGCGGGCCGAATGTCCAGCCCACGGCACGCGCTCCTCCGAATCGAGAATGGAGATCTCGGGCTTGGCGCCGCCGGTGACGACGATCAGTTCGGCCATGGGCCCCGGTGGATTCTGGCTGACCAGCCAGCGCCGCAATTCGTCGGGCTCGGCGACCGTCGCCGACAGGCCGATCGTCTGCAGGGCGGGCACAAAGCTGCGCAGCCGGGCCAGCCCGAGCGACAGGAGATGCCCGCGCTTCGAGGTCACCAGCGAATGCAGTTCGTCGAGCACGACATAGCGCAGGTCCTCGAAGAAGCGCCTGGCGTCGGGCGCGGCAATCAGCAGCGCCAATTGCTCGGGCGTGGTTAGGAGAATGTCGGGCGGCGCCAGCTTCTGCCGCTGGCGCTTGTGTGCGGGCGTGTCGCCGGTGCGGGTCTCGACGGTAACCGGCAGGCCGATCTCTTGGACCGGCTTGCCGAGATTGCGCTCGATGTCGACGGCCAGCGCCTTGAGCGGCGAGATGTAGAGCGTGTGGATGCCGCGATGCGCCTGCCCCGGCCTTCTCCTCGGCCGTCCGGCCAGTTCGGTCAGCGACGGCAAGAACCCGGCCAGCGTCTTGCCGGCGCCGGTCGGGGCGATCAGCAATACCGACTGCCCGCCCTGAGCCTTGGCCAGCAAATCAATCTGATGGGCGCGCGGCGACCAGCCTTTTTCCGCAAACCATTTGACGAATGGCTCGGGCAGGACGACGGCGGCATTCTGTTCGGCAAGGCGCGGCTGCTCTGTCACGCGCCAGACGTAGCGCGGTGACGCGCAATCGCCAAGAAGAATCAGAACAAAAGGTGATCGATTAGCGTTACGGCCGGCGAAACCCTGTCGGACCGCCATAGAGATAGCCGATGCGGGCGATCGCATCCCTCAGTCCTTCACGCGACACCAGCATGGTGTGGCCGTTGGCGTGGATCATCGTCTCTGCGTCGGTCATAACAGCGACGTGGCCTTTCCAGAACACCAGGTCGCCGCGCCGCAGCCCCGAAAAATCCGGCCGCGGATCGAGCGGTTCGCCGATGGTTGCCGCCTGCATGTCGGAATCGCGCAGCACTTGCCTGCCGGCCATGTGCATTGCCAGCTGCACCAGGCCGGAACAGTCGATGCCGAAGCCCGAGGCGCCGCCCCACAGATAGGGCGTGCCGAGAAAGCTCTCGGCAACCGCAACGTAGTCGCCAGCCGCCTCACCGACAGGCCTGAGATGGCCCGATATGACCGCCTGGCCGGACGGCAACAGCGCATAATGCGTGCCGCGCGTTTCGGCTAAGCCCGTCACCGTCACCGACGATCCCATCGACAGTTGCCCGCTCACCGGAAAGCGCAAGTCGGGTCCCGGATAGAGAAAGGTGCGCGGCACCGAAACGATATGGGTCGGCGCACGGTCCCGAGCGCCCAGTGCCGTGTCGGCGACATAACCGACATAGCCATCGCGTTCGGCCTGGATCCAGGCCCAGCCTTCGACATCCTCGAAGACGAGAATTTCGTCGCCGAACAGAAGCTGGGTGTTGACGCCGGCATCCGGCCGCGGCGCCTTGCGGATGTCGGCCACGGAAGCGGCGATGCGAGCCGGCCGGCCGGCGACGAAACGGTCGGCGGCGACCTCGCCTCTCAACCTGGCATCGGCGAGATCGGAGCGGAAGGCGTGGAGGCGGGCATCCCTGGCGGTCAAATCGGCAACTCGTTCAAATGGGCAATTTGGTCAAATGGGCAATTCTTGGGCTCTGGCAATGATAACATCGCCAAAGCGTTCGACAAAGAGCGCGCCTTCGACCGTGCGCCTGACCAGCACGTTGCGCTTGTCGAGCTCGTCGCGGTGGCGCGACACCAACTTCAGCGCTCCCATCGTGTCGAGCGCACGCGTAATCACCGGCTTGGTAACATTGAGGCGGGCGGCCAGCCCGCGCACCGTGTGTGGCGGCGGATCGAGATAGATGGTGAACAGGATCGCCGTCTGGCGCATGGTGAGATCGGGCGCGTCGTCGCGCACCTCGGACAGCACCACCTGTTGCCATAGTCGCAAGGCCTGACTTGGACGCATGATAATCGACATCCGTCCAGCATGACGGAAAATTGTTTCGGTTCCGTTTCAGTCAACACCTTCGTCGGCTATGCCCGAGGCATCAGCCGTAGCGGTTCGAAATGACACGCTCCAGCGCCCGGATGCCTTGCGCCTCGCCACCGGCAAGGCCGTGCGGGCGGTCGGACGGGTTCCAGGCGAAGATGTCGACATGCGCCCAGCCGGCGGTCTTTTCGACGAAGCGCTTCAGGAACAGCGCGGCGGTGATCGAGCCGGCGAAACCATCCGACGCGACGTTGTTGATATCGGCAATTTTCGACGCCAGCTTGGCGTCATAGGGCTTCCACAACGGCATGCGCCATAGTGGATCCTCCACTGCGACGGAGGCATCTGCCAGCTCGGATGCAAGGGCCTCGTCAACGGTGTAGAAGGGCGGCAGGTCGGGGCCGAGCGCAACACGCGCAGCGCCTGTCAGGGTTGCCATGTCGACCAGCATCTGCGGCTCTTCGTCATCGGCCAAGGTCAGGGCATCGGCGAGCACCAGCCGCCCTTCGGCGTCGGTGTTGCCGATTTCGACGGTGATGCCCTTGCGGCTCACCAGCACATCGCCGGGCCGGAAGGCGTTGCCGGCAATCGAATTCTCGACAGCGGGGATGAGCACGCGCAGCCGGACCTTCAGCCTGGCGGCCATGATCATGGAAGCGAGGCCGAGCACGTTGGCAGCGCCGCCCATGTCCTTCTTCATCAAAAGCATGCCCGAGGACGGCTTGATGTCGAGACCGCCTGTATCGAAGCAGACGCCCTTGCCGACCAGCGTCACCTTGGGGGCATTCTTCGGCCCCCAAATCATGTCGATCAGGCGCGGCGCGTCGGCAGAAGCCCGACCGACGGCGTGGATCATCGGAAAGTTGGCGGCGAGAAGATCGTCACCCTTGGTCACCGATATTTCGGCCTTGTGCGTCGCGGCCAAGGTCCGGGCGGCTTTCTCCAGCTGGCCAGGGCCCATATCGCTGGTCGGCGTGTTGACCAGATCGCGCGCCAGGAAAACGCCATCGGCGATGCGTCTGACGCGGGCGGCGTCGGCGCCCGGCGGCAGCGCGAAGCGCAGCGTCCTGCCGGGCTTCTTGCCATAGCGGGTGAAGGCATAGCTGCCCAGCGCCAGCGCGAGTGCCGTAAGCTCCGGCTCGGCCGGTGCGGACGCAAAATGCCAGTCGCCTTCGGGCAAAGCTCTCGCCAGTGCGCCGACGGCCAGTGCGCCCTCGCCGTTGCCGGTGCCGAACAGGGCTCCGGCAATCGCGCCGTTGTCGTCAGGCACGACCAGCGTCCTGCCGGCCTCACCGGAAAAGCCGTTGGCCTTGGCCCAGGCGACCGAGGATGGCGCAAGTCCGGCCGCCTTCAGAGCGTTCTTTGCCACCAGATGGACCGGCAGCGCATTGCTCAATTTTTTCTCGACAAGTTCGACGGGCATTCGCTGGTCTCCAGCCTCTGAGTCGGCGTTTCTTAACTCTCCATTAGGGTTAACAGAATATTTCTGCGGGAGGGAAGATGACCCCGTAAATGGTCACCCGCATGAACGGAGCCCTGGTACCGATGCCGACCAACCGCAGGATGAACGCCACTGCCAAAAAGCTGATCACCACGGCGTTGATGGTGGCACTTGCTGCAGGCGTTGCCGGCTGCGGAACCAGCAAGTTGACGACAGGTTCGATTTCTCGCTCAAGCGGCAAGCCGCTGGAAACAATGTCGGCGGGCGAACTGCACAATGCCACGATGGCGCTCGGGCAGTCCTACTCGAAAAACCCCAACGACAAGCGGATCGCGACAAATTATGCCGCGGCGCTGCAGATGGACGGCGACGCCGACCAGTCGCTTGCGGTGATGCGCAAGCTGGCGATTGCCTTGCCGAAGGATCGCGACGTGCTCGCCGCCTATGGCAAGGCGCTTGCCGCCAACGGACAGTTCGAGCCGGCTCTCGATGCCGTGCGCCGCGCGCAGACCCCCGAATATCCTGACTGGAAACTGGTATCGGCAGAAGCTGCCATTCTCGACCAGCTCGGCCAAAAGGACGAGGCGCGCCAGGATTATCGCAAGGCGCTGGATCTCAAGCCGAACGAACCGTCGATCCTTTCCAATCTCGGCATGTCGTACGTGCTGGAAGGCGATTTGCGCACGGCCGAAACCTATATGCGCTCGGCCGCCCAGCAGCCGAATGCCGACAGCCGCGTCCGCCAGAACCTGGCGCTGGTCGTCGGTCTACAGGGCCGTTTCGAGGAGGCCGAGAAGATCGCCTCGCAGGAGCTGTCGCCGGAACAGGCACAGGCAAATGTCGCTTATCTTCGCCAGATGCTGGCGCAGCAGAATGCCTGGAGCCAGCTCAAGGACCAGGACAAGGCAAAGCCCGCCACCAACTGACCGCTTCAAGCGCCGAACTGGTGCGAGAATTCCGCAACATGTCAACCGCAAGGAGCCGCGCTGCACCGGCAGCACGGCTTTGAATCATTTCAGCGTTTGTGGCGACGCGGCTGGCGCTACTCGCTGCTGGATTTCGGCTGGTCGCCAAAGATGCCGCGCTGACTCACCTGGATGCCGGCGGGACCCAGAATAATAGCGAACAGCACCGGGAGGAAGAACAGGATCATCGGCACGGTGAGCTTCGGCGGCAGCGCGGCCGCCTTCTTTTCGGCGGCATTCATGCGCATGTCGCGGCTCTCTCCCGCAAGCACGCGCAGCGCATGCGCCACGGGCGTGCCGTAGCGCTCGGCCTGGACCAGCGCCTGGGACACCGACCTGACGGATTCCAGGCCGGTGCGGCTTGCAAGGTTCTCGTAGGCCTGCTTGCGTTCCTGCAGATAGGAAAGTTCGGCGTTGGTCAGGATGAATTCTTCCGCCAATGCTACCGATTGCGCGCCGATCTCATCGGCGACCTTGCGAAGCGCTGCTTCCACCGACATGCCGGACTCGACGCATATCAGCAACAGGTCGAGCGCGTCGGGCCACGCCATCTGAATCGACTGCTTGCGCTTGGTAGCGCGGTTGTTGACGTAGAGCACCGGCGCGTAGAACCCCGCATAGGCAACCACGATGCAAACGAACAGCTTCACGAAAAGCGGCTGCTCGGGCAGTCCTCCGAGCACGAACAGATATATCGCCGCCAATGCAAAGCCGACAAAGGGCAGGACGAGACGGAAGAAAAGGAAGCGCGTCAGCGGATTTTGCCCGCGAAAACCCGCCACTTTCAATTTCTGCAAGGTACCTTCATCCGCCAGCGCACGCCTGAGATCCAGGCGATCGACAATATTGCGCATGCCGACCGACTGTTCTTCGCGCAGGCCCTTGCGGCGGCGGTCGGCTTCGACTGCCAGCCGCGCGCGCTGCTTGGCGCGCAGATCATCGCGCTCCAGCGCCACGGATTTCATGCGCGCCTTGAGCTGGTTCCCGCCAAAGGCGGGCAGCAGCGTGAAGACGGTCGCAAACACCGCAATGCCGACCAGCAGTGCAATCAGCAGAGACGGATCGGTGAGGGTTTTGATGACGTGATCGGTCATGCACGCAAATCCTAGACTTCGAAGTTCATCATTTTGCGCATCACCAGGATACCCATCGACATCCAGACGCCGGAGCAACCGAGGATCAGATTGCCGGTGCTGGTAGTGAATAGGGGCATGATGTAGTTCGGGCTCGTCAAATAGACGAGAAAGGCAACGACGAAAGGCAACGCGCCGATAATCACGGCGGATGCCTTGGCTTCCATGGACAACGCCTGGACCTTGGCCTTCATCTTCTTGCGGTCGCGAAGCACGCGCGAAAGATTGCCCAGCGCTTCGGAAAGATTGCCGCCGGCCTGAGACTGGATCTGGATGACGATGCCGAAGAAGCTCGCCTCGGTGCACGGCATTGTTTCGGGCATGCGCATGGCCGCGTCGGGGATCGACAAACCCATTTGCTGCGAATCGACGATGCGGCGGAACTCGGTCTTGACCGGCTCGGGGGATTCAATGGCGATCAGGCGCACGGCGTCGTTCAGCGGCAGGCCGGACTTTACCGCACGCACGATGATGTCGAGCGCGTTCGGAAATTCGTTGAGGAATGCCTTGACCCGGCGCGCGCGGAGAAACGAGACGAACCAGCGCGGCAGACCCAAGGCGCCTACCAGCAGCGCGCCTGGCAAGACCAGCAGCGGCGCGCCGATGAAATAGGCAAGAGCCGTCAAGACGATGCCGCAGACCGCCGAGTAGACATAGAAGCGCTCAAGCGAGATCTTCATGCCGGCCTGACGGATTTGGATCTTCAGCGGTGGTTTCTTGACCAAGCTCTGATTGGACTTTTGTTTTTGGTCGAGATCCTTCAGCGAATCCTGGACGGATTTGCGACGCTTGGCCGCTTCCGCCACGCGATCGCGCGAAGCCTTGACGACGGAACGATCCGTCTCGGCGGTCTTGATCGATTCAAGCCGCTTGCCGACCTGCTTTTCGGTGCTGATCCGGTTGACCAGGAAAGCATAGGCCACCGCGCCAGCGCTGAAGCCGGCGAGCACGACGAATGCCAATACGGTGCCGTCAATTCCAAACATCGACCCTGGCCCCCACGCTTCCAGACGGATCAGTCAGCGCGTTTCTCCATCGCCTCGAGCGCAACGGCGAGGCGCTGCTCCTCGCCATAGTAGCGGGCGCGCTCCCAGAAATGCGGACGGCCGATGCCAGTCGACACGTGCTCGCCCAGCAGCCTGCCGTTCGCGTCCTCGCCCTTGATGTTATAGAGAACGATGTCCTGGGTGATGATGACGTCGCCCTCCATGCCGATCACCTCGGTGATGTGGGTGATGCGCCGCGATCCGTCGCGCAGGCGTGCGGCCTGTATGATCACGTCGACAGAGCCGACGATGATTTCGCGTA
This sequence comes from Mesorhizobium sp. M0571, assembly GCF_040320985.1. Taxonomy (NCBI): domain Bacteria; kingdom Pseudomonadati; phylum Pseudomonadota; class Alphaproteobacteria; order Hyphomicrobiales; family Phyllobacteriaceae; genus Mesorhizobium; species Mesorhizobium sp. M0571. The sequence goes on from NZ_JAMYQT010000002.1 coordinate 329,881, forward strand.
CGGTTTTTTGCGGCAGCGTGTAGCCGCCCATGGCGATCATCGACTCTATGCGGTTGAGGCATTCGCGCGGGCTGTTCGAGTGGATCGTTCCCATCGACCCGTCATGGCCAGTGTTCATCGCCTGCAGGAGGTCGAACACTTCGGGTCCGCGCACTTCACCGACGATGATGCGTTCGGGCCGCATGCGCAGGCAGTTCTTGACCAGGTCGCGCATGGTCACTTCGCCCTCGCCTTCGAGGTTGGGCGGACGGGTTTCGAGACGCACCACATGCGGCTGCTGCAATTGCAGCTCAGCCGAGTCCTCGCAGGTGATGACGCGTTCATCGCGGTCGATATAGTTGGTCAGGCAATTGAGCAGCGTCGTCTTGCCGGAGCCGGTACCGCCCGAGATGACGATGTTGCAACGGACACGGCCGATGATCTTGAGAATCTCGGCCCCTTGCGGCGAAATCGAGCCGAACTTGACCAGCTGGTCGAGTGTCAGCTTGTCCTTCTTGAACTTGCGGATGGTAAGTGCGGTGCCGTCGATGGCCAAGGGCGGTGCGATGACGTTGACACGGGAGCCATCAGGAAGACGCGCGTCGCAAATCGGGCTTGATTCATCGACGCGGCGGCCAACCTGGCTGACGATACGCTGGCAGATGTTGAGGAGCTGCTGGTTGTCGCGGAAGCGGATGCCGGTCTGCTCGACCTTGCCGTTGACTTCGATGTAGACGTTCTTGGAACCGTTGACCATGATGTCGGCAATATCGTCGCGGGCAAGCAGTGGCTCCAGCGGCCCGTAGCCCAAAACGTCGTTGCAGATATCCTCGAGAAGCTCTTCCTGCTCGGCGATGGACATCGCGAAATTCTTGATCGCGATGATGTCGTTGACGATGTCGCGGATTTCTTCGCGCGCGCTTTCGGGATCGAGCTTGGCGAGCTGCGACAGGTCGATCGTGTCGATGAGTGCGGAGAAGACCTGGCTTTTGGTGTCGTAATAGCTCTCGCTGCGCTCGCGCTGAAGCCTTTTCGGCTCCGGCGCCAATGGCGGCGGCTCGACCGCACGGCGAACCGGCGGCGCGGCAGGCGCGCCGGACGGCGGCAGTGTCGCGGGCCTGGCAGCTACCGCCGCTTCCACAGGGTTCGCGGCCGCCGGCGCTGCAGGCGTGGGTGCTGGCTGACGGAATTCCGGGATGGTCCGGTTGCCGTCGTCGCTGCCTCTTTTACCAAACATAATCGCTTACCAATTCCACCGCTGAGGCGTCACTTCTTGTTGCCCGAAAGCTTGCCGAGCAGGTTGCCGAGGCCAGCCTTTTTCTTCACCTTAATTTCGCTGCGCCCTGTCAGCACATGGGCGATCTCGTTGATCAAGGCGACGACCGGGCTCTTGGCATCCATTTCACCGAGCATACGTCCGTTGTTGGCGGCATTTCCGAACAAAAGCGGCTCGAATGGGATGACCGACATCGGCGATAGGCCGAGCGATTCGGAGAAGTCGGACGGCGTAATCTCGGGACGTTTCGGCACACCCGCCTGATTGATCACAAGCTTTGGCGCAGGATCGTTCGGACGAAGCCGCTTCAGCATGTCGACCAGGTTCTTTGTGTTGCGCAGATTGGCCAGTTCGGGCGTCGCCGTGATGACGATCTCGTCGGCCTTTACCAGCGTGTTCTTGGTCCAGCCGGCCCAGACGTGAGGAACATCGAGTACGAGGAGCGGCGCGCTACGCTGGGCTATGTCGATAAGCTGGGTGAAAGCGTCGGGATCGAAATCATAGACCCGCTCCAGGGTCGAAGGTGCCGCAAGCAGCGACAGGTGCTCGGCGCATTGGGCGAGCAGCCGGTCTAGATAGACCTCGTCGACGCGTTCCGGCGAGAAGACCGCCTCGGCAATGCCTTGCGCCGGGTCCTGGTCGAAATTGATGTTGGCCGTTCCGAAGGCGAGGTCGAGATCGGCGACAACCACTTCGGATTTGAAAAGGGACGACATCGCCCAGGCCACATTATGGGCTACGGTCGAGGAGCCGACGCCGCCCTTGGCGCCGATGAAGGCAATCGAGCGGCCGATTGGCTCAGCTTCCGGATCAACGAAGATCGAGGACACCACGCTGACGATGTCGGCCATCGATACCGGCGCAATGACATATTCGGAAATGCCCGAACGGATGAGTTCGCGGTACAGGCCGACATCGTTGTAGTGGCCAACAACCACCACCTTGGAACTCGGATCACAATGTTCGGAGAGCTGGGCGAGCTGTTCCAGCAACAGCTTCGGCTCGCTGCGCGATTCAAGCAGGATCAGGTTCGGTGTCGGCGCCGACTGGTAGAATTCGATAGCGGTGGGGATGCCCCCCATATGCACTTTCAGATGGGCCTTGGCCATGCGGCGATCCTCGCCGGCGCGCTCGACCGGATTGGCTACGCCTTCGGTCTCGCAAAATGCCTGGATCGAAATGCGTGGGATCGGCCGCAACGCCTGCATCGCGGCAATATCCTGTTCCGAGGTTTCGCCGCCTGCTACCTCTGTGTCATAGGCAAGATTGCTCATTGTCATCTCTTTCCGTGACTTGCGCGGCTTAGGGTCTGTTGAGCCTCAACACTCGTTAATATTCGACTTCCGAATTGCCGAGGAATTCATCCGAAATACCTCTGTCACGATAGATGTCGATCACTCCGCTCCGATTTGCCGCGTCGATGGGTGTCTGCTTGCGCGGCCCGATCAGATCGGCCGGATTGGCCATCTGGGCGGCAAGATTGTTCTGATACGAACAACCGAAATCGGCATAGTGCTTGTTTTCCGAAGTCTCCAGCAGGTCTTCGGGCCAGCGGCCGCATTTATCCGTCTGGGCCTTCACCGAGACAAAGGCGACACGGACCGGCGCGGACGCTTCGGCCGAAACGGACTGATAGGATCGCATCGCAATCCGGTTGCGGCTGATACCACTGGCAATGGCAAGCCTGGCGAAATCGCGGCCGGCCGCAGCCGCTGCGATCTCGTTGGCCGAACCGCTCGGGATTTCGATCGTCAGCACCGGAGCGGCGCTCTTGTCGTATCCGTCCAGGAAACCCAGGAGCGTGTCGCGCTGGGATCTGGTCATGCCCCGGTCGCCGGCGCCGACCGGAAGGTCGATCTTCTGGATCTTCTCGGCGATGACGATCGGATGAGTGGTGCGATAGTCGTCCGGTATGGCACCGACCGTGACGCTGTCGCGATTGGCGCACCCGGCCAGCGATGCCGCGATCGCGATTGCCAGGAGCGGAACGGCCGGCCGCCAGATCCGCGAGCGGCCGGACCGCATCGCCGCGGTGATCGCCCTTGTCTTCGATGCTGACTGAGACATGTCCGCTTCCCCGCTTACTTGTAGATGAAGCCGACAACGCCGTGATAACGGCCATTGGGCTTGTCGGTCTGCATGGTGCCGTAGACACGGTTGACGCGGCCAAGGAACATGCCGGCGCCGTCGCTGGCGGCGTTGAAATTGTCATCCGGCTTGGCAAGCTCGTTGCGCGCCACCGGCTTCACCAGATAGGGCGTGATAATGATGACGAGCTCAGTCTCGTTGCGGACGAAATCCCTGCTGCGGAACAGCGTGCCGAGCACCGGTATCTTGGTCAGGCCGGGCAGCCCGGCGACCGCCTGCCTGATGTCGTCGCGGACAAGACCGGCGATCATCATGGAACCGCCGGAGGGCAGTTCCACCGTAGTGTCGGCCAAGCGTTTGCGGATCGACAGAAAAGTGGTGCCGGGCAAGTCACCAACGCCTTCGAGCACTGAGGCGCCTTCGGTCGTGGGTTCCGAAACCGATGTCCTCACTTTAAGACTAATGCGGCCCGCCGAGAGCACGACCGGCTGGAATTCGAGCCCAATTCCATATTCAAGGCGTTCGTGCTCGTAGGTAGTCTGGCCCGTTTGATTGTCGTTTGAAACGTTGCTTGATCGGCCGGTGATGATATTGAATTCGCCGCCGACCTTGAACGTCGCCTTCTCGCCCGAAACGGCGGTGAGAGTCGGCTCGGCCAGCGTCTTCATGACGCCGCTTTGCTCCATAGCGTTTATGTATGCTTGAAGCGTCGAGGTGCCGATCGAGGCCCCCGAAAATTGCGACAGTGGTTTTCCCAATCCATATGCGGGGGTGCTGAAGGACTTCCAACTAATACCGTTGCTGCTGCCGTCGCCCATCATGTTGACGCCGAGTTGCTTCATCACCGAGCGGCTGACTTCGGCAACTGTCACCTTCAACGTCACCTGGTCGTCGCCGATGATCTGCAGCAGGTTGACGATCTGGCTGACGCGGCGCTCGGCATCCGGATTGTCGATGGCGACGCCGGCTTCTGCCGAGCCGCCGGCAGCGGTCTGCGAATATTGTCCCGTGGTCGCCTCGCCGCCGGACACGAAGATGTTCGCCAGGTCTTGCGCGCGCTTGGCGTCCAGAGGAGTGTCCACGGTTCCGGTCAGAACGACGTTGTCGTTCAGCAACTCGACCTTGACCTCCGATGACGGGATGAAGCGCTTGATATAATCCTCCAGCCCGGCAACGTCGCGTTCGACCGCCAGATCTAGGCTGACGATCTGCTCGCCATTCGGGCCAAAGACGAAGATGTTGGTCTCGCCGACCGCCTTTCCGAACAGATAGATGCGCCTGGCGGTGCGGGTCACCGCGTCGGCTACCGCGGGGTTGGCGACGAGAATATCGTAGGCGTCGCTCGGCAGGTCGATGACCACCGATTTGTTGAGCCCAAGCTTCACTCGCTGGGTGGCGGTCGAAGCCGTGACCCTGGCATTGCTCGCCGCACTGGCGTCCAGTATGCCATATGCATTCGTGCCAAGGATGAACAGGCCGATCGCCGCAGCCAGGGTGACTGGCAGTTTGGTTTTTAGCCTCATTTCCTCGCCCCCACTTCGGAAACTTCGCCCGACTTGATCAACCGCACCGTCCCGCGCCGGCCATTGCCGGAAACCAGATAATCGGCCTCGCTCAGATTCTTGTCCTGACTGTCCTTGATCGAGCGCAGAGCCAATGTCAGGCGATCCGCCATCTGCTGCGCGACGGTGATGATCTCGGACTGCTGCGGCGTCAGTTCCAGTGTGGCAGTCTGGCCGACCCTGGTCTTCTTGCCTTCCTCGTCCTCCTGAATGGTCTGGTCGATCGCCAGGACGCGAATGTTCTTGAGGATGGTTTCCGTCGTGAAGCCCGGACCACCGCCATTGGCGGTATCGGCTCTGCGGGTCATGATGACGTCGACGAAATCGTTGGGAAGAATAAAGCCACCGGCCGAAGTGTCGGCCGAGATGCTTGTGGCGACGGCCCGCATGCCGGAGGGCAGGATCGACGACATGAAGCTTTGCCCCTCACCGATCAGCTTCGAGCGCCGCAGCGGCTCGCCGGCATAGAGCGCCACGCGGGCAACGGCGCCCTTCAGCTTGTCCAGCGCTTCAGGCTCGGCGGCGCGGGTGATGAAATTTGCGTTGATGCCGGCGGACGGCCATGACTCCCAGGAAATGTTGTTTTCAAGCGGGCTGCCCATCGGAACGTCGCCGGAAAGAACAAGCACGTCCTGCAGCGCGATCGCCGGCGCCTGAGGACCGGAATCGACAATCGGAGGCGGCGGAGCCGCGACCATGTTCTTCGCGACATAGCCTGCACCACCGGCCGCGGCTATCGCCACGCTCAGAATAATCAATCGGGATGCTGGCATCTGTCCGAACCTCGCCCTTGGCAATCCACCTCGCCAAGCCGGACTTTGCAGCGGCAATCGTCAAAACAAGGTTAATGTTATACTTACGATCGTGATTAATTTAAGGTTTACATAAATTAGAGCGACCAAGCCCGGCCCGAACGAAAGGCGTGGGCAACTCGCCTGCCCCGGCGCCAACACAGTAAGCAAATTCAGTCGGCAAGCCTGGTGAGTGCCCAGGCCATCAATGGCGAGTCCGGATAGGTAAGCAGACCCCCAATGCCAAGCGCAATGCCGTACGGAACGCCGGTCGCTTCATCTGCGAAATGGCGCAGGAACCGATTATGGCTTGTGACGGCGGCAAGCAGCGATTTTCGATAGGCGAGGATGGCAAGCGTCAGCAGACCGCCGATGAATGTCGAGGCGACGAGATACTCGACGAGATGGATGTTCAGTCCCATCCATACGGCAGTGGCGGCCAGGAGCTTGGCGTCGCCGCCCCCCATGCCGCCGAGGGCGAACAGGCCGAACGTCACAGCAAGAACCAGGCCGCCGGCGGCGAAATGCCAGCCATAGGTGGCCCAGTCCACGCCGGTCAAAGGCGCAACCAAGGCGAAGACAACGACGAGCAGGACGGGCACGCGATTGGCAATCGTCATCGACAGCATGTCGGAGATCGCGGCAAAAAGCATGCAGAACGGAAAGACGACGAAGATCACTGCTTCAAGCATGGGCGTGGCGCCTATGGTCAAACTGTACCTGGTCCCAGCCTAGGCATGTTCGATTAACGATTGATGAGGTCTAAATTTCAAATCATGCGTAGGACTAAATAAGGGCCGCCAGTGCGGCGGCCCTTATTGGAAACAACCGAATGTTGTTGTCTGTTACGAACCGTTGACTTTACTGGCGATCTTGTCGAACTTGGCATTCAGCGCGTTGCCGAGCGAGCCGGCGCCGACCATGATGGCGAGCGCGATAAGAGCGGCGATCAGACCGTATTCGATAGCGGTCGCGCCGGATTCGTCCTTCACAAAACGTGCGATAAGGTTAGACATTCGAGCTCCTACTCCAATTGTTACAGCACTTCCGTCAACTTCTCTTGGTGGCTGATCGGATGCTGCGAATCTAGCGCGAAGCTGTTTCAATCGACTTAATAAACAGGCTTACTGATTCCTTTCGCGCTTCGATGACATTGCGTGGTTAACCCAGAACTAAAATACCGGCCACTGGACGCACTGGCTGACAAAGGCCGCGAAAGGCGCAATTCGGCAACGCCTTTGAGCCGTGCCAGCTAGCCCAATGCCGGTTCCGGATTAATCATGACCTCCAGCCGCTTAACGGTTGGTTCACCAATCTCGTTCATGTTCTGTTGAACAGTTTGTTGCTGCCGGGGAGCGCCTCAATGGCCGGGCCGAGATCGTTATTTCCAGTTGCGGCGCTTCTTGCCGCGGCGGCCTTCGCTGTTCCAGCGATGGCCGGCGCCGGCATCGAAGTCACGATGAACCAGGCAAAGATCGTCAAATTGTCGCGCGCCGCCGATACGATTGTCGTCGGCAATCCGGCGATCGCCGACGCCTCCGTGCAGGACGCATCGACGATCGTGCTGACCGGCAAGGGATTTGGCGTCACCAATCTGGTTGTCCTCGATCAGGAGGGCAACCCGATCATCGATGAGCAAATCACCGTCGTGCGCCAGGCAGCGTCGTCGGTGCGCATCTATCGACGTGCCGAAGTACAGACCATGTCCTGCGCGCCATATTGCGAAAGCTCGTACAAGAGCGATGCCGAGAAGGCCTCTGAAGCCGAGATGAGCGCCGGGCATTAGCTAGCCGACCTCTCCGCCTTTGCGGGAACGCGCTTCGGTTATCGGCCGGTTAAGGCCTTCCCGCCGAATTTAACGGTCATTCCAACCGGACTTCAATCGGTTCCGACTAATGCTGGGTCCGATACAGAACCGGAATCGGCGGGTAGAGGACATGAGCAAGGCAGGACGAGCAGGCTTTCCCGGACGGTTTTTGGGCGACCGACGCGCAAGCACGGCGATCGAATTCGCCATGCTTGCAATTCCCTTCGCGCTTCTCGTCTTCGCCATCCTGGAGAGCTGCATTTCATTTGGCGCACAAGAAGTGATGGCAAACGCCACAGACGACATCGCGCGCCAGCTGCGTACCGGCCAGCTAAGACCTGCCGATGTGTCCGGGACCAAGCTGCGGGATATGATCTGCACCAAATTGGAGATCATGGTCGCCAAGACCTGTCCCGGATTGCTGGTGGATTTGCGCGAATATCCGACCTTCGCCGATGCGGCGCTGGCCGGTTTCAAGATCCAGGACGGCGATGTCGTGCTGACCAAGGGCACGAGCACGCAGACCTTCACGGTCGCACCGGGCCTGGCGGAGTCGAGAAACATGCTGCGGGTTTTTTACAAATGGCCGGTGATGACCGACTTCATGGCCAAGTCGATGGCCAATCTGAAGGACGGCAAAACGCTGCATTTCGCTTCGATCACTTGGCAGAACGAGCCGTTCGACAACTGAACCGCGTAGTCGCTTGAAAAGGGCAAAGCCATGATTCGTGCGGGGGCACAGCTGGGCATCGCAGAGATTTGTACAAGAGCAATCCGGCTTTGCTCGGACCGCCGCGGTATTGCGGCTGTCGAGTTTGCCCTCATCGTGCCTGTCCTGTTGATCATGTACTTTATGACCATGGAGGCCTCGCAAGCCATCGAGACCAGCAAGAAGGTCAGCCGCATCGGCAGCATGGTAGCGGACCTTGTCACGCAGCAGCAGACCATCAAGGCGGCAGATCTCGATGCCATCATGGCGATCGGCAGTTCCACGCTTCAGCCCTACAACCGCTCGAAACCGAAGATCATCATCACGGCGATACAGGTGACGAACGAGACGACGCCGAAAGTCCTGGTCGTGTGGTCGCGCAAAGTGGTCGATGGCGTCTCTAGCGTCGACGCCGTCAAGGACTCCGCCACAACGGTCCCGAGCGCGCTCAAGATCAAAGGCACTTTCCTCATTCGCGTCGAAAGCGACCTCGCCTACAAGCCAATCATCACCTGGTCGGCGGACGGCCAAAGCCGGTTTGGGTTAAGCTCGGTCTTCAATTCGATTTCGATGGCCGAAACTTATTATCTTCGGCCGCGCAGGAGCCCGACCATTCCGTGCAGCGATTGCTGATGCCTAAGACCTGCTAACCTGGCTGTTGCTATTGCTTGAGACCGCGGGCCGAGACCAGGTGCACGATGGCCGCAGCCAGCACATAATCCCTCGGACCGGCAACGGCGAACCCGCCGGAATGTTTCTGCTCCAGAAGATCGTAAATGTCCGGCGAGGTTGATCTGAGATTGGTGAGAAACACGGCGAGCCGGCGCTTGGCTTCGGGGTCCAGATCGCTGCGGACGGCGTGCGGGCCATATCTCAGCAGGCCTGACGTCCATACGACCTGAAGCGCTGATTTCGAGAGCCCTGCGGCCTCGAGCCTCGCCACCGTGCCGCCAGGAGGGTTTGGCTGTCCGTCGGCCACAGCCGGCATCCAGCCGAATATGGCATCGGCCTCACCGTCGACCAGCATCGCTTCAGCTGCGGCAGCCGAATTGGCGTGGGTCAAAAACGGTGCATCTTCCGCCACGTTGACCCCGTCTGCAGCCAGCCCGGCAAACGGCAACAAAGCACCACCGACGCTGTCGGAAGGCGCCATGACGACCCGACGGACTTCCATGGCCATCAGATCGGGAACCCTGCCGTCGCGCGTCAGCAGAACGGAGCGGATGCCGATGGCGCCGTCCGAATCGACCGGCGCCACGAGAGGTTCCACACACCCGCACCGTTCGGAGGCGGTGGCGTAGGCAGTTGCCGAATAGACGGCATATTCGATGCGGCGATCGGCCTGCGCCTCGATCAACGCCGCATAGTCGCGGGCAACGACAAACTCCACCTTCATGCCGAGCGCTTTGGTAAAGGCGTCGGTCAGCAGCGCCAGACCTGGAACAGTGTTGCCGGCGCCAGGCTCGGCGACTATACCGATACGGAACGTTCCGATACCATCGCGCCAATCGGCGCGCACCGGGCCCGCGCAAGATGCATCCAGCAGCAAGGCCAGTCCGGCAGCGAATGCTTTCAGGGCAGGCCTCATGCGAGCTCCATGCCGCGCATTTCCATCGGCAGATCGACCATGCCGCGATTCGTCTCTCCCGGACCAGCGCGCCAAGCCGTGCCGTTTGGGTTTCCGAATTGCCAACGGCAGCACGGAACCCTATGTCTGAGCCAACACACAGGCAATGATGAACCCTTCGATGGCACGCGCCTTCCTTTTTGTCCTTGACTCCTTCGGCATCGGCGGCGCGGCCGATGCCGAGCGCTATGGCGACACCGGCTCCAACACGTTCGCACACATCGCGCAGGCCTGCGCGGAAGGCCGCGCCGATCGCGAAGGCTTGCGTGACGGACCGCTTCTGGTACCCAACATGCTCTCGCTCGGCCTCGGCCATGCCGCGGCAACGGCGACGGGTTTCAGGTTCGAGAACGGCGGCAGTGCCCCGCTTGCCGCCGCCTTTCACGGCGCGGCACAGGAGGTTTCGAGCGGCAAGGACACGCCGTCGGGCCATTGGGAAATAGCCGGCCTGCCGGTCCGTTTCGACTGGGGTTATTTCCCGGACACGATTCCTGCCTTTCCAGCCGAGTTGACCGAAGCGATGGTGCGCGAAGGGAAGGTGCCCGGCATTCTCGGCAATTGCCATGCCCCGGGCACCGAGATCATCGAACGGTTCGGCGACGACCATATCCGCACCGGCAAGCCGATCTGCTACACCTCGGTCGACTCCGTCCTGCAGATCGCCGCGCATGAGGTTCATTTCGGCCTGGAACGGCTTTACGACTTCTGCAAGGTGGTGCGCGGACTGGTCGATCCGCTGAATATCGGCCGCGTCATCGCGCGGCCGTTTGTCGGTGAAACCGCCGCCACGTTCGAGCGAACGCACAATCGTCGCGACTATGCGGTACCGCCGCCGGAACCGACACTGCTCGACCGGCTGACGGCGCGCGGCAGCCGGGTTATCGCGGTCGGCAAGATCGGCGACATTTTCGCCCATCGGGGGATCTCGGAAGTCCGCAAGGCTGCCGGCAACATGGCGATGTTCGACAAAGCGCTTGGCGCCATGGAAGATGCCCGCGACGGCGACCTCGTCTTCGCGAACTTTGTCGACTTCGACACCGAGTTCGGGCATCGGCGCGACGTTGCGGGCTACGCCGCCGCACTCGAAGCTTTCGACCGGCGCCTGCCTGAGGCATTCGCACGGCTGAGGCCAGGCGATCTGCTCATTTTGACCGCCGATCACGGCAACGATCCGACGTGGCGCGGCACCGACCACACACGCGAGCGTATTCCGGTTATCGGCACACGGCCGGGTTTCAAAGGCGCAGACATCGGACTGAGGACGACGTTTGCCGACATCGGCGAAACCGCGGCCGAACATCTCGGGCTGGCGCGCGGCCCTTACGGCACCTCCTTCCATGCCACGATAGGCGGCCATGCCTGAGCTGCCGGAAGTCGAGACAGTCAGGCGCGGTCTGCAGCCGGTCCTTGAAGGTGCCCGCATCGTCGGTGTCGAGGCACGCCGGCCCGATTTGCGGTTTCCGTTCCCCGAGAGATTTTCGGAGCGGCTGACCGGCAAGACGATTGCAGCGCTCGGCCGCCGTGCCAAATATCTGACGATGCACCTGGACAACGGCCCTGTGCTGATCTGCCATCTCGGCATGTCGGGTTCGTTTCGCATCGAAACGGCCGACGAGAGCGCAACACCCGGCGCGTTCCACTACGAACGTTCGAAAAACACCACTCACGATCACGTCGTCTTCGATGTAGCATCACCTGCCGGCGTCCGCTCTCGCGTGATCTTCAACGACCCACGCCGCTTCGGGTTCATGCTGTTTTCGGAAGGGGAGCCCGACATGCATCCGATGCTGGCGGGATTAGGCGTCGAGCCTACAGGCAATGCACTGGACGGCGCGCTGCTCGCTTCGCTGCTGAAAGGTCGCAAGTCACCTCTGAAAGCGGCACTTCTCGACCAACGGCTGATCGCCGGGCTAGGCAATATCTACGTCTCGGAAGCGCTTTGGCGGGCCGGCCTGTCACCGCTGCGCGAAGCGGGCACCCTCGCGAGAGCCGGCAAGAAAGCCAAAGAACAGAACGAACGCCTGGCCGAGGCAATCCGCTCGGTCGTCGCCGATGCGATCGCCGCCGGCGGCTCGTCGTTGCGCGATTATATGCAGACCGATGGATCGCTGGGCTACTTCCAGCATTCCTTCGCGGTTTATGATCGCGAGGGCGAGGCCTGCTCCAAGCCTGGTTGTGGCGGCCACATCGAGCGTATCGTGCAAAGCGGTCGCTCGACCTTCCACTGCCGGACCTGTCAGGCTTGAACCAGAAGCGAGGAGGAGCAAGCATGGGCTACGAAACCATCATCGTCGAAACCCGCGGCAAGGTCGGGCTGATTACGCTGAACCGGCCGCAGGCGCTCAATGCACTGAATTCACAAGTGCTGGCGGAACTGGTCGCGTCGGTGAACAGCATGGGCGCAAATGCCGACATCGGCGCCATGGTCATCACTGGTTCGGAAAAGGCTTTCGCGGCAGGTGCCGATATCAAGGAAATGCAGTCGATCTCCTATGTGGATGCCTATCTGCAGGATTTCTTCGTCGGCTGGGAAGAATTTACGCGGGCACGAAAGCCGATCATCGCGGCGGTGGCGGGCTACGCGCTGGGCGGCGGCTGCGAACTGGCGATGATGTGCGATTTCATTATCGCCGCCGACAACGCCAAGTTCGGCCAACCCGAGATCACGCTGGGTGTCATGCCCGGCATGGGCGGATCGCAGCGACTGACCCGCTTCGTCGGCAAGTCGAAGGCGATGGATATGTGCCTGACGGGGCGAATGATGGACGCAGCGGAGGCCGAGCGTTCCGGCCTGGTCTCGCGCGTCGTGCCAGCCGGCGAGTTGATCGAGGAAGCGCTTAAGGCCGCGGCCAAGATCGCCGGTTTTTCCTTGCCATCGGTGATGATGGCAAAGGAAGCCGTAAACCGCGCCTATGAGACGACGCTCACCGAGGGCCTGCGGTTCGAGCGTCGGCTGTTTCACTCGCTGTTTGCGCTGGATGACCAGAAGGAAGGCATGGCGGCCTTCACCGGCAAGCGGAAGCCGAATTTCACGAACCGATGAAATGACGAAGGCACCGGTCAAAAAGAAAGCGCTGCAGCGTTGACGCGCCGGAAAAGCTGAACTATAAGCCGCACCAACCGAGGCGGCCCTGTGGCTGCCCGTTTGTTTTTTGCGCCCCGCGGTATCCCGCAAGCGCCTACCAGATCAGAAGAGAGGCACCATGGCCAATACCTCCTCGGCCAAAAAGGCAACGCGCAAGATCGCCCGTCGCGCAGCGATCAACAAGAACCGCCGCTCCCGCGTCCGGACCTACATCCGCCAGGTCGAAGAGGCGCTCGCGGCCGGCGACAAGGCGGCCGCACAGGCTGCCTTCAAGGTGGCCGAGCCGGAATTGATGCGCGCCGCGACCAAGGGCGTGGTGCACAAGAACACGGCATCGCGCAAGGTGTCGCGGCTGGCCCAGCGGGTCAAGGTGCTGTCAGCCTAGACACTTTTCCCTGAACTGCCCTTCCTAAAACCCGGCCGATCGCGCCGGGTTTTTTCGTTTGCCGGCAAGTACTTAAAAGAAAGCCCGCAAACGGTGCTCCACGTGCATTTCAAAGTTCGAAATGCTTTGCCGGCATATACATGCCCGCTGATATTCGCAGCCGCCGAAACCGCCAATGCGAAAATTTCCGAGCATCACAGATTACCGCTTCTTTTCAGAGGCTTACCGATGGTGATCCACAGCTTGTTCACATCGGCTGCGGCCGATAGGCGACAATTGGCTGTCAAGTGAATTATTTCAGAAAATTTCGCGTTGTGCGGCCTTTTTCATATTCGCCGGAAAAGGGTTTGAATCACAATGGCTTTGTCAAAATCAGTTGTTGCAGCATGACGTCCGAACCGCCCCTTGCTAGTCAGATTCCTTAAAAATCCGTTAGGGGTGGCCTTGCCCTATCCACAGCGATTTCGGTAATGTCTGTCTATCGAAGGGACGGGCCCTTGGCCCTTGACCAGCCTGAAACCGGCCAGCTCAAATTGGCAGAGTTTACAGCGCGGATTCAACTCCGCGGACGGGTTGGTTTGTCTTTTCGATACGGTAGGGGACTGGCGTAATTGTACATGGCAGGTTGACGGTGCGCCGGCGGTTTTTCGCCGGACGGCATTTTATTGTCCTGACATGACCAAGGCGGATCGGCTCTTGGAGCCGGACCGATAACGAGGCGATTCATCAGCCGGCGGCGGCGATAGTGTCGCAGCGAAGACACGGTCGCCGGAAACATGGATGCAGGAGGCGCATCCCCGGCGGAAAACAGGTACAAGAGACAAGGAACTCGATCATGCAAAGCGGCGGCATCGAAAGGGAGCTTACGGGCGACCTCCCATTTCCTGGAACGTTAATCGGAAGGAACGACATGGCGGCTTCCAATGAAGCTGAACAGAAGTTCGATCGGGTCAAGGCCCAGCTGAAGGCGCGTCTGGGAACCGAGGTCTATTCGAGCTGGTTCGGGCGCATGAAGGTCGCTGAATCCTCCAAGGGCATTGTCCGCATCTCGGTGCCAACCGCATTCCTGCGTTCATGGATCAACGGCCACTATCTCGATCTCATCGCCGAGTTGTGGAAGCACGAGGATCCGGAGATCCTCAAGATCGAGATCGTCGTTCGCACCGCCACACGCCAGGGCCGCAACAGCGTCGAGCCAGAAGTGGCCCCGGCCCGCAAGATGACCAGGCAGACGCAAACCGCGCTCTCTGCGGGCACGGCGAGCCCCAGCAGGGTCGAGCGGGTCTCTGCACCCCGCCCGGGGATGCCGGCAGAGACCGAGTTCCGGCACAATGTGCTCGGTTCGCCGCTCGATCCACGCTATACTTTCACCTCTTTCATCGAGGGACCATCGAACCGAGTGGCTTTTGCCGCCGCCAAGGCGGTCGCGGAATCGCAGTCGAGCGCGGTGCGTTTCAATCCGCTCTTTCTTCACGCGACGGTCGGGCTGGGCAAGACGCATCTGTTGCAGGCGATCGCCGCAGAATCGCTGAAGCAGAATCCGAAATCGCGGGTCGTTTATCTGACGGCTGAATATTTCATGTGGCGGTTCGCCACCGCGATCCGCGACAACAACGCACTGACGCTGAAAGAACAGCTGCGCGACATCGACCTCCTCATCATCGACGACATGCAGTTCCTGCAGGGCAAGTCGATCCAGCATGAATTCTGCCATTTGATCAACATGCTGCTCGACAGCGCCAAGCAAGTGGTGGTCGCTGCCGACCGGCCGCCGTCGGAATTGGAATCGCTGGAGCCGCGCGTCCGCTCGCGCCTCAACGGCGGCGTCGCGCTGGAAATGTCGGCCCCGGATTTCGCCATGCGCATCGGTATGCTCAAGCTCAGGCTTGCCACCGCCAAGCTCGACGATGCGTCGCTCGATATTTCCGAAGAGATCCTCAACCACGTCGCCCGCACGGTGACCGGCAGCGGGCGCGAGCTCGAAGGTGCCTTCAACCAGCTTTTGTTTCGCCAATCCTTCGAACCGCAGATCACTATCGACCGCATCGACGAGATCCTCGGCCACATCTATCGTTCGGGCGAGCCGAAGCGGGTGCGTATCGAGGACATCCAGCGCATTGTCGCGCGCCACTACAACGTGTCGAAAACCGAACTTCTGTCCAACCGGCGCACACGCACCATCGTCAAGCCGCGGCAGGTCGCTATGTATCTGTCGAAGGTGATGACGCCGCGCTCGCTGCCGGAGATCGGGCGGCGTTTCGGCGGCCGCGACCATACGACCGTGCTGCACGCGGTCCGCAAGATCGAGGATCTTTCCGGCGTCGACAACACGCTGGCGCAGGAACTCGAATTGCTGAGAAGGCTGATCAACGACCAGGCCTGACGGCCCGAAAAACGCCGGCTTGCGGACTTCGGCCTTTTTATCCCGAGAAAGCCCTTGCAGCCGGCCCGAACCGGTAGCGCGGGCTTGCGTTTGCCGGGTTTTTCCTGTCAGTTTACGCAGATTCTGAGCCTGTTCAGACCTTTCGCGGGGCGCCGCTTGTCGGAGACCCGTTCATTCATTCAAGCGAGCCTGTTTCGTCATGCGTGTTATCCTGGAACGGTCAAACCTCCTGAAGTCGCTCAACCATGTTCACCGCGTGGTCGAGCGGCGCAACACCATTCCGATCCTGTCGAACGTGCTGCTCAGCGCCGAGGGGGCCAGCCTTGAAATGAAGGCAACCGACCTCGACCTGGAGGTGACCGAAGCAACGCCGGCAAAGGTCGAGCGTGGCGGGGCGACGACGGTTCCGGCGCATCTGCTCTACGACATCGTGCGCAAGCTCGCCGACGGCGCGGAGGTGCTGCTGAAGACCGACGAAGACGGCAACGCCATGACGGTGACGTCCGGGCGCTCGAGCTTCCGCCTCCAATGCCTGCCGCAGTCCGACTTTCCCGAACTTTCAGCCGGGTCGTTCTCGCATATTTTCCGGCTCGATTCCGTCGGGCTAAAGGGCCTGATCGAGAAGACCCAGTTCGCCATCTCGACCGAGGAGACGCGCTATTATCTGAACGGCATCTATCTGCACACGCACGAGACCGGCGGCAAGTTGAAGTTGCGCTCGGTCGCGACCGACGGCCATCGGCTGGCGCGCGCCGAGATCGATGCGCCGGCAGGCTCCGAGGGCATGCCTGGCGTCATCATCCCGCGCAAGACGGTCAGCGAGCTGCAAAAGCTGGTCGATGATCCCGACGTTGCAGTGACCACCGAGCTGTCGGACACTAAGATCCGTTTCACCATCGGCAGCGTCATCTTGACCTCCAAGCTGATCGACGGCACTTTCCCGGACTACCAGCGCGTCATTCCGACCGGCAACGACAAGAAGCTGATTATCGATCGTCAAAGTTTCGCCGCAGCCGTCGATCGGGTTTCGACCATTTCCTCCGAACGCGGCCGGGCGGTGAAGCTTTCGATCGCCGAAGGCCAGGTCACGCTTGCGGTCAACAACCCGGATTCGGGCAGCGCCACCGAGGAATTGGCGGCCGACTATTCGTCCGATCCGATCGAAATCGGCTTCAACGCCAAATACCTGCTCGACGTTGCCGCGCAACTGACCGGCACGGAGGCGAAGTTCATGCTGGCAGATGCCGGTTCCCCGACGCTGATCCACGACATGGCCGACGAGACCGCGCTCTACGTGCTGATGCCGATGCGGGTGTAGGGCCCGAACGGGGCCATCTTGCTGTCGTGACCGGATCTGCAAAACAGCAGCAAACCCATATTAGTAAGCTTACACTTACGAATTTCCGCAACTATGCGGCACTGGCAATCGACCTTGATCCCGGCGCTGTGGTTTTCTCCGGCGACAATGGCGCCGGCAAGACCAATCTGCTTGAAGCGATCTCGCTGCTCACGCCAGGCCGCGGCCTGCGCCGCGCACCCTATGCCGAGGTGGCGCGCGAAGGCGGCGACGGTGGCTTTGCGCTACATGCCCGGCTTGACGGGCCGGACGGCCAGGTCGAGATCGGTACCGGGATTGCAGGCAGCGATACCGCCGGCGAAGGCGGCAGGCGGGTGCGGATCAATGGCGCGGCGGCGCGCTCAGCCGAAGACATGCTGGAATGGCTGCGCGTCGTCTGGCTGACACCGGCCATGGACGGCCTGTTCCCTGGGCCGGCCGCCGACCGTCGGCGCTTCCTCGACCGGCTGGTGTTGGCGATCGATCCCGGCCACGGCCAGCGCGCGCTTGAGTACGAAAAGGCAATGCGCGGCCGCAACAGGCTGCTCGCTGAAGGTTCGCGCGACGGTGCCTGGTTCGATGCGATCGAGATGCAAATGGCCGAGACCGGCGTGGCAATTGCCGCGGCGCGTGCTGAACTGGTGCGCCTGCTCGCCGCCATGATCGACCGTCTGCCCGGCGACGGACCGTTTCCGCAAGCCGACATCGGCATCTCGGGGGAACTGGAAGGCGAAGTTGGCATTTCACCGGCCGTCGACGTCGAGGAACGGTTCAGGCGCATACTCGCCGAAGGGCGCGAGCGCGACCGCACCGCCGGACGCACGCTCGACGGCCCGCACCGTTCCGATCTCGTAGTGCGCCACCGGCCCAAGGCAATGCCCGCCGAACTCTGCTCGACCGGCGAGCAGAAGGCGCTGCTGGTCGGCATTGTCTTGTCGCATGCGCGGCTAACCGGCGAGATGTCGGGCATGACGCCGATCCTGCTCCTCGACGAGATCGCCGCCCATCTCGACGGCGGCCGGCGCGCGGCCTTGTTTTCGATCCTGGAGGAACTGAACTGCCAGGCTTTCATGACCGGGACCGATGCCGCGTTGTTTGACAGCCTCAAGGGACGCGCGCAGTTCCTGACCGTCGATCACGGCAAGGTCAGGCCGACCATTTGAACTTCGTCAATGGCGCATTTCTGGGCCGCATGCATTGACGCCTGACAAGTTTTTTCCTCCGTTATATGGTCCGGCGATGATCACAGCCGCCCTCACCGACGAAGAGCTCGAACGCTACGCCCGCCACATCGTGCTGCCCGAAATCGGCGGCGCCGGCCAGCAGCGGCTAAAGCGGTCGCGGGTGCTGGTCATCGGCGCCGGCGGATTGGGAGCGCCGGTGCTCGAATATCTCGCCGCCGCAGGGATTGGCACACTCGGTATCGTCGACGACGACGTCGTTTCGCTTTCCAACCTGCAACGACAAGTGATCCACGCCACGGGCGATGTCGGCATGGCGAAAACCGACAGCGCCAAGGCAGCGATCGTCCGCATCAATCCAAACGTCGTCGTGGAAGAGCACAATTTCAGGTTGACCGCGGACAACGCCCCTGCCCTCATCGCCCGTTATGACATCGTCGTTGACGGCTCCGACAATTTCGAGACACGCTACGCGGTGGCCGACGCCTGCGCCGCGGAAAGCCGGCCGCTCGTGCATGCCGCCGTTGGCCGCTTCGACGGCTCGGTGACGGTGCTGAAGCCGTTCGAAAGCGGCCCGGACGGCACGTTGAACCCAAGCTACCGCGATCTTTTTCCCGAACCGCCGCCGCCGGGACTGGTGCCGTCCTGCACGGTGGCTGGCATTGTCGGCGCGCTGACCGGGGTCATCGGGACGCTGCAAGCCATGGAGGCAATCAAGCTGGTCACCGGGATTGGCGAGCCGCTGGTCGGGCGACTGCTGCTCTACGATGCGCTGGCGGCACGCTTCGACACGATCCGCTACAAGCGAACTAACCTGTGAGCCTGCCTGCCGACGTTTCCATTGTGCAGCTTGGGGCCGATTTCGAGCGTTGGGACGAGGTCTTGGCACTGGTCATGCGCGCCTTCGCCTTCATGGACGGCGTTATTGATCCACCGTCCTCGGCGCATCGGCTCACCGTCGAAAATCTTAGGGCTAAAGCGCTGGAGGAGACAGGATTCCTGGCGCTGAAGGAAAGCGAGATCGTCGGTTGCGTCTTCGTCCTGGAGCGGGCAGACGACTTCTATGTCGGAAAGCTCGCGGTCGTGCCGGCTCTTCAGGGACAAGGCATCGGAAAACGGCTGATGCAGGCTGTCGAAGATCTTGCCCGTAGCCAGAACAGGACCGCCATCGAGCTCCAGACCCGGGTCGAACTGACCGGAAACCACGCTGCCTTCGCCCGCCTCGGCTTTCGCGAAACCGAACGGACAGCGCACAAAGGTTACGACCGGCCGACCTCAATCACCATGCGCAAGGTGCTTTTGTAAGCAAACGCTATCCAAAAGCGAGCAGGCAGCTGCCGCGACCAGAATTCGCTGGCACGATGGCCGGTCACGCCCGCAGCGGCAGCACACGGTCGGGCGGACGATGGCCGTCGAAGAAGGCGCGGATGTTGATGATCACCTTCTCACCCATGTCGATGCGGCCCTCGAGCGTCGCCGAACCCATATGCGGCAACAGCACGACCTTGCCTTTGTGGGCGAGCTTCAGCAGTTTGCTGTTCAGCGCCGGCTCGTGCTCGTAGACGTCGAGGCCGGCGCCGGCGATCTTGCCGTCATGGATGAGCTTGACCAGCGATTCCTCGTCGATGATATCGCCGCGCGCGGTGTTGACTATGTAAGCGGACGGTTGCAGAAGCGCCAGCCGCCGTGCCGAAAGCAGATGGAAAGTTGCCGGTGTCGAGGGGCAATTGACCGAGATAATGTCCATGCGGGCAAGCATCTGGTCGAGGCTTTCCCAATACGTGGCTTCCAACTCGTCCTCGATTGCCGGCAGCACGCGGTGGCGGTTGTGGTAGTGGATCGAGAGGCCAAAGGCCTTGGCGCGCCTGGCGACGGCGGTGCCAATGCGACCCATGCCGACAATGCCGAGCCGTTTGCCCCAGATGCGACGGCCGAGCATCCAGGTCGGCGACCAGCCCGCCCATTTCTTGTCCCCGGTCAGCACGTTGGCGCCTTCGGCCAGCCGTCGCGGCACGGCCAGCATCAGCGCCATGGTCATGTCGGCCGTATCTTCGGTCAGCACGTTCGGCGTGTTGGTGACGGTGATGCCTTTCTTGGCCGCTGCCGCAACATCGATCTTGTCGACGCCATTGCCGAAATTGGCGATCAGCTTGAGGTTATCGCCGGCCTGGGCAATCAGCGCCGCGTCGATATTATCGGTCACGGTCGGCACCAGCACGTCGGCCTCCTTGACCGCCGCCACCAATTCCGGCTGCGTCATCGGCCTGTCCTCGACATTCAACCGAGCGTCGAACAACTCGCGCATGCGGGTTTCGACCGGGTCGGGCAACTTGCGCGTGATAACGACGAGGGGCTTCTTTTTGCCTGCCATTGTTTCCTCGAACCCGATCTCGTTGAGACCTCTTTAACCAAGAACGGCGAAACTGAGAGCCGATCGCGGTACCGATCATCCATGTAACAAGCGGTTCCGCCGAAGACAAAGAAAAAGGGCGCGAGGCCGATGGGCCGGCGCCGAAAGGAACGAAAGTGTCTGGTTTCGCGTCGCTTCGCCTGACCCTCAGTGCAGCATTGCTCGGCGCTCTCATCTATAGCCCACTGGTGATGGCGCAAAGTGCGGCGGCACCCGCCCAGAGCGTCACGCTCGGACCAAGCGGCTTGCCGCTGCCGCGCTTCGTCAGCCTGAAATCCGGCCGCGTCAACTCGCGCGTCGGTCCGGGCGTCAACTATTCCGTCGACTGGATGTATATGAAGCCAGGCCTGCCGATGGAGATCATCCAGGAGTTCGATACGTGGCGCCGCGTGCGCGATGCCGACGGCTCGGAAGGCTGGATCAATCAGTCGCTGCTTTCGGGCCGCCGCACGGCGATCGTCGCCCCCTGGCAGCGCGGCAAGGACGCCCGCGTCAACCTCCTCGACGACCCTGCAAAAGATGCAGGCGTCATCGCGATCCTCGAACCGGGGGTGATGGGCACAATCAAGTCCTGCGATGGCCAGTGGTGCGAAATGACCTTCGACGGCCATACCGGCTGGCTCGCCCAGTCGCTCGTCTGGGGTGCCTATCCCGGCGAAAAGGTCAAGAACTGACGTTTCCGAACCGGAGATCAGGCCAGCGCTGCAAGCACCGGATCCGACATTTTGTTTCGCTGATCTTCGGTTCGGGAGGATCTAGCGGCCGATGCGGCCGAGATGGGTATCTCGGAAACTGCTCGACAGCTTCAAGCCATAGCCCAGAGCACGATCGATGGCGATGTGGACGATCCAGATCAGCGCAATAGCTGTCGCCATTGCATTGTCAAAAACGCTGCCGACAAGCGCCAGCAGAACGGGCAAGATCAGTATGTGCAAGGCGTTGTAGGCAACGGCCCCGACGCGCGGCCCCGCCACATAACCCAGCATCGACAGGTCGGGCGCCAGAATGAGCACAGCAAACAGCCACCAGGAAACACCGGCCATTGCATAGAAGACAAGAGCTGCCACCGCGACGGCGACCCATTCGAGCCGGAGCGTCAAATCCAGGATTTTCATAAGGCGCCGGTCAGTCGCAGCGTTTCGGACGCAGTCTCACCACGATATCGACATTGGCGATCTCCATGCCTTCCGGCGGTTCCGGCAGGTTGGAGACCGTCACCGGGCCGCTGTCGATATCGAAGATCCTGTTTTCGCCTTCGATATAGAAATGATGGTGATCGGAGGTGTTGGTGTCGAAATAGGTCTTCGATCCCTCGACGGCGAGGATACGCAGAAGACCGGCTTGGGTGAACTGGTGCAGAGCATTGTAGACGGTGGCCAGAGACACCGGCACGCCGGCGGCAAGCGCCTCCTCGTGCAGTTCCTCGGCCGAAAGATGGCGGTCGCCCTTGGCGAAAAGCAGATCGGCCAGCGCGATGCGCTGGCGTGTCGGCCTCAGACCGGCTTCGCGAACCCGCTTGTCCACAGTGACATTATCCTTCCGGCAACCCAGATCCATCTATCGGTCGCGCTCACCGTTTCGCCTCAGACACGTCCAAAATGGCAGAAATAGAGCATCTGCCGAAACTGGACATGTCCTGACATATATTCTGTCGGCCGAATGCGATCAATAGCGCGCATTGACCCGGGCAGACGGGCAGGTTAAGCGCAAACGCCGGTTTCCGGCCTCAAACAGATTGTGTTAGGAAACCATCAGCAAGGGCGCCTATCGCCCGGGACGATCACGGGGACGAGATTGATGGCGGGTTCGAAATCCAGTTATGGCTACGACGAATTGCTTGCCTGCGCCCGCGGCGAGCTGTTCGGACCGGGAAATGCGCAGCTGCCCTATCCACCGATGCTGATGTTCGACCGCATCACCGAGATCAGCGAGACCGGCGGTGCGTTCGACAAAGGTTTCATCCGCGCGGAATTCGATATCAAGCCGGATTTGTGGTTCTTCGCCTGCCATTTCATCGGCAATCCGATCATGCCGGGATGCCTGGGCCTGGACGCCATGTGGCAGTTGACGGGATTCTATCTTGGATGGCTCGGCGAACCCGGCAAGGGAATGGCGCTGTCGACCGGTGAAGTGAGATTCAAAGGAATGGTCACGCCTTCGGTCAAGAAGGTGGAGTATGGCGTCGACTTCAAGCGGGTGATGCGCGGTCGGCTTGTGCTTGGCATCGCCGATGGCTGGCTGAAGGCAGATGGCGAGCCCATATATGCGGCAACGGATCTGAAAGTCGGTCTGTCCAAACAATCGGCCGCCGTCTGAGCGAAGACCCTACAGTGCCACGTCTTGGACGTCTAAAGGACGCTGTGGCACTTTAATTTTGCGCATGGTTCCGTTCCGGAAATTGATTCAGGTTTCGGGGTCCGCGCTGGAAGGAGTTGCGAATGAGACGGGTCGTAGTCACAGGTCTCGGCATCGTGTCGTCGATCGGCAACAATGCCAACGAGGTGCAGACCTCGCTGCATGATGCCAGATCCGGCATCAGCTTTTCCGACTCTTTCGCCGAGCATGGCTTCCGCTGCCGGGTGTGGGGCGCGCCGACGCTGGATCCGTCGGGCATGATCGACCGTCGCGCTATGCGCTTCCTGTCGCAGGGTGCTGCCTGGAACCATGTCGCAATGGACCAGGCGATCGCAGACGCCGGCCTCGACGAGACCGACATCACCAACGAGCGCACCGGTATCGTGATGGGCTCCGGCGGACCGTCGACCCGTGCAATCGTCGAAGCGGCCGAGACCACGATCAAAAACGGCAGCCCCAAGCGGATCGGGCCGTTCGCGGTGCCAAAAGCGATGTCGTCGACCGCTTCGGCGACGCTTGCCACCTGGTTCAAGATCCACGGCGTCAACTATTCGATCTCATCGGCCTGCTCGACGTCTGCGCATTGCATCGGCAATGCGTACGAGCTGATCCAATGGGGCAAGCAGGACATGGTGTTCGCCGGCGGCCATGAGGATCTCGACTGGACGATGTCGGACCTGTTCGACGCCATGGGCGCCATGTCGTCCAAGTTCAACGACAGGGCATCGGTCGCCTCCCGCGCCTACGACGTCGATCGCGACGGTTTCGTCATTGCCGGCGGCGCTGGCGTGCTGATTCTTGAAGAGCTCGAGCAGGCCAAGGCGCGCGGCGCCAAGATCTATGCCGAGATCGTCGGCTATGGCGCGACCTCGGACGGCTACGACATGGTGGCGCCTTCGGGCGAAGGTGCGGTGCGCTGCATGCGGCAGGCGCTGGCGACCGCCTCTTCGCCTGTCGACTACATCAACACGCACGGCACTTCGACGCCGGTCGGCGACTCCAAGGAAATGGGCGCCATCCGCGAGGTGTTCGGCGACAACATGCCTTTCATCACGTCGACGAAATCGCTGACCGGCCATTCGCTAGGTGCGGCCGGCGTGCAGGAGTCGATCTACTCGATCCTGATGATGCAAGGTGGCTTCATCGGTGAAAGCGCCCATATCGAGAACCTCGATCCGGAGTTCGAGGGCATGCCGATCGTGCGCAAGCGCATCGACGACGCCAGGATCGACACTGTTTTGTCCAATTCGTTCGGTTTCGGTGGCACCAACGCAACGCTGATCTTCCAGCGCTATTCCGCATAAGGATTTGCCGACCATGGACGGATTGATGAAGGGCAAGCGCGGGCTTGTCATGGGTGTCGCCAATGATCATTCGATTGCCTGGGGTATCGCCCGCAAACTGTCCGAACATGGCGCTGAACTCGCTTTCACCTATCAGGGTGAGGCCTTCGGACGCCGGGTCAAGCCGCTCGCCGAGAAACTGGGCGCATCCTTGGTGGTGCCTTGCGACGTCGAGGACAGCGCGTCGGTCGCCGCCACCTTCGAGACCTTGGGCAAAGCCTGGGGCGGGCTGGACTTCATCGTCCACGCCATCGGCTTTTCTGACAAGAACGAGCTGAAAGGCCTCTACGCCGACACCAGCCGCGACAATTTCGTCCGCACCATGGTGATCTCCTGCTATTCCTTCACCGAGGTTGCCCGCCACGCCGCCACGTTGATGAAGGACAGCGGCTCGATGATCACGCTGACCTATGCGGGTTCGGTTCGCGTCATGCCGAACTACAACGTCATGGGTGTTGCCAAGGCCGGGCTGGAGGCCAGCGTCCGTTACCTCGCCAACGACTATGGCCCGCGCGGCATCAGAGTGAACGGCATATCGGCGGGACCGGTGCGGACGCTTGCCGGCGCCGGGATTTCCGACGCACGCCACATGTTCTCCTACCAGCAGCGCAACTCGCCGCTACGCCGTACGGTGACAATCGACGAAGTCGGCGGTTCCGCGCTCTATCTGCTGTCCGACCTGTCCTCCGGCGTCACCGGCGAAATCCACTATGTCGATTCCGGCTATCATATTGTCTCCATGCCGACGCTTGACGAGTTGAAGCAGACCGACGGCGGACGGGAATAGCATGAACGACGTGTCGCCGACTGCCCCGCAGAATTTCAGCGCCGCGCCGTGAAAACCTTGAACATACCGTCGCGAGCGAGCTCCGCATGGCTGGAGAAGGCGGCCGCCAGCACCGGTTCGTAGGGAAGCTGCCGGTTCGCCACCATGAACAACCGGCCGCCCGGCTTCAGCGCCTTGCCTGCCGCGCGGATCATGCCGGCACCGATTTCCGGCTCAGTCGCCCGACTGCGGTGAAAGGGCGGGTTCATGACGACGACGTCATAGCGGCGCTCGACCGGCTCGCTCAAAAGATCGATCCAGAAGAAACCTGGCTCCACGCCTGTATTGCCGAGATTGGCCTTCGCCGCCTCCAGCGCCTCGAAATCCGCTTCGTATAGGTCAAGCGCCGATATGCCAGGTGAGCGGGCGGCGACCTCGGCGGCGACATAGCCCCAGCCTGCACAAAAATCCGCAACGCTGCCACGCATATCGGTGGGCAGATTTTCGATCAGCAGTTTCGATCCGGCATCGATCTTGTCGAAGGAAAACATGCCTGGGGCCGTGCGGAAGCGGTCCTCGACCACCAAATCCGGATTGGCAGCGCGAAGCGTTGCCGCGACGACATCGGCCGGCCGGCGAAACCAGAAGGCAATGCCGTGATGCTTCGGCAGGTGGCCTTCGAGCGGCACGAGCTCGCCGATATGCTTGCGCAGGCTGGCGATGCCATCGTCCTTGCCGCCAGCGACAACGATCAACCCGCCTGGTGTCACGCGCTCGACCGCTTCGGCGACGCGCAACTCGTTTTGGCCGCGATGGCGGCCAGCGAGCACAAATGCTGCGTCGAAAGCCTCGCCTTCCACTCCCGGCGTGACCGTGAAGCCCGATGCCTGCAAGGCGCGAAAATGCGGCCTGAAGCCTTGGACGAGATGAAGCTCGGCATCAAAGCCTTCGGGCAAGCGGAAGCCGGGCTCGGCGCCGAGAAAAAGAATGCGTTCGCCCTTCCGCGGCAAGGAAAGAGCCCCGGCGTCGAAAGGATGGAAAAGCGTTTTCAGCGGCTCGGCGGACATTCACCACTCTTGAACTGCAGGGCTGTTGTTGAAATGAAAACGGGCGCGACCTTCCGGCGCGCCCGCTTCGATTGCATGGCTAGAGCATGATCCCAAAAGTGGAATCCGGTTTTCGGAAAAGATCATGCTCAAAACAAAAAGATAGAGCCCATCCCGATCTATCGGGGTGGAACAGGCTCTATGCAGCTTAGGCGGCGTTTTCTTCGCCTTCGCTCTTCTTGTCGCGAGCGATTTCCTTGCCGGTGGCCTGGTCGACGACCTTCATCGACAGGCGGACCTTGCCGCGCTCGTCGAAGCCCATCAGCTTGACCCAGACCTTGTCGCCTTCCTTGACCACATCGGAGGTCTTGGCGACGCGATCATTGGCGAGCTGCGAGATGTGGACGAGGCCGTCACGCGGACCGAAGAAGTTGACGAAAGCGCCGAAGTCGGCGGTCTTGACGACCGTGCCTTCGTAGATTTCACCGACTTCCGGCTCAGCGACGATGGTGTGGATCCACTTCTTCGCCGCCTCGATCTCCTTGGCGTTGGCCGAAGCGATCTTGACCGTGCCGTCATCCTCGATGTTGATCTTGGCGCCGGTCTTTTCGACGATCTCGCGGATGACCTTGCCGCCCGAGCCGATCACATCCCGGATCTTGTCGGTCGGGATGTGCATGACCTCGATGCGCGGCGCGAACTCGCCGAGTTCGGCACGCGCGCCGGACAGCGCATGGGCCATTTCGCCGAGAATGTGCTGACGGCCCTCCTTGGCTTGGTCGAGCGCGATCTTCATGATCTCTTCGGTGATACCCTCAATCTTGATGTCCATCTGCAGCGAGGTGATGCCGTAGGCGGTGCCGGCAACCTTGAAGTCCATGTCGCCGAGGTGGTCCTCGTCGCCGAGGATGTCGGAGAGCACGGCGAAGCGCTCGCCTTCCTTGATCAGGCCCATCGCGATGCCGGCGACCGGCTTGGCCAGCGGCACACCCGCATCCATCAGCGCCAGCGAGGTGCCGCAGACGGTAGCCATCGATGACGAGCCGTTGGACTCGGTGATCTCCGAAACGACGCGCAACGTATAGGGGAACTGGTCGGCGGTCGGCAGCATCGGCCGGATGGCGCGCCAGGCAAGCTTGCCATGGCCGATTTCGCGGCGGCCGGGCGAACCCATGCGGCCGGTTTCACCGACCGAGTAGGGAGGGAAGTTGTAGTGCAGGAGGAACTTCTCCTTGTACATGCCGGTCAGCGAATCGACATACTGCTCGTCCTCGCCGGTGCCGAGCGTAGCGACGACCAGCGCCTGGGTCTCGCCGCGGGTGAACAGCGCCGAGCCGTGTGTGCGCGGCAGGACGCCGACTTCCGAGACGATCTTGCGGACCGTCTTCAGGTCGCGGCCGTCGATGCGCGAGCCGGTGTCGAGGATGTTCCAGCGCACGACCTTGGCCTGGAGCTCCTTGAACACGGTGCCAATCTGTTCGGACGTGTATTTGGCCTCCTCGCCTTCTGCCGGCGCGAACGCCGCCTTGACCTTCGCCTTGACGGCGTCGACGGCGGCATAGCGCTTCTGCTTGTCGGTGATCTTGTAGGCATCGCGAAGCTCGCCTTCGACGATCTTCAGCATCTCGGCTTCAAGCGCGGAATAGTCCGGCGCGGTGAAGTCGCGCGGGTCCTTGGCGGCGACTTCGGCCAGCTTGATGATCGCGTCGATCACCGGCTGGAAGCCCCTGTGGCCGAACATGACAGCGCCAAGCATAAGGTCCTCGCCGAGCTCCTTGGCTTCGGACTCGACCATCAGCACGGCGTCGGCGGTGCCGGCGACGATCAGGTCGAGCTTCGATTCCTGCATCTCGTCGACGTGCGGGTTGAGCACGTATTCGCCGTTGATATAACCGACGCGGGCGCCGCCGACCGGGCCCATGAACGGCACGCCGGACAAGGTCAGGGCGGCGGAGGTGGCGACGATCGACAGGATATCCGGGTCATTTTCGAGATCGTGCTGGACGACGGTGACGACGATCTGGGTGTCGTTCTTGTAACCTTCGGCGAAGAGGGGGCGGATCGGGCGGTCGATCAGGCGGGAAACCAGCGTTTCCTTCTCGCTCGGACGGCCTTCACGCTTGAAATAGCCACCTGGGATCTTGCCAGCGGCGTAGGTCTTTTCCTGGTAGTTGACCGTCAGTGGGAAGAAATCGAGGCCGGGCTTCGGCTCCTTCATCGAGACGACGGTGGCGAGAACCTTGGTTTCGCCGTAGGTGGCCAGCACCGCGCCGTCAGCCTGGCGCGCGATTTTGCCGGTTTCGAGGATGAGCGGACGGCCGCCCCATTCGATTTCCACTTTGTGGTAATTGAACATGTCTTGTCCTTCATATGCGGAAAGGGCCGCGCCGTTTCAGCGTGCGCGGATGCCCCTTTCCCTTGGCTTCCTTTCTCGGGCAGCCACGGGCAAGACAACGGGAGGCTCGGCTATTCGGCGCGCTGCCGCACGAGCGTCCTGCAATCCTGCCCCATGACCGTCCATGGGCGGTTTCGAGCGGCCCTCTGCTGTTTCGAAACCGGGTTGGCCAATCGATCCGACTGGCCTTGCGCGTGAACCCGAAAACCAGGTTTCCGGAAGATATCATGCGCAAATCTAGACTTCAGAGCGTCCTTTGCGCGTCCAAACCGATGCGCGGCGCTCTACTTCCTCCATTGGAGCCTTGGATGACCCGATGCTCCAATGCGCGACCGGCGGGCTCTCGAAAGAACCCGCCGGTCAATTCGTCAACGGCGCAGACCGAGCTTCTCGATCAGCGTCTGATAGCGCGCGTCGTCCTTGCGCTTGAGATAATCAAGCAGGCTGCGGCGCTGGGAGACGAGAGCGAGCAGACCACGGCGGGAATGGTTATCCTTCTTGTGGTCCTTGAAATGGTCGGTCAGGTTCTTGATGCGCTCGGAAAGGATGGCCACCTGGACTTCCGGAGACCCGGTGTCGCCCTTGGCGGTTGCGAATTCACCCATCAATTCCTTCTTGCGTTCGGCAGTAATCGACATCGTGTTTTTCCTTGTCTGTTTGAGGAAACGGGACGCCCTCAGCCGGGATGTCGTCCAGCAGGGGCCGGTGCAAGCAACGCGTCAAAGCGCGAAGCTGCGGCGCATATAGTGCAATTCCGGCAAAAAGACCAGCCCAATTCACAAGCCGGCTTTTTGCTGCATAAACGGACACTTCCGCTTAGTCAGAGCCATTTCTTCCATTTGAAGTACGCGTAGAGCCCGACCGCCACAAGCGCCATGAAGACGAGCGATAAGGGATAGCCGTAATAGGCTTTTAGCTCCGGCATGTTCCAGGGCGAGGTCTCGGGATCGAAATTCATGCCCCACACGCCGACGAAAAAGGTGAGCGGCAGGAAGATCACCGAGACGATCGTCAGATAGCTGATGACGTCGTTGGTGCGCGCCTGGCTGAGTGACAGGTGCATCTCGATCAGGCCGGTCAGCATGTCGCGCTGGGTCTCGACCAATTCGATCAATCGCAGCGAATGATCGAGCGTATCGTTCAGGAATAACTTGGTTTCGGCCTTCACATAGGGGACGTCGTTGCGGATCATGGTCGCCAGCGCGTCGCGCATCGGCCAAAGCACGCCCTTCAACACATTGGCGTCGCGCCGCAATTCGTGAAGCTGCCGCATCTGGTGCTTGTGCGCCTGGTTTAGCATCTGGTCCTCGATGCTGTCGACCAATTCGCCGGCAGCCTCGGTCGGCGGGAAATAGCTGTCGACGATGGCGTCGATCAAAGCATAGGCGAGATAGTCGGCGCCGCGCGAGCGCAACCGGTTGGGCACCGAGCTTCCGATCCGCTTGCGCACGGGATCGAACGGGTCGCCTTCGCGCTCCTGGAAGGTGACGACGAAATTCTTGCCGAAGAAGACGGTGATCTGTTCGTAACGGTGCGCAGTGACATCGTCGATCATCCTGACGACGACAAAGGCATGGTCCTCGAAGAAATCCACCTTCGGCCGCTGGCCGGTGTTGACGACATCTTCCAGCGCCAGCGGATGCAGGTTGAAAATCCGGCCGATCTCCTCGATCAGCTGGATGTTGGCGAGGCCGGTGCAGTCGAGCCAGATGACCGGCCAATTGTGGCAATGGGTGTTGACGTCGTCGATGCTGGCATTGTCGATCGTCTGGAACTTCTCGGGCGAGATCAACGTCAGCCTGAGCTCGGAGAGGCGCGCCGCCGGATCGGCGATCAGCGTGCCCGGCGAAGCCCCGACCGGCGGCCGCCGTGTTTTTAGCGGCGCCCGCTTCTTGACCGTCTCAGCCTTTGCCATGTGCCCCCTCGAGTGCAGCGTCGAACGGCACTACAGCGCCGCGCGTCCTTTCGGACGGCAAACGACGCCGTAGCCCTGTTGATTTAGCGCATGATCCTTTCCCAAAATAGAATCCGGTTTGGAGATCATGCGCCGGGCGAGAGCTGTTACCCGACAAAGACCCGCTTTGGCTTGAACATGCCTTGCTCGATGGCGCCGATGGCGACCAGCTTGCCGCGCGCCGTGGCGCAGGCCTCCTCAGCTTCTACCGGCGCGTCACGGCCGCGAATGATGACCGGATTGCCGAGGCGGATTTTGGTTGCCGCATCGTCGCTGATCGCAACCTGCGGTAAGCATTCGAGCGCTGCGGCGGTGTCGACCAGAAACGCATCGATGGCGTCGAAGTCGATCGGCGCATCCGCTGCTTGCGAACTCTCCTCGCCCTGTTCGCCGAAGCGGACGGCTTCCAGTTCGGCCAGGGTGACGAAATCTTCTTGCGTAAACGGCTCGACCTCGACCCTTCGCAGCTCGGCGATATGGCCGAAGCAGCCGAGGTCGCGGCCCATGTCGCGCGCCAGCGAGCGGACATAGGTGCCCTTGCCGCATTCGACCTCGAAGATGGTGCGATCAGCCATGTGTCCGATCAGGTCGAGCCGGCCGATCTCGACCTCGCGTGCCGGAATGTCGACCGTCTCGCCCTCGCGGGCAAGGTCGTAGGCGCGCTCGCCGGCGATCTTGATCGCCGAGAATTGCGGCGGCGTCTGCATGATGACGCCGGTATATTTCGAAAGCAGCGCCAGCACATCGGATTCCGCCGGACGGCGGTCGGAGCTTTTGGTCGCCGGGCCTTCGAGGTCGTCGGTCGAACGCTCCTCGCCCCAGGCGACCGTGAAGCGGTAGACCTTGGCGCCGTCCTGGACGTAAGGCACGGTCTTGGTCGCTTCGCCGAGCGCGATCGGCAGCATGCCGGACGCCAGAGGGTCGAGCGTGCCGGCATGACCGGCCTTTTCCGCCTGGAACAGCCACTTGATCTTGGAGACGGCTTCGGTCGAACCCATGCCGACCGGCTTGTCCAGCACCAGCCAGCCTGAGATCGGCCGGCCCTTCTTCTTGCCGCGACGCGCCACTATTCGCTGTCCTTCATGTCGTCTTTGTCTTTGTCGTCGGCGCCGAGATCGCGCGCCACTTCGGGCGAATGCAGCAATTCGTTGATCTTCTGGAAATTGTCGTAGCTGGTATCGAGCCGGAAGCGGAATTCCGGCATGTACTTCATTTGCCGCAGCGCGCCGGAAACGCGGCCGCGGACGAACTTCGCATGCTTGTTGAGCGCCTCGACCACCGCACCGGTATCCTTGGCGCCAAGCGGCGAAACGAAGGCGGTAGCGATCTTCAGATCGGGCGACATGCGCACTTCCGAGACCGAGACCACTGTGTTCTCGATCAGCGGATCGAGAATCTCGCCGCGCTGCAAGGTCTCGGATAGCGCATGGCGCACCTGCTCGCCGACGCGCAGCATGCGTTGGGATGGGCCTGAAGGGGTTGAACGGGGCATTTTCCTCGGTCCTGAAATCGTGAAGCGCGGGATGGGACCGCGCCGCATGTCTCATATGGTTTGGGCGGCGGCCTTTCGACCACCGCCCGGTCTCAATAGATGCTCGAACTCAGGATGCCCGAACTCAGAGCGTCCTGGTCACCATCTCGACGCGGAAGCACTCAATGACGTCCCCGGCGCGCATGTCCTCGTAGTTCTGGAAGGCCATACCGCATTCCTGGCCGGCCGGAACTTCCGAAACTTCGTCCTTGAAGCGCTTCAGGGTTTTCAGCGTGCCTTCGTGGATGACGACGTTGTCGCGGATCAAGCGGACGCCCGCACCACGCTCGACCTTGCCTTCGGTGACACGGCAGCCGGCGATCTTGCCGATCTTGGTGATGTCGAAGATCTCGAGGATCTCGGCATTGCCGATGAAGGTCTCGCGACGCTCCGGCGAGAGCAGGCCGGAGAGCGCCGCCTTCACGTCATCGACGAGATTGTAGATGATGGAGTAGTAGCGGATCTCGATGCCTGCCGCAGCCGCGGCGGCACGGGCCTGCACATTCGCGCGAACGTTGAAGCCGATGATCGCAGCCCCCGAGGTTTCCGCCAGCGACACGTCGCTTTCGGTGATACCGCCGGCTCCCGCATGGACGATGCGGGCGCGCACCTCGTCGGTGCCGAGATTGTCGAGCGCCGCGTTGATCGCCTCGATCGAACCCTGCACATCGCCCTTGATGACCAGCGGGAATTCCTTCAATCCGCTTGTCTGCAATTGCGACATCATCTGTTCGAGCGAACCGCGCTGGCCGGCATGCCTGGCCACCGCTTTCTCGCGTGCCAGGCGCTGGCGGTATTCGGTGATCTCACGGGCTCGGGCCTCGTTGTTGACCACGGCGAAGCGGTCGCCGGCCTGCGGCGTACCTTGCAGGCCGAGCACCTCCACCGGCATTGCCGGCGGCGCCTCCTTGACCTGCTCGCCGCGGTCGTTGACCAGCGCGCGCACCCGGCCCCACTCGTTGCCCGCGACGAGAATATCGCCCGGCATCAACGTGCCGGTTTGCACCAGCACGGTGGCGACAGGGCCGCGGCCCTTATCGAGTTGGGCCTCGATGACAACGCCTTCGGCGGTGCGCTCCGGATTGGCCTTCAGGTCGAGGATTTCGGCCTGCAGCAGGATCGCTTCGAGCAGCTTGTCGAGGTTGATGCCCTTGGTCGCCGACACTTCGACGTCCAGCACCTCGCCGCCCATGGATTCAACGAACACCTCATGACGCAGCAATTCCGAACGCACTTTCTGCGGGTCAGCGTCATGCTTGTCGATCTTGTTGATCGCAACGATGATCGGAACGCCGGCCGCCTTGGCGTGGTTGATCGATTCGATCGTCTGCGGCATCACGCTGTCGTCGGCCGCCACCACGAGGATCGCGATATCGGTGGCCTGGGCGCCGCGGGCACGCATCGCGGTGAAGGCGGCGTGGCCGGGCGTGTCGATGAAGGTGACCTTGTTACCGTTCTTCTCGACCTGATAGGCGCCGATATGCTGGGTAATGCCGCCGGCTTCGCCGGACACCACATTGGCATTGCGGATAGCGTCGAGCAGCGAGGTCTTGCCGTGATCGACATGGCCCATGATCGTTACCACCGGCGGACGCGGCTGGAGATCCTCGGGACGATCGGCGATATTGAACAAGCCCTCTTCGATGTCGGACTCTGCGACGCGACGGACCGTATGGCCAAATTCGGTCGCGACCAGTTCGGCCGTGTCGGCGTCGATGACGTCGCCAGGCTTCAGGATCTGGCCCTGCTTCATGAAGAACTTGACCACGTCGACAGCGCGCTCGGACATGCGCTGCGCCAGCTCCTGGATGGTGATGGTCTCCGGCAAGATCACTTCACGCATGACTTTCTCGCGTGGTTCGTTGTGCAACGCGCGCTTGAATTTCTCCTGACGGCGGCGCATCGACGACAGCGAGCGGGCGCGCGCATCCTCATCGGAAAGCGCCGAATTCAGCGTCAGCTTGCCGCGGCGGCGATCTTCCTCGCCCTTGGTCGGCTTGGCCGGACGCGCCACTTCGGGCGTGACCAGACGGCGCACCGGCGCACCGGCACCGGTCCGCTTCGGCTTGACGTCTTCCTCGTCATCGACTGTCGCCAGTTCGGCGGCCAGCGGCGCACGGCGGCGCGCCTCTTCCTCAGCACGGCGGCGGGATTCGGCCTCGGCCTGCAGCCGTGCCTCTTCCTCGGCCTGACGGCGCGCCGATTCTTCGCGCTCGCGGCGGCGGCGCTCCTCGTCCTCGCTGCGGCGCTTGGCCTCCTCGATGGCGCGCTGGCGATCCTCGACGTCGCGCACCTTCGAGCCCTCGAGAGCCCGGCGGCGTGCTTCCATTTCCTGGCGCGACAGCTCGTTCAGCACCATGCCGCCGCGTTCGACCGGCGGCGGAGGCGGCGGCGCCTTGGGGGCCTCCTGCACGGCAGGCGCTGCCGCGACCGGCTTCGGCGTGAAGACGGACACAGGCGCTGCCGCCGGCTCCGGCTTGTCGCCGGGCAGCGAGAATTTGCGCTTCTTGGTCTCGACGACCACCGACTTGGTGCGGCCGTGCGAGAAGTTCTGGCGCACCGTGCCCTGTTCCATACCGGGGCGCTTCAGCGTCAAGGTCTTCTTCGGCGTAACACTCAGCGTCTTGTCGTCGCCCGATTTCGTATCGCTCATTCCATATCCTCTGCGGCATCATCTTCGTCAGCAACGGCCGCAAGCATTGCCAGATCGTCCGGGGAACCGCCCCGATATCGGTCGAGCGCAACCATGCGCTTCTGGACCGCCCTGCCCGCGTCTTCCGCGAGAACGGCAGCATGTATCACATTTGTACCCCCCAATGCCAAGCTCAACTCGGCCTCGGAGAAAAGTTTGTAAGCGCGGATCGCAGGCCCGCCGAGGTGGACGGTTGCCCGTCGCGCCTGGCTTATCTTGCGGACGCCATCGTCGGAAGCCTCGGTCGCGTGGAGCACGAAAAGTGCAAGTCCGCCGCGCACGGCGCTCTCGACCTTGGTCGCTCCGAGCGCTATAGCGCCCGCCTTGCGGGCTAGGCCAAGCATGCCCAGAGCGGACCTGGAAAGCAGCGCGTCGACCATACCGCCAAGATCGGCTGGCACGGTCACCTGCGCCTTAAAGGCACGGGCAAACAGGTTTTTCGCCGCTGCCTTGTCTATATGTAGGCGGTCGGCGGTCACCCAGCAACCGCGGCCGGGCAGGTTTCTCTTGATGTCCGGAACGACGGCCGAATCCGGGCCGACGACGAAACGGATCAGCTCATCCGGTTCGGCTTGCCTGCGGGTGACGATGCAGGTGCGATCGTTCATCTCGTCCAAGGGCGGGTTCGGTGCGATGCGGTTTCACCTCACGCACCGACGGTTTCGTCAGCCGGCACGCCCTCGGCGGCAAGCTCGTCTTCTGTGATCCAGCCAGCCTTCAGGCGGGCGGCCAGGACCATCTGCTCGGCATCGGCGCGCGACACGCCATGATTGGCGAGCACACCTGGGAATACCTTCGTCTCGCCGTCCTTGCGTTCCTTCCAGCCGGTCAGGTCGTCGGCGGCGTAGCCAGCGAAATCCTCGATCGTCTTCACGCCGTCCTCGCCGAGCGTCACCATCATGGCGGTGGTGATGCCGGGAATCTCGCGCAACTCGTCCTTGACGCCGAGTGCCTTGCGCTTCTCGTCGTGCTCGGCTTCGATCTTCTCCAGATATTCGCGGGCGCGGGTCTGGATCTCCGAAGCCGTGTCCTCGTCGAAGCCGTCGATCGACGCGATTTCACCGGAATCGACGTAGGCGACCTCCTCGACGCTGGTGAAGCCTTCGGAAGCGAGCACCTGGCCGACCATCTCGTCGACGTCGAGGGCTTCCATGAACAGCGACGACCGTTCGACGAATTCCTTCTGGCGGCGTTCGCTCTCTTCCTGCTCGGTCAGGATGTCGATATCCCAGCCGGTGAGCTGCGAGGCAAGACGGACGTTCTGGCCGCGGCGGCCGATGGCCAGCGACAGCTGATCGTCGGGGACGACGACCTCGATACGTTCGGCATCCTCGTCGAGCACGACCTTGGCGACTTCCGCCGGCTGCAATGCATTGACGATGAAGGACGCCGCCGAGGGCGACCACGGGATGATGTCGATCTTCTCGCCCTGCAATTCGCCGACGACCGCCTGGACGCGGCTGCCGCGCATACCGACGCAGGCGCCGACCGGATCGATGGAGCTGTCACGCGAGATGACGGCGATCTTGGCGCGCGAACCCGGATCGCGGGCGACCGACTTGATCTCGATGATGCCGTCGTAGATTTCCGGCACTTCCATGGTGAACAGCTTCGCCATGAACTGCGGATGGGTGCGCGACAGGAAGATCTGCGGGCCGCGCTGTTCGCGGCGCACGTCATAGACATAGGCGCGGACGCGATCGCCATATTTGTAGTTTTCGCGCGGGATCAGCTCGTCGCGGCGGATGATCGCCTCGCCGCGGCCAAGATCGACGATGACGTTGCCGTATTCGACGCGCTTGACGGTGCCGTTGACGATCTCGCCGATACGGTCCTTGTATTCGTCATATTGCCGGTCGCGCTCGGCCTCGCGCACCTTCTGCACGATGACCTGCTTGGCCGACTGTGCGGCGATGCGGCCGAAATCCATCGGCGGCAGCTGTTCGGCGATGAAATCGCCGAGCTGGGCGTCCGGATTGCGCTCGCGCGCCGAGGAAATGGCAATCTGCGTCGCGTAATCGTCGACCTTCTCGACCACTTCCATCAGCCGCTGCAGCTTCATCTCGCCGGTGTTGGCGTTGATGTCGGCGCGGATGTTGGTTTCCTGGCCGTAGCGCGAGCGCGCGGCCTTCTGGATCGCATCGGCCATGGCGGCGATGACGATCGACTTGTCGATCGACTTTTCACGCGCGACCGCATCGGCGATCTGCAGCAGTTCAAGCCTGTTGGCGCTTACAACCATCTTTTTTCTCCCGAGCTTGTTGCCGACCTTTACGGCCGGCAGCCCAATCACATTTCCTGTTCGGTTTCGTCTTCCGCGCCCACTTCCGCACCCTCTGGCGCCTCTTCGGGTTCGCCGCGGCGTTTCCTGGCTTCCTTGCGCGCCCGGTTGTCCTTCGACAGCGCATCGCGGATAAGATCGTCGGTCAGGACCAGCCGCGCGTCGGCGATCGCATCGTAGGGCACGCGCACCGTCGGCTCCTCGCCGTAAGCGGCCTTGTCGCGCTCGATCAGCACACCGTCCGCGTCGCTTTCGGCGATCTTGCCCTTGAAGCGCTTGCGGTCGGCGACGAGAACCGACGTTTCCATCTTCACCAGATGGCCGGTCCAGGCTACAAAATCCGATTTGCGGACCAGCGGCCTGTCTATGCCCGGCGACGACACTTCGAGATGATATGCCTTCTCGATCGGATCATCGACATCGAGCGCCGGCGATACCGCCCGGCTGACCTCTTCGCAATCCTCGACGGTCATTGTGCCGTCCTCGCGTTCGGCCATGATCTGCAGCGTGAGCCCGTTCTGGCCCGACAAATGCACACGTACCAAGCGGAAGCCGATGGCACGCAGTACCGGCTGGACGATCAGCGCGATGCGCGCATCGATACCGCTTTCGCGGATGATGCGGTCGTCGCCTTCGCTTGCCGTCACTGTCATTCGGTGCCTGTCGCTCGATTCCTGTTTGGCCGGCAGGTAATAAAAAAGAGCGGGACCGGGTGGACCCACTCTTCGTCATACCGACCAAGAATTTGAAGCTGATATAGACGATCATGGCCGTCGTTTCAAGCCCGTCGTGCATCTGGGCAGGGCTGGGAGTCCGCAGCGCTGTGCCAAATGCATGGCGGCCATGCAGTGATCCCCCTTTGAGCACCGGCGACGCACGACTATCTATGTTGCATTGCACAGTTGGAGCGCTCACTGCGCTCTAAAGGGTACCGATCATGACCAACCGTGGATTTTTCTCAGCCATAGGCGACTTCTTTAGCGTGTTCGGCAGCGCCGTAGCCGTGTCGCGGGCTGTGGAAAACGGTTGCAAGCCGCATGCGCACGATTTGCGCAATCTCGGCATGGAGCCGGCAGCCTTCGACAAAATCCGCCGCTTCTGAGCCAGGTGAGCACCGAGAGCCTTCGGCCCATCCGCCTTTGCTCAGTTCCGGACGTCCTGCTTATTTCCGCACGAAGGTGAGATAGGCAGGCCGTCGGCCTTCGCGAATGGCCTTGGCCTCATAGCGCGTCCCTGGCCAGCCATCATAGGACCGATGCCAGTCGGCAGCTTCGTTTGCCTGCCACGCGAAGGCGCCATGCGCCCGGCAATGCAGCAGCGTCCAGTTCACATAGCTGTCGATGTCGGACGCAAAGTGGAATTTTCCGCCGTGCTTCAGGACGCGCGCGAAGCGGTCGAGATTGACCGGGCTGACGAAGCGCCGCTTCCAGTGCTTCTTCTTCGGCCACGGATCCGGGTAGAGAAGGTCGATGCCGTCAAGCGAAGCCTGCGGCAGCCAGTCCAGCAGGCGCGTGGCGTCGTCGTCATAGACGCACAGATTGGCAAGCGGACGCTCCCGGACCGCCATCATCATCTTGGCCATGCCGTTGACGAAGGGTTCGACGCCGATAAAGCCGGTCGCCTGGCTGGCCGTGGCACGGTGCAGAAGATGTTCGCCGCCGCCAAAACCGATTTCGAGCAGGACAGCGGAAACTTCTGCTTCGAAAAGGCTGCGCAGATCGGCCGGCGGTTCAACCGTCAGATCGAGCCTGTAGGCAGCGAAGCCGCTCTCCAGAGCCGCCGCCTGCTGCGGTCGAATGGTCTTGCCGCGCCGGCGACCGAAAAATGCCTCGGTCGCACGGCTTGGCCGGTCCTTCGGATCCATAGGCGCCGCGGTTAGGCGGCGACCGCTTCGGCGACCGGTTCGGCGAGAGCGTCCTTGAGCGCCTTGGCGAGATCGGTCTTCTCCCAGGAAAAGGATCCGTCGCGGCCGGCCTTGCGGCCGAAATGGCCATAGGACGACGTCTTGGCATAGATCGGCTTGTTGAGATCGAGGTGGCGGCGGATGCCGGACGGCGACAGGTCCATCACGGTGCGCAGTGCACGCTCCAGCTTTGCCTCGTCGACCTTGCCGGTGCCGTGCAGGTCGACGTAGATCGACAGCGGCTGCGCGACGCCAATCGCATAGGAAAGCTGGATGGTGCAGCGATCGGCGAGCTTCGCGGCGACCACGTTCTTGGCGAGATAGCGCGCCGCATAGGCCGCCGAGCGGTCGACCTTGGTAGTGTCCTTGCCGGAAAAGGCGCCGCCGCCATGAGGCGCAGCCCCACCATAGGTGTCAACGATGATCTTGCGGCCGGTCACGCCGGCGTCGCCGTCGGGTCCGCCAATGACGAACTTGCCGGTCGGATTGATATACCAGTTGCAATTGTCGGCGATCTTCAGGTCGCCCAGCGCCTCGCGGATATAGGGCTCGACGACTTCGCGCACCTTCTTCGAATCCCACGTCGCATCGAGATGCTGGGTCGACAGCACGATCTGCGTCACTTCCGCCGCCTTGCCGTCGACATAGCGGACCGTAACCTGGCTCTTGGCATCCGGCCCGAGCCTGCCGGCATCACCGCTGCCTTCATGGCGCGCGGCGGCCAGCAGTTCGAGGATCTTGTGGCTGTAGTAGATCGGCGCCGGCATCAGATCCGGCGTCTCGCGGCAGGCATAGCCGAACATGATGCCTTGGTCGCCGGCCCCTTCCTCGCCTTGCCGGTCGGAGGCGTTGTCGACGCCTTGGCCGATATCCGGCGATTGGCCGTGCAGCAGGACCTCGATCTTGGCCGTCTTCCAGTGGAAGCCAGCCTGCTCGTAGCCGATTTCGCGGATTGCCTTGCGGGCGACCGACTTGAACTTGGCCGGGTTGACAAGCGGATGGCCGGCCGCATCCTTCAGGATGTGGCCCTCCTTGTCCTTCTTGAGCAGCGTCTCGGGGACGCGCACTTCACCAGCGATGACAACGCGATTGGTCGTCGCGAGCGTCTCGCAGGCGACGCGGACTTTCCATGGGTCCATGCCGGTCTTTCTGGCCTCGCGGTAGACGAGATCGACAATCTCGTCGGAGATACGATCGCAGACCTTGTCGGGATGGCCCTCGGCAACGGATTCCGAGGTGAAGAAATAATTGTGCCGCGTCACGGGTGTCCCCTCTTGAAAAAAATATCGGCAGGCCGCCGATTTTGGCGCGCCAGTTGTTAACGGTGCCGGGCGCCGCTCGTCAAGCCGTGCAGCCGTTCTGGCATGAATTTGACGTTATTATCTTTGCATCCCGAAGACGGCGGCAGGGCGCACTACCATTATCTCTTGCACCAACAGACTGAAGAGAACGGTTTCGAGGAAGCATGTCGAGCAAAATCGATCCGCGCTTCGGCGCATCGGCGGAATGCACATCCCACGGTGCACCCAGCCACGAGAAATTGCATGCCCCGCTACGACGACCTCGTCCTCTTTGACTTCTTCACTGGCCAGTCAGTCGGCTTCGTCGATGGAGAGCGACTTCACAAGCTCGATGATCTTGCGGCGCACTTTCACGTCGGCGATCTTGACGAAGGCGCGGTTCAGCTGGAGGCCTTCCGGGCTGCCGCAGAATTCGACGGCGGAGGTCATCGACGCATCCTCGGCAAATCCACGGTTGCCCACGGCCTCCTGACCGGGCGCATCCTCGAAAAAGAAGGCGACGGGCACGCCGAGTATCGAGGCGATTGCCTGCAAACGGCTGGCGCCGACGCGATTGGTGCCTTTTTCGTACTTTTGGATCTGCTGGAACGTTATGCCGAGGTTTTCGCCCAGTTTTTCCTGGCTCATTCCCAGCATATTGCGGCGAAGCCGGATGCGGCTTCCGACGTGGATGTCGATCGGATTCGGCTTTTTCTTGTTTTCTTCTGTCATTTTTTCCTCGCCGAATTTTTCCGGCTTTTTCTATTTTGCTGCCCAAACGAAACCGGCGGCCCGTGCCCCAACAGAACGACCTATCGACTTCGATAATTTTTCAGGCGCTTACAGTATGAGTTTCTAATGTGTCGGCTGTCAATTCGCCCGTAGCCTTTGCCTTACGTTC
Organism: Mesorhizobium sp. M0571; assembly: GCF_040320985.1. Lineage (NCBI taxonomy): Bacteria > Pseudomonadati > Pseudomonadota > Alphaproteobacteria > Hyphomicrobiales > Phyllobacteriaceae > Mesorhizobium > Mesorhizobium sp. M0571. The sequence goes on from NZ_JAMYQT010000002.1 coordinate 370,947, forward strand.
AAAATGCATGCCGCAACGGCAAGCAGAAACATGATCAGCATTCCGTTAATGCGTCGTTGGCCGGAGGAAACGATGGCTTGGCTGGAGATCGGCACACGCACGTCGATGGCGCCGCGTGCATCGATTGCCAGCGCGTCGACGATGCGACCGCGCGGGTCGACAACGGCCGAAATGCCGTTATTAGCCGCGCGCAACAGGGGCACCCCATTCTCCACCGCCCGGATCTGCGCCTGCCTGAAGTGCTGGTACGGCCCCGGCGTGTCGCCGAACCAGGCGTCATTGGTGACGTTCACAATAAGCTCGGCTGACGTTGCGTCAACCGCGACCAGATCGGGAAAGATGACCTCATAGCAAATAAACGGCAGCGCCCGGATGCCGCCGGGCAGCGCGATCGGGTGCCGCTCATTGCCGGCCGCGAAGGTCATCGGGCCGGCAACAAGCTGCTCAAGCCCGAAGCGGCCGAGCAGATCGGCGAAAGGTAGATATTCGCCAAAGGGTACCAGATGAACCTTGTCGACGGCATCGACGATTTCGCCCCTTTCGTCGATCGCCACGACCGAGTTGTAGTAACGGCTGCCGGTATTTGCCGCCGAGCCGCCTTCCTCGCGAACGACTCCGGCGACCAGCATCTGGCCATCGCCAAGCATCTCTCCGATGGCAGGCAGGGCATCCGGACGTTCGGTGAACAGAAACGGCACGGAGGTCTCCGGCCACAGGATCAATTGCGGCCTGTCATGGCCGGGTTCCGGCGCCTTGGCCGAAAGCCCCATCATGGTGGCGAAGATGCGGTCGCGCACCGAGGCATCCCATTTCTCGGTGAGGTCGACGGCAGGCTGCACGATACGGACGTCGAGGCTGCGGGCGGCCGGCTTTTCGGGGGCGGCAAGCCTGATATAGCCGAAGCCGGCATGGGCGGCGGCGAGAACGACAAGCAATGCAGCGCCGAGGCGAAGATGCCGGCGCGCCGCAAGCAGGGCCGGCAGCGCAAAGACGAAGACCGCAAGCGCATTCATGCCGATCATGCCGGTCACCGATACGCTCTGCATCAGCAAAGGCACCGGCATCGCCGCATAGCCGACGGCATTCCACGGAAAGCCGGTGAACAGGAAGCCGCGCAGCCATTCCGCCAGGGCAAAGCCGAAGGCAAGTGCCGCGATGCGGCCGATGTCGTTGCTCCACAACAGCCGGGCAACCACGGCGGCGAAGCCATAGAAGAAGGCGAGCGCGAGGGGGATGCCGACCACTGCGAACGGCAAGGCCCAGGCGAAGCTGTCGGCCTCGACCAGCAGCGCCGAGCCGACCCACCAGAGACCGGCAAGAAAATAGCCGAATCCGAACCACCAGCCGGTAGCGAAAGCCGGCAGCAAGCGTCGCAGAAAACCGTCCGAGGCTTCGCCGGTCGCGCCGTCGAGGAGCCAGACCAGCAGCGGGAACGAAACGAAACAGACGGCGAAGAAATCGTAAGGCGCCTGGGCAAGAACCGCCAGCGCCCCGGCAAGAAACGCCACCAGCGCGCGCCGCCAGCCCCAAAGCAGAATTATCCGGCCGGCCTGGCGCTCCATCTATGCTTCCGAGTCGTGCGAATCAGGAAGCAAGATTTATCAGGCCGCGGTCTCGGCTCCAAACCGGATAGGCGCGACCAAGTCCGCTCATAGCTATCGATGCCAGCCTTCGATCGTCAGTCCGCTCAGCCGCTCAGCCTCTTCGCGCGGAATGGAGCCTATCGTCTGCGCGAAAGTCCAGACATGGTCTTCAGGATCGCGCGCCCTGTACAGCCGTTCACCATAGAACTGGTCGGCAGGCTGCTCGATGATCTCGGCTCCCGCCGCCTTTGCACGATCACAATGGGAATCTATCCCGTCTTTCAGGCGTACATAGACGGATTGGGTGTTCCTGCCTCCAACCGAAGCCGGGCTGGCGATGTGGTTGGCCCATTCGGAATCGATGATGATATAGCCGTCGCCGAACCGCATCTCGGAATGGACAAGCGTCCCATCAGCATCGCTGACCACCATGCTCGGCTCGAAGCCGAAGGCCTTTTCAAGCCATGTCAATGCGGCCCACGGATCCTGGTAGAATACGCCGGAGCCCAAGGTCGAGTGCTTGAACGGGTCCTCAACCGGCATCGGGCGAGCCGCGTCTTTCAAGCCTGCTCGGTGCGGACGGCGCGGCGGCGGCGCTCGCCCTTCAGGGTCTCGACGATGCGCACGCGCTTGACGCGGCGCGGATCGGCGTCGAGCACGTGGAACTCGAAACCGGGTATGGCCTGAACCACTTCGCCGCGCGCCGGCACCCGGCCAAGCGTGTTGAAGATCATGCCGCCGATCGTGTCGACATATTCGCCGTGCTCGCCGGCGGTGAAATCCTCGCCGATCATCTTGGCGACATCGTCGATCTCGGCCTTGCCGTCGACGACGAAGACGCCTTCGCCGGCCTGGGTGATCATCGGCTCGTCCTCATCATGCTCGTCCTCGATGTCGCCGACCACCATCTCGACGATGTCCTCGAGCGAGACGAGACCGTCAGTGCCGCCATATTCGTCGATGACCAAAGCCATCTGGGTGCGCGTCGTCTGCATCCGCCCCATCAGGTCGGAGGCGAGCATCGACGGCGGCACGAACAGCACCGGTCGGATCAGATTGAGATCGCCGATGGTGCGCGCCAGATCGACCTGGGCGAGATCGAGAACAGTCGCGACCGGGGGTTTCCTGGTCGTCCTGCCCTTTCTGACGCGGGCGACCTTGGTGATGTGCGCCAGCACGTCGCGGATATGGACCATGCCGCGCGGGTCGTCGAGCGTCTCCGAATAGACCGGCATGCGGGAATGGCCGGACTGCTCGAACAGCCCCAGAAGATCGCCGAGCTTCGTCGTGATCTCGACCGCCTCGATGTCGGCGCGCGGCACCATGACGTCCTCGACGCGCACTTCGCGCAGACGCAGGATGTTGTTGAGCATGGCGCGTTCGCCGGGCGAGAAGGATTCAGCATCGCTCGCCGTTTCGGCAAGCGCGCCGGCAATCTCCTCGCGCAGGCTGGTGCCGTTCCGATGCCTGAAAAGCCCGAGCACGCGATCGAACAGGGAAGGACCGGCAGGCGATGCCTCGCTGGCGAAGCTGCCGGTCGTGGTACTCGGACTCGAGCCCTCTTCCGTCGTTTCGGAAGGCTTGGTCGCACTGCCGGCGTCGGAGCGGGCGGCAGTCTCTGGTTTGTCGTTCATCATCGTCCGGTCAATTGGTCTTTTGTAATTACGTGTAGGGATCGGGAATGGCAAGCCTCGCAAGTGCTGCGCGCTCTGTCGCTTCCATCAATTCCGCTTCGGCGTCGGTTTCGTGATCGTAGCCCAGCAAATGCAGCAGGCCGTGGATAACGAGATGGGAGATATGGTCCTCGACCGGCTTGTCTTCCAGTGCCGCCTCGCGCGCGACAGTCTCGGCGGCCAGCACGATGTCGCCCAGCATCGGCGGCAGAGGCCCGCCCCTCGCAAACGGAAAAGCTGGAAAAGACAGGACGTTGGTCGGCTTGTCCTTGCCGCGCCAGCCGGCATTGAGCGTACGAATATGGGCATCGTCGGAAAAGACGATGCTGAGCTCGGAACGCCCGTCCGCACCGGTTTCGGTAAAGGCGGCCACCACCGCGCGGTCGACCAGCCGCGTCAGCATCGTCTCGTCGGGCCAATCGCCCGCCTCGATCGCGATATCGATCTCGACGGGAAGCTGCCCCCCCGCCTTTTGCTCCTCAGCCATGCGGCCGCATCATCAAATCAGCCTTCGACACCCAAGCCCCTGGCCAGCTTGCCGTCACGGTCGTAGGCCTTGACGATCTCGGCGACCAGCGGATGCCTGACGACGTCGCCCTCGTTGAAGCGGACCGTCACCATGCCGGTGACGCCGTCGAGGATTCTCAGTGCCTCGACCAGACCGGACTTGGTGTTTGGCGGCAGATCGATCTGGGTCGGATCACCGGTGACGATCATACGCGAATTCTCGCCGAGCCGGGTCAGGAACATCTTCATCTGCATCGGCGTGGTGTTCTGCGCCTCGTCGAGGATGACGGCAGCGTGCGCCAGCGTACGGCCGCGCATGAACGCCAGCGGCGCGATCTCGATGACCTCGGCGGCAATCGCCCGCTCGACCTTGTCGGCCGGCATCAGGTCGTAGAGCGCGTCATAGAGCGGCCGCAGATAGGGATCGACCTTCTCCTTCATGTCACCCGGCAGAAAGCCAAGCCGTTCGCCGGCCTCGACCGCGGGGCGCGACAGCACGATGCGTTCGACCATGCCGCGTTCGAGCAGCATTGCCGCATGCGCCACCGCCAGATAGGTCTTTCCGGTGCCGGCCGGGCCGATGCCGAAGACGAGTTCCGACCGCTCCAGCGCGCGCATATAGGCGTCCTGGTTCAGCGAGCGGGCATAGATGGTCTTCTTGCGCGTCGATATCTGGGCGGCGGACACCTTGCCTTTGCGCTCCAGCGTCGGCAGCGTTAGCTGGTCGTCGGTGGCGATCGCCATGCGCACGGCGCCGTCGACATCGGACTGGCCGATATCGGTGCCTTTCTGCAGAATGCCATAAAGATTGTCCAAGGCGCGGCGTGCCTGCTCGGCGGCCGAGGAAGAGCCCTTGATGGTCAATTGGTTGCCGCGCGAGCGGATGTCGACGCCGAGCTTCTGCTCGAGCCTGGCCAGATTTTCGTCGAACTGGCCGTAAAGGGCGCTGGCAAGCTTGTTGTTGTCGAAAGTCAGTACGATGTGCGCCATATCCGAGGCCCCCGAGGGTAGGTTCTGGGGCAGGTTCTTCACTTCAGCAGCGCTCAACCGTCTCTCCTCATCTGCCGAGGCCTTCAGGCCAATTCGGCGAACAGGCTGTTGTAGCCCGTCTTCGTGATTCGTACCTGGATAATGTCACCGATTTCGCCGGCCATTTCATCAACAATAACCGGCTGCAGCCATGGCGAGCGGCCAACCTTCTGGCCGGCCTGGCGGCCCGGCTTCTCGATCAGCGTGTCGATGGTCCTGCCGACCAGGCTGGTGCCGAAATCCTGCTGCTGTTTCAGAAGCAGCGCCTGCAGTCGCTGCAGGCGCTCGTCCTTGACCGCCTCCGGCACGTGATCGCTCATCTCGGCGCCCGGCGTGCCGGGGCGCGGCGAATATTTGAACGAAAAGGCCGAGGCATAGTTGACGTCTTTGACCAACTGCATCGTCGCCTCGAAATCGGCTTCCGTCTCACCGGGAAAGCCGACGATAAAATCGCCCGACAGTGCAATATCGCTCCGTGCGGCGCGGATGCGATCGATCAACGTCAGATAGTCCTTGGCCATATGCCTGCGGTTCATCGCCTTGAGTATGCGGTCGGAGCCGGATTGCACCGGTAAATGTAGATAGGGCATTAGCGTCGGCAAATCACGATGGGCGGCGATCAATTCATCGTCCATGTCGCGCGGATGGCTGGTCGTGTAACGCAGCCGCGCCAGGCCCGGAATCTCGGCCAGCCTGTACAGCAGCCGGCCAAGGCCCCATTCCTCGCCGTTTTGGCCCCTCCCGTGCCAGGCATTGACGTTCTGGCCGAGCAGCGTCACCTCGCGCACGCCGGCATCCGCCAGACGCTCGGCCTCGGCGACGATCTGTGCCACCGGCCGCGATACTTCCGAGCCGCGCGTATAAGGCACGACGCAGAAGGTGCAGAACTTGTCGCAGCCTTCCTGAACGGTCAAAAACGCCGTCACGCCGCGCCTGATCAGTTCGGCGCGCTTCGGCTGCGGCAGATGCTCGAATTTGTCCTCGACGGCATAGTCGGTCTCGACGACCTTTTCGCCACCGCGCGCCCTCGCCAGCACACCGGGCAGCCGGTGATAGGTCTGCGGACCGATGACCAGATCGACGGCCGGCGAGCGGCGGATGATCTCGGCACCCTCGGCCTGCGCCACGCAGCCGGCGACGCCAACCAGCATTTCGCGCCCGGCCTTCGCACGCTCGGCCTTCATCTCACGGATGCGCCCAAGTTCGGAATAGACCTTTTCCGCCGCTTTCTCGCGGATGTGGCAGGTGTTGAGCAGCACCAGATCGGCCTCGCCGATGGCGTCCGTCGCGGCATAACCGTCGGCCGCCAGAGCATCGGTCATGCGCTGCGAATCGTAGACGTTCATCTGGCAGCCATAGGTCTTGACGAAGACCTTTCTGGTCGCGGCAGGCGGAACGACCAGGTCGGCGGCGGCAGCGCCGATGTCGTCGCGTTCTATCGTGTTCAATTCCATTTCGCGGCTTCTAGCGCCTTTTCCTGACAAAAAACAGACGAATCTGGCTGGAACCTGCGCGGATTACCGGCTTGGGCGCGGATCGGCGAGCGCCGCCTGTACCATCTCGCGCACCTGGCGTTCCATCTGCTTTGCCGTTTCCTTGCGGCTGGAGCCCTTGGAGAAAGCGATCGCCTCGCCAAAATGCACCTCGACGTCGAGGGCGCCCTCGGCCATCAGCACCTTGAGGTGCGGCATCAGCTCCTCATCGCCGATCCAGGCGGCAACCGGCCGATGCCGGCGGCCAAGCGGCACGCCATGCAGGCGCGTATAGACGACCGCCACCGGCTGGATGAAGACCTTTTCGGCCGCCCCTTCCGCAATCGCCATTGTGGCGGCGCCGAACAGCGTGCTCTTGAACGGCAGGATCATGTTGCCGTCGCCGGTCGAGCCTTCGGCAAACAGCACCATGGCGTCGCCTTTGGCCATGCGACCGGCGATCTCGCTCGCCTGGTCGCCCGACGAACGCTTGCGCTCACGCTCGATGAATACGGTGCGCTGCAGCTTCGACAGCATGCCGATCAACGGCCAGCCGGCCATGTCGGCCCTGGCGATGAACGTCACGTCGACCATCGACCCCAGCACCATGATGTCGGTCCAGGAGATGTGGTTGGCCGCAACCAGCAATGGGCGCTGTTCGAAGAGAGAGCCCTTGACATGGATGCGCAGCCCCAACGTCCTGACAATCATCCTGTGCCAGATTTTCAGGATGAAGGTCTCGCGCCAGAGCCCGGTCCTCATCGACACTATCTGCAGCGGCACAAGCATCAGCGAGCCGAGGACAACCAACCCCAGCGCCAGGAAAATCCTGATTTTTCCGATCATCCGCACCACCCCGACGTTTGGCTAACGAAGATCGCGGCGCATGACAAGCGCGCCGGTCGGGCCGTGCTCCGGCGACTTGTAATAGTTGGCGCGCTTGCCGACCTCGCGGAAGCCGAGCCGACGGTAGAGCGCGATCGCGGCAACGTTGGTCTCGTCGACCTCAAGAAAAAGCGCCTCGGCGCGCTGTGCGTGCAGTTCGCGCAGCACCGCATCCATCAATTGCCAGCCGAGCCCCCGGCGCCGATGCGAACGTGCCACCGCGACAGTCAGGATCTCTCCCTCGCCGGCCGCCAGGCGCGCCAGCACGAAGCCGAGCGGCGGCTTGGCGCCCTGTCCGGTCTCGCGCGCGGCATAGCCGAACACCGTGTCCTGCTCGAGCAGTGCGGCGAATTCGTCGTCGGTCCACGGCCGCGCGAAATCCTCGCGATGCAGCACCGACATGGCCGCGCTGTCAGCAACCGTCAGCGGCTCGAGCGCATAGTCCCTGCGGCGCGACTGGAGGAAGGGAATGCGCATCAGTTTTTTTGCCTCGATAGGATAAAGCCTGCCTGGGGCTTTGCGTCGGCGCCGCGCAGATAGAGCGGTTTCGGCTTTTCGCCCTCGCCCTTTTTACCGGCACCTTGGGCGGCGGCCAGCCGGGCATAGACGGCAATGTCGGCGGTGGCCGCCGTCGCGCCGACGTCGAAGGCGCGCCCGACCGAGGCGGCAATTTGCGATGTCGACGTGCCGGCAAGAACCGCAGATCTGTCAACCGCGATGGCGGCGGCTTGTGAAAGGGTGGTCACCGAGGGACCGTAAATCAAAACGGATGCTTCATCATAAAGTGCCGCATGGATTTCCTCGCGCCCTGCATCGAGCGCGGCGAGCACGGCGCGGCCGGGAAACGTCGCTCTCGCTTGCGCCGCCAGTGCTTCCAGAGTCGTCACGCCGATCGCCGGTATTTTCAGCGCCAGCGCCAGGCCGCGCGCCGCCGAGACACCGACGCGCAGACCGGTGAAGGAGCCCGGACCGGTGGAAACGGCAATGGCGCCGAGGCCGGCATAATCGGTTCCGGCCGCCTTCAACGCCCCCTCGATCACGGCCATTAAATGTTCCGCATGGCCCTTGCCGAGATCGAACACCGAACGGCCGAGTTCCTTCCCAGCCGCCGCGTCGTAGACGCAGGCGGCGCAGAGATTGGCAGCACAGTCGATGGCAAGCAACTTCATGGTGGCCGGTTGAGACAGGTTCAACACAAAGTTCCCTGTGCCCGCCAAGGCTGATCCCCGCAAGGGAATAATGCATAGACCGTCAGGCAACTTTGCTCGGATCCGAGTCCAGAAAGGTAAGCTTCGACGAACGCAACTGCCACAAACCGGTGCCGGCACTAGCCGATCTGGTCGATGCGCAGCACGTGATTGTCCCAGACATAGTCCGGCTCGGAACGGGTCGCGCCACCTGGTTCGACGATCTCGCCGGCGCCCGTCGTCGCCATGAAGCTTTTCCCGTCGGGCGCCACGCCGCAGACCTCGACCAGCGCCTTGGTGGCGACGATGCGCCCGCTGGCCGCGTCGATCACGGCAAGCGAATTCCCCTCCGGCGAGGACACGGCGATCGTGCCGGCGACCGGGTTGGCGGCGACCGAGCCGATATAGTTCCTGAAGCCGGAGAGCACATGCTGCGGCATGTCGAGCAGTTGCAATTCCTTGCCGCGCGCCGCGCGGCCGACCAGCGGGGGGCGATCGGTGCCCGGCCCCCTGTACTGGCAGCCGAACCAGACGGTGCCGGACCGGTCGGCGTCCATGTGGCGGATCGACAGCTGGTGCAGCGCCGGCGGCAATTCGTGCTTTTCGATCAGATCGCCGGTGAGACGGTCGACCAGCACATAGGAGGGCTTCATCGTCGCGACGTTGAGCTCGGCGCGGCCATAATCCGGATGCGTTTCGATGCCGCCATTGGCGACGGCAATCGTCCTGCCGTCGGAAAGCAGCAAAAGCTCGTGCGGGCCCATGCCGTAGGTCGGGAATTCGCCGATCCGCTTGAACTTCGCATGCGCATCATAGACGCCGACGACGCCGGCGGCGTTATCGAAATCGTTCTCGGTGGCGTAGAGCAGCGCACCGTCGGCCGAAAACACGCCATGGCCGAAGAAATGCCGGCCGGCAACGCTGGCAATGGTCTGCGGTTCATCGCGGCCGGTGTGGTCGAAGACGACAGCAAAGGTGCCCGGCTGCCTGGCAAACACCACCGAACGCTTCGACACCGGATCGAAGGTAACGTCGTGGCCGCGGTCGGGCAGATCGATCGAATACAGAAGCTTGCCGGCCTCGGACAGGATGGCCGCACCATAGCTGCCGTCGCGCTTGACGAAAGCGGTGGCGAAGACCGCGTCGGCGTCGAGCGTCTTTGCCCAGGCCGACGGCGCCATCGCCGCTACGAAGCCAGCGCCTGCGGCCCTCAGGAAATCGCGCCGATCGATCAGCGGCGTGCGCATAATTAGTCGCCATCCAGTGACGAGAACCCGGCGGTCAGGCCGAATTCGGCAGTCAGCCTGGTGCCGATCAGGGTCGTCAGGCTGGATGTCACCAGTGCGAAATAGTCGAGCTTCCGGCGCAGCGCCGGATCGGCAAGTGCCTTGTCGGTCGGACCTCTGATCGTCTTTGCGACCTCGATCCCGTTGGTCAGCTGGATGTGGACCGATCCCGCCATCCAGCGCGCGTCGGGCGGCAACGCATCGCCAAGCTGCGAGGCCTGGAACAGAGCGTCCATGCCCGCCAGATTCCCGGTCAGCGAGCGGGCGGTGTTTTGCGAACGCCAATAGATCGCCTGTTTCGGTTTGTCGGCCTCCGGCTTGGCGCCCAGGAAGCCTTTCAGGCGCACGTCGCGGACCATTTCCAGCTCGTTGATGAAGACGCCGACCAGTTCGGTCACCGCTTCGGTGCCGTCGTGATAGAGCGCGTTCTGCGGACCCGGATTGCCCCAGAGCGCCGCAAAGCCGCCGGGCTTATTCCAGGCGTCGCTGACCTCGCCGGCGATTGTCTCGACATTGCCGGCAATGGCCGCGCCATAGGCGCAGCGATAGGCGTCGTCCTTGCCGGCCAATCGATCGGCGCCGTCGCCGTAGAGCAGGAATTCCAGTGCGCCGAGCCCTTGCATGGCGACGCTCTTTGTCGCCAGCTGGGCCGAATCGGCGGCTGTCGGATCCTTGCCGGCAAGTGCTGCCTGCACCTGCTTCAGGCCGATGCTCTTGCGGTCCGGCCAAAACAGCATGCGCTCAAGCCGGTTGCTTTCGGCGATCGGCCCGAAACGGATGATTTCCACCACCGACCAGGCATCCACGAGACCCGAGAATTCGGCGCGTGCCGCATCGAGATTGTCTTGCGAGGGCGCCTGGCAAAGCGCGTGCATTGCCCCGGTCAAGCTGTCCGCATGATCATGCAGCCTGGCATAGGCCGGGCGGACAAAGCCGTCGATCGCCCGCTGGATCACGTCCGAAGCTTTCACCGCCGCAGACGCCGGCAGTGCAGCGGCGAAGACCAGCGTGAGAGCAAGAACAAGCGCAAGACGCTTCGGCATCAGAGCGACTCCAGAAACTTGATCAGCGCATCGCGGTCGGCCGCATCGGCTGCGGCAAAGCGGTCACGCGCCTTCTGCCCCTCGCCGCCATGCCACAGGATCGCCTCGGCCAGGCTGCGCGCGCGCCCGTCATGCAGGAAGAAGGTGTTGCCGCTGACCGTCTGGGTGAGTCCGATGCCCCACAGTGGCGGCGTGCGCCATTCGCTTCCCGTGGCCTCGCCCACCGCCTGCCCGTCGGCAAGACCCGGCCCCATGTCATGCAGCAGAAAATCGGAATAAGGCCAGATCAGCTGAAAGGCCTGCGCCTTGTTCGGGGTGCCGCGACGGGTGACGAATTTCGGCGTATGGCAGGAGATGCAGCCCATATCGTAGAACAGTTTTTTGCCGACGAGCACGTCCGGTCTGTCGAGGTCGCGCCGGGCCGGCACGGCAAGGTTTTGCGAATAGAAGGTAACGAGGTCCATGACGGGCGGCGGCGCTTCGACCGGACCGAGGCGGTCCTGCACACCGTTGGGTAGGGCAAGGCAGGCCTTTTCTCCGGAGGTGCAATCGCCCCAGTGCTTCGGCACCTCGGGCGTCGAAATGCCGATATCGCCGGCAAAAGCGTCCGCCGATTGCTGGCGGATCGATGCGGCCTGCGCCTTCCAGCCGAAACGGCCGAGCGTCAGCTCGCCGCTGCTGCCGTCGCGTATTATGTTGGGCCTGCCGGAAATACCGTCGCCATCGCGGTCGGCCGGATCGGCATGGGCAAGGATGTCGGCCGGAGCGATCTGCTCGACCAGGCCAAGGCCGATCATCGGCGGCGTCATGCGCGGCGACAGCGTGGTGCGTGGATCGAGCGGCCCGTAGGCAAGGCCCTCGACCGAATAGCTGGGCTTGCGCAGCGACACCACGCTGCCGTCCGCCAATTTTACTTTCTCGTCTTGATAGTCGACACGCATCCTGCCTTCGCCCCGCAGGCCAGGAACGGCCAATTCCTGCAGCTGCGTGCCATAGACCGGGTCGGGGAAGTTGAGCACCTTGTGATCGGCGAGCGCGGCTTTTTCCTCCTCGGTGCTGGCTTGCCGTGCCAGGCGCAGGAACATCGAGGTGGTGCCGCTGTCGCCTTCCGGCGGGTGGCCGCGGCCGTCCTTCAGATGGCAGTTCTGGCAGGCGCGCTCGTTGAACAGCGGACCAAGCCCATCCGAGGCCTGTGTCGAGGATGGCGACGACACCCAGTTCTTGCGAAAAATAGCGTTGCCGAGCTTGAACGTGCCCTCTTCCTCGAAGCTGATGTTGGCGGAGGATTGCGAGAAGGCGTCCTTGTTGACGTCCTTCTTCGAGGTGCCGGCGCCGCCCTGCATCAGCTCGAATTGCTCGGGCTTGGAGAAATCGCTGGTTGGCCTGGTGATGGCGATAACGCGCGCCAAATCCTTCGGCGTCAGATCGGTGCGGCTGGTGGCAAGGCCCGCCGGTTGCGGCGCGCCGGCCAGAGCCGAGGCGGTAAGCGTCGCCACGACGGCCAGAAAAGCGGCGCGAACCATTCCGTATCGCGGCTTCTTCTGAGGCGGCAGGCCGCAATCTTCGGCCGGCCGCAAGCGGCGCAAGAAATCTAGGGGGCGCCGCATTCCCGCATGTCCTTATTCCGCCTCGTCGGCCGATGCCGCGTTGAGCTGGCCGTATTTTTCCTCGCCGATCGAGGCGAGCAGGTCGAGTTGCGTCTCGAGGAAGTCGATGTGACCTTCCTCGTCAGTAAGCAATTCCTCGAACAGCTTCATCGTCACGTAGTCGCCTGCTTCATTACAAATCTCGCGCGAACGCTTGTAGGCGGTGCGCGCGTCATATTCGCCGGCAAGATCGGATTCGAGCACTTCCTTGACATTCTGCCCGATGCGCAGCGGCGCCACGGACTGCAGGTTCGGATGGCCCTCGAGGAAGATGATACGCGCCACGAGCCGGTCGGCATGGTGCATTTCCTCGATCGATTCAGCGCGTTCCTTCTTTGCCAGCTTGGCGTATCCCCAGTCTTCCAGCAGCCGGAAATGCACCCAGTACTGATTGACCGCTCCAAGTTCCAGAAACAGAGCCTCGTTAAGCCGCTCTATGATCTGCTGTTCGCCTTTCATGGGTTCTGCTCCCGTATTGGACGCGCAGGCCTCTGACGCGATCCAGATGTGAAACGATGTCCACGCCGCTCGCCGCCGAGCGGGCGTGGTAATTTTCGGTGACCCGAATGATCGTTTCGACCACATTTGGGAAGCAGCCGCAACAGCGACCGCGCTTGTGCATGGCATGATAGACCTTCGCCGGCACGATAAGCTGCCAGGGGTCCTCATCCAGCAGTCCGACGATCGTCTGCTCTATCTCCTTTTCGGTGATGATGTTGCAATGGCAGATCAGCATTTGTCGCTCTGGCTGACGGCGCCAATTGCGCCGCGTGGCTGGTGGTTTCGATAGTTTACTGGAACACCTTATCCGGTGAATCGAGGCTGTCCGAGCCCTCGAAGGCTATGGCATTGAGCTTCAGGGTGCCGACGGCGCGCTCGATCGACTTGGTCTGATCGACCAGCGCGTCGATCGCCGCCTGCACGGTGGCATTGCCGTCCGTGTTGCCTTCTCCGATCTGCTGGTCATAGGCCTCGCCGGCGAGCGCCCGCGCCTTGATGGCCTCCATCTTGGCGACGGTGACATCCAGTTTGCCCGACAGTTCCTTGTCGATCGCCGGGTCGGCTTGCCTGACCATGTCGGCCACCGACGGCCCCTCGACGACAGTGCCGTCAAGCCGCGTGTAGCTGCCGTGATAGGCGGCACGGATGCCGATGGCGTCGTAGAGATGGGAGTTGTAGGTGTTGTCGGAGAAGCAATCGTGCTCCTCTTCCGGATCGTGCAGCAAGAGGCCGAGCTTCATCCGCTCGCCGGCGAGTTCGCCATAGGACAGCGAGCCCATGCCGGTGAAGATGGTCGAAATGGCGGCGTTCGGCTCGCCATCGACAAGGTTCTTACGGGCGGCGCCGCCTTCCTTCCAGTCGTTGACCATGTCCTTGAGATCGGAAACCAAAAGGTCGCTCGCCGATTTCAGATACTGCGCGCGACGGTCGCAATTGCCGCCGGTGCAATTGGTAAGGTCGTAATCGGTATAGGGCCGCTCGCCGGCGCCCGGACCGGTACCGTGCAGGTCCTGGCCCCACAGCAGGAATTCGACGGCGTGATAGCCGGTCGCCACATTGGCCTCGATGCCGCCGGCCTCCTGCAGCGTGCCGGAGAGGAATTCCGGCGTCAGACTGGTGGCGTCGACCTTCTTGCCGTTGATCTCGATCGACTTGTTGGCGATCACATTCGCGGTGTAGAGCGCGTTGGCATCCGACTCGGTGCCATAGCTCTTGGCGACATAGTCGATCAGGCCCTCGTCGAGCGGCCAGGAATTCACCTTGCCCTCCCAGTCGTCGACGATGGCATTGCCGAAACGATAGACCTCGGTCTGCTGATAGGGGACACGCGATGCCTTCCAGGCCTCGCGGGCGGCGTTCAGAGTTTCCACCGACGGCTTGGCGAGCAGCGCATCGACAGCCTTGTCGAGCGCCTCAGCCGTAATCAGCGAATCCCCGTATTTGGCGAGCGCAATGTCGGAATAGGTCTTGATGACCGCCTTGGCATCGGTTTGCGCCTTGGCCGGCAGCACGAACACCGCCGCCGTGAGCATCGCGGTGGCGCCGATCGCCGCAAGCCTGCTGCCATATCGCGCCGTGATCATCGTTCTCATGACTGTCTCTCCTCGGGAATCAGTGAAATGCCGGCGCCATGGGTGGCGGCCGACGGCAGGCGCCGCGGCGGGCAGCTGCCAGCGGGCAAAAAAAGATCGCGCCATCGCGCGGTTCGCGGAAGAAAGACACCGAAATGCCTCCAATCGAAAGGGTTCAAGGCCCAGACATCAAAGGGATGCGCTGACGCGCGAGCTTCCATAAAACGGCGAAGACGCTGGATGTCAACTGGTGTCTGAGAAAAAATTCAATTGAAACAATAGTTTAGAATTATTCTAAACTAGAACTGTCAACTTTAACACCGATATATCGGGAATGTCGGCGTATGAACGCGATTGACAGGCGGCCGTTCCGGGTGCGACCCGGATCGGCACTCTTGCGGCGGCGCCAGGCAATCGCCACTTGGCGGGACGTCCTAGATTTGGATGAGAAATCGGGCTGTTATGAAGAACGGGGTTGTCATTGTCGGTGCGGGTCATGCGGGCGTGCAAGCGGCCGCCAGCCTGCGCGAGGAGGGCTATGACGGCCCGGTAATCCTCGTCGGTGACGAAAACGAACTGCCCTACCACAAGCCGCCGCTGTCGAAGACCTTCATCAAGGATCAGAAAGCAAAGCCGCAGCCGTTGCGCGGCGAGCCTTTTTATACCGGCAGCAGCATCGACTACCGGCCGGGCCTCCGGATCGAGAGGATCGATGTCGGCGGTCGCGGGCTGGAGATATCGGGCGGTGGCGTGCTGCCGTTCGACCGGCTGATCCTCGCCACCGGCGCGCGGCCGCGCCTGCTGCCGCTGCCGGGTTCGGAGCTTTCTGGCGTTGTGTCGCTGCGCTCGCTCAGTGATGCCCGCCTGATCCGCGAACTGAGCGTGCAAAGCGAGGAGGTCGTCATCCTCGGCGGCGGCTTCATCGGCCTGGAGATTGCCGCAACGCTCACCGCGGCCGGCCGCAAGGTTACGGTGGTCGAGGCGGTCGACCGGCTGCTCGGCCGCGCGGTGGCGCCGGTCATCGCCAGCCATGTGCGCCAGCGTCTGGAAGCGACCGGTGTGCGCGTCCTTGCCGGCACCACCATCGAACGGCTGGAGGGCGAGAACGGCCGTGTTTCGGCTGCAATCACCTCATCCGGCGAGAGATTGCCGGCGCAGATGGTCGTCATCGGCATCGGCGTCGTGCCGAATGTCGAATTGGCCGAAGCCGCCGGCATTGCCATCGCCAACGGTATCCGCGTCGACCAGCAGATGCGCACGTCGGTGCCTGAAATCCTCGCCATCGGCGACGCCGCTTCCTACCGGCACTGGTTCACAGGCGGCGATGTGCGGCTGGAATCGGTGCAGAACGCCACTGACCAGGCGCGGCTTGCCGCGCGCACCATCGTCGGCCATGCCGACAATTATTCGGCGGTGCCGTGGTTCTGGTCCGACATCGGCGACATGAAGCTGCAGATGGTCGGCCTGATTGCGGGCGGCGACAGCCATATCGTGCTGGGCGACGTGGCCGAGAACAAATTCTCCATCTATCACTACGCTGGAAGCCGGCTGCTCGGCATCGAATCGGTCAACCGGCCCGGCGACCATATGCTTGGCCGCAAGATGCTCGGCGCCGGCTTTTCGCCGTCGCCGCAGATTGTCGCAACCGGGCCGGATGGGCTGAAGGCGGCGCTCGCCGCCTTCCAGGAAGAAGAGCCTGTCCGCGCTGCGGGATAAGATCCAACCCAATCACCCTGAATGACCGAGTTCGACCGGGAGCTGACCTTCAAAACATATAGCGAAGTAAAGGAAATAGCAGTATTTTGACCAATTGAAATGTCGGGGGGTGCTCATGGCTCTATATGTCATTGGCGCAGGCATGGGTCGCACTGGCACATATTCGCTGAAGCTCGCGTTGGAGCATCTTAGGTTCGGGCCGTGTCATCACATGGCAGATGTCCACGCCAATCCCGAGCAGAAGGCGCTGTGGCGCGCCGCCGGCCAGGGACAACTCCCGACCTGGGATGCGGCATATGCCGGCTATCTTTCCGCGGTCGATTGGCCAACGGCGCATTTTTGGCGCGAAGTGAGTGACCACTACCCTGATGCAAAGGTTATCCTGACAGTTCGTGACCCGGAAGCCTGGTATGACAGCATGGCGCAAACAATAGGGCTCACGATGGATGCTGCTACCAATGATCCACAGTCCTTTGGTGTGGCGGTGGTTGGAAACACTGTCTTTGGCGGTCGATTTGATAACCGTGATCACGCAATCGCTGTCTATGAAGCACATAACGCTTCCGTGAAATCAACGCTGCCACCTGAACGCCTTCTTACTTATCAGGCCTCCGAAGGGTGGGAGCCGCTTTGTGCCTTTCTCGATGTACAGTTGCCTTCCGAACCGTTTCCACGCACCAATTCGACTGCCGAATTTCGTGCTCGCATAGGGCGTTGAACGGCGGCTTGCCCACCTATCTCGGCCTTCGCCGCAGTTGAATCCTAGGCGATATCCTCGCCGCTCAGGCGGCGCGGGCCTCTCGGATCGAACTTTCCAGGATGTCGAGCGCTTCGTTCATGACGGCGTCCTGGATGGTGATCGGCGCGAGGAAGCGGATGACGTTGCCGTAGACGCCGCAGGTGAGCAGGATCAGGCCCTTGTCGAGCGCCTTCAGCCGGACCGCATTGGCAAGTTCCGGCGCCGGCAAGCCCTTCTTCACATCGTTGAACTCGACCGCGTTCATGAAGCCGGGGCCTCTGATATCGACGATCTCCGGCGCTTCGTCGCGGATCGATTGCAGGCGCTGCTTCAGCCGGTTGCCCAGCGTGTTAGCGCGGTCGCAGAGCTTCTCCTCGTCGATGACGTCGAGCACGGCATGCGCCGCGGCGACGCCGATCGGGCTGCCGCCGTAGGTGCCGCCGAGCCCGCCGGGGTTCGGTGCATCCATGATCTCGGCACGCCCGGTGACCGCCGCCAACGGGAAGCCGCCGGCCAGGCTCTTGGCCATGGTGGTGATATCGGCCGCCACCTCATGGTGATCCATGGCGAACATCTTGCCGGTGCGGGCAAAGCCGGTCTGCACCTCGTCGGCGATCAACAGCATGCCGTGCTGGTCGCAGATCTTGCGCAATGCGGTCATGAAATCGCGCGGCGCCTCGTAGAAGCCGCCCTCGCCCTGCACCGGCTCGACGATGATGGCGGCGACGCGGGCCGGATCGACGTCGGCCTTGAACAGCCGGTCGAGCGCCGCCAGCGAATCGGCGACCGAGACGCCGTGCAGCGCCACCGGAAACGGCGCATGGAAGACATCCGCCGGCATGGCGCCGAAGCCTACCTTGTAAGGCACCACTTTGCCGGTCAGCGCCATGCCCATGAAGGTGCGGCCGTGGAAGCCGCCGGCAAAGGCGATGACCGCCGGCCGCCCGGTGGCGCTGCGGGCGATCTTGATGGCATTCTCAACCGCCTCGGCGCCGGTGGTGACAAAAATCGTCTTCTTGTCGAACTTGCCGGGCAGCATGCCGTTCAGCCGCTCGGCCAGCCTGATATAGCTTTCATAGGGCAAGACCTGGTAGCAAGTGTGGGTGAAGCGGTCGAGCTGCGCCTTGACCGCTTCGATCACCTTGGGGTGACGGTGGCCGGTGTTGACGACAGCGATGCCGGACGAGAAATCGATGTAGCGGCGGCCTTCGACGTCCCATATTTCCGAGTTTTCGGCGCGGTCGGCATAGATCTGCGTGGTCATGCCGACGCCGCGCGAGATCGACTGGTTCTTGCGTTCGGAAATGGCTGAATTTGTCATCGTACCCCTCGCCGGGCCGGCGCCCGCTCTCGTTTGATGGCTGTTGAGACTCTTCTGGGCCTATTTCAGGTTTTCCTCAAGTTGGCACCATCGCCGGGCGATTGGGCCTGCCGGTGCCGACGTAAGCAAACCGAACGCCGCGTCCGTCACGCCGTCCTGACAAACCCCTCGCTCGCTCTCAGCAGATTGCGCGTGTAGTCCTTGGTGACCCGGCGCTCGACGAGGTCGCCGGCGCTGAGGTGCTCGACCGCCTCGCCGTTCTGCATCACCATCAGCCGCTCGCACATATGGGTGATGATGGCGAGGTCGTGGCTGACCATCAGGAAGGTCAGCTTGCGGCGCCGCCGGATCTCTTCCAGCAGGTTCAGCACCTCCGCCTGCACCGAAGCATCGAGCGCCGAGGTCGGCTCATCGAGCAGCAGGATCGACGGTTCGAGGATCAGGGCGCGGGCGATCGCCACGCGCTGGCGCTGGCCGCCCGACAGTTGATGCGAATAGCGGAAGCGGAAGCCGGTCCCCAGGCCGACCTCGTCTAGTGCCCGCTGGATACGCTTTTCGCCGTCGGCGAAGCCGTGAATGGCGAGCGGCTCCTGCAGCAGGCGGTCGACGGTCTGGCGTGGGTGCAGGGAGCCGTACGGGTCCTGGAAGACCATCTGCACCTCGCGGTAGAACGCCTTGTCGCGGCGCGCGTCGAGTTTTTTGCCATTGACGGTAATGGTGCCCGAAGCGGCCGGCGCCAGACCGGCAATCGCCCGCAGCAGCGTCGACTTGCCGGAACCGGATTCGCCGACCAGGCCGAAAGACTCGCCGGATTTCACCTCGAGGCTGACGCCCTTCAGCGCGCGAAAACGGTCGAAGACCACCTCGAGCCGATCGACGGAAAGCGCTGCCGTCATGCCGCCCACTCCGGCTTGCGGTCGAGCACCGGCAGCGGGTGGCGGTCGGCGCCGATCTTCGGCATGCAGTTGAGCAGGCCGCGCGTGTAGGGATGCTGGGCGCGGCCGAGCTCGGATGCCTTGAGCTGCTCGACCACCTTGCCGGCATACATGACGATCACCCGGTCGCAGAAGGACGAGACCAGGCGGAGGTCATGCGAGATGAAGATCAGCCCCATGCCGCGCTCGCTGACCAGGCGGTCGAGGATGCCGAGCACGTCGAGCTGCACGGTGACGTCGAGCGCCGAGGTCGGCTCGTCGGCGATCATCATTTCCGGCCCGGCGATCAGCATCATGGCGATCATGGCGCGCTGGCCCATGCCGCCGGAAACCTCGTGCGGATGCAGGTCGAAGACACGGGCCGGATCGCGGATCTGCACGGCCTCCAGCATGGCAAGCGCGCGGTCTCGTGCTTCGGCCTTGGAGACCTTCTCATGCGTGCGCAGCGTCTCGACGATCTGGCGGCCGATGCTCATCACCGGGTCGAGCGAGTATTTCGGATCCTGCAGGATCATGGCGATACGCTTGCCGCGCAGTGCCCGGCGCTCGCGCGGCGAGGCGGCAAGCAGGTCGATGCCGTCGAAAGCGAGCGTCTTCGCGGTCACCTCGGCCTGCGGCGGGGTTACTCCCATGATGGCGCGGCCGGTCTGCGACTTGCCCGAACCGCTCTCGCCGACGATGCCGAGCCGCTCGCGCCCGAGCGAGAAGGAAACGCCGCGCACCGCCTCGATCAGGCCGGTGCGAGTCGGGAAGGTGACGCGCAGATCGTCGACTTCGAGGAGCGTGCTCATTGGTCACCGCTCATGGGGTCGCCGCTCATTGGTCACCGCTTCGGGGATCGAGCGCGTCGCGCAGGCCGTCGCCGAGCAGGTTGAAGCCGAGGCTGACGATGAGGATGGCAAAGCCCGGGGCGCCCGCCACCCACCATTGGTCGAGCACGAAGCGGCGGCCGGACGCGATCATCGCGCCCCATTCGGGCAACGGCGGCTGCGCGCCGAGACCGAGGAAGCCGAGACCGGCCGCGGTCAGGATGATGCCGGCCATGTCGAGCGTCACCCTGATGATCAGCGAGGAGATGCAGAGCGGCATGATGTGGCGAAGCACGATGCGGAACGGCGAAGCACCCATCAGCTGCACCGCCTTGATGTAATCCGAATTGCGCACGGTGAGCGTTTCGGCGCGCGCGATGCGGGCATAAGGCGGCCACGAGGTGATGGCGATGGCGAGCACGGCGTTTTCGATGCCGGGGCCAAGCGCGGCGACAAAGGCCAGCGCCAGGATCAGCTTCGGAAAGGCGAGGAAGATGTCGGTGATGCGCATCAGGATCGCATCGGTCCAGCCACCGGCATAGCCGGCAACGGTGCCGACCAGCAAGCCGATGGGCGCGGCGATGATGGCGACCAGAATGACGACATAGAGCGTCCAACGCGAGCCGAAGATGATGCGCGAATAGATATCGCGGCCGAGATCGTCGGTGCCGAACCAGTGCGCGGCACTTGGCGCCAGCAGCCGCGAGCCCTTGAGGTCGCCGAATGTCGGCGAATAAGGCGCCAGCACATCGGCGAAGGCCGCGACCACCAGCAGGGCGATGATGATGAGCAGGCCGACAAAGGCCAGCCGGTTTGCGGAAAAGCGCCGCCAGGCCACATAGGCGCGGCCGAGCCTTGCCTGCACGCGCGACGCCGGCCGCTCGCTGAGCAGCCAGTCGCGGCGGGTTTGAATCGCTTCTGTGCTCATCCTGCCTTGGTCCTCGGATCAAGCACCCGGTAGAGCAGGTCGGAGAATAGATTGATGGCGATGAAGACCGAGCCGATGATGATGGTGCCGCCGAGCACGGCGTTTATGTCGGCGTTCTGAAGGGAATTGGTGATGTAGAGGCCGATACCCGGCCACGAAAACACCGTCTCGGTCAGAACCGAGCCTTCGAGCAGCCCGGCATAGGACAAGGCGATCACCGTGACCATCGGCACCGCCGCGTTGCGCAGCGCGTGGCCCCAGATGATGCGCGTTTCCGACAGGCCCTTGGCGCGCGCGGCGACGATATATTCCTGGGTGAGTTCGTTCAGCATGAACGAGCGTGTCATGCGGCTGATATAGGCGAGCGAGAAATAGCCGAGCAGCGAGGCCGGCAGGATGATGTGGCGGAAGGCATCGGCAAATACGTCCCACTGCCGCTGCCAGAGTGCATCCAGCAGGTAAAAGCCGGTAATCGGCGTGAAGGTGTATTCGTAGAAGACGTCGAGGCGGCCGGGAAAGGCGACCCATTGCAGCTTGGCGTAGAACAGCACCAGCGCCAGTAGCCCCAGCCAGAAGATCGGCACGGAATAGCCGACAAGGCCGATGATCCGCACGATCTGGTCGATGATGCTGCCGCGCCGCACCGCGGCCAGCACACCGAGCGGTACGCCGATCACCGAACCGATCAGCGTCCCCAGCGTCGCCAGTTCGAGCGTTGCCGGAAAGGCGCGGCGGATATCGGTCATCACCGGATTGGTCGTCAGCACCGAAGTGCCGAAATCGCCGTTCAGGGCATGTTTGACATAGATGTAGAACTGCTCGACCAGCGGCAGGTCGAGGCCCATCTCGCGGCGCGTGCGCTCGACGACATTGGCCGGCGCCCTGTCGCCGAGCACCGCCAGCACCGGGTCGATCGGGATCACGCGGCCGATGAAGAAGGTCACCGCGAGCAGACCGAGATAGGTCGTTATCGCGATAACCAGGAACCGGGCGATCGATGAGGCCACGGCAACAGCGCGGGCGCTGCCGCGCCCTGCCGTCACTTCGCTTTCAGCCACACTCATGCGGCGCGTCCGCCGGCGTCACTCCCCGGCATCACTCTTTCGAGACGGGACCGACGAAGTTGGTGTCGAAACTCGGGCCGAGCGCGAAGCCCTTGAGGCTCTTGCGCAGGCCGGCCACTTCCAGCTGCTGGTGGATAATGACGAACGGGCTGGTATCGAGGATCTTCTTCTCGAGATCCTGGTACATTGCGGCACGCTTGACCGCATCCTTCTCGACAAGGGCGGCTTCGGTCTGCTTGGTCAGGTCCGGAATGTCCCAGGCGTTGCGCCAGGCAAGGGTCTTGGTCTTGCCTTCATCCGAATTGTCGGGGTTGCTGGCGAAGGTCTGGGCATTGGAGTTGGGATCGAAATAATCCTGGCCCCACTGGCCGATATAGATGTCGTGGTTACGGGCGCGGTATTTGGTCAGCGTCTGCTTGCCGTCGCCGGGGATAATCTCCAGCTTGATGCCGGCCTGTCCCAGCGTCTGCTGGATCGATTCCGCCATGCCGGTCTGCGGTTGGACGCTGCGCACGTCCATGGTGACGCTGAAGCCGTCGGCGAGGCCGGCCTTGGCGAGCAGCTCTTTTGCCTTAGCAACGTCGAGTTTGAACGGGTTTTCGTCCAGCGCGCCCAGTACGCCTTTCGGCAGGAAGGTCTGGTGGATCTCGCCGATGCCCTTGAGGATGGTCGAGCCCAAGGCGTCGTAGTCGACCAGATATTTGAAGGCCTGGCGAACTTCGGGCTTGGCGAGATTGGGGTTCTTCTGGTTGAGGCTGATGTAATAGACCGTGCCCTTCGGCGCGCTGGTGGTGGTGAGATCGGCGTTCTTGGCAATGGCGTCGAGGTCGTTCGGTTCGAGATTGCGGGCAACGTCGATGTCGCCGGCTTCCAGCGCCAGGCGCTGACCCGAGCTTTCCTTCATATTGCGATAGATGACACGGGCGAGCTTGGCTTTTTCGCCATTGTAATTGTCGTTGCGCTCAAGGACGACGGCCTCGTTGGCCCGCCATTCACGCATTTTGAAGGCACCGGAGCCGGCATAGCCGGTCTTCAGCCAGGCATTGCCAAAATCATTGTTCCATTTGTAGTCGGCGCTCGGCGTGACCGCCGCGACATGCTCCTTGACCAGCTTGGCATCGACGACCGAGGCGACGGTCGCCGACAGACAGTTCAAGACGAAGCTTGGCGCATAGGCCTTGTCAACGGTGAACTGGAAGGTCTTATCGTCGACGGCCTTGGCTTTGTCGGTGACGTTGCCGCCATCGATGCCGAGCTGGCCGATGATAAAGGCCGGGCTCTTGTCGAGCTTGATGGCGCGTTCGAACGAATAGGCGACGTCGGCCGCCGTGATCGGATTGCCCGAAGCAAATTTCAGGCCGGGCTTGAGTTTGAATGTGTAGGTCAGGCCGTCGTCGGAGACGCTCCAGCTTTCGGCGAGATCGCCCTTGACCTTGGAGGTATCGCTGAGGTCGAGGCGTACCAGAAGATCGTAGGTGTTGCCGGTGACCTCGGCGGTCGACAATTCGAACGCTTCGCCCGGATCCATGGTGATGATGTCGTCGATTGCGAAACCCTCGACCAGCGTGTCGGCGGGCGTGACCGCGAAGGCAGGCGCACCGGCCAGAAGCAGCGCGGACAGGGCCGCGCCCGCGAACAAGAAGCGGGAGCGTAGAGCAAACTTTTCCATCATCATTTTAACTGTTCCCTGTTTTTGTTGACCTGAGTTCCCGGCTCAAGGTTGTGGCATTTTCTTGCCGCGTCGAACGGTGATTCCCGGACCGTTGTCTTGGCAATTTTTGTGCAGTTCCGACTCACCATATCCGGCAGTTTCGAGCGCGGCAACGAGCATTTGCAGAACGGTCGATTGGACCAGATCGCGGTGCGAAAATCCGGCTATTTCAGCGCGGTAACCAGGTCGGTGTCGGGAAAGCAGGTGGCGGAACGGCCGTTGCTGGCCTGCCATTTGCCGATCGAGCGGCGTGTCTTGAAACCAGGCAGGCCGTCGGCGCTGCCGACATCATAACCCTTTGCCTCCAGCGCCCGCTGCAGGGCAGCGATGTCGGAGCGATAGAGCCCGCCGACCGCCCCCCAGCCGCCTGAGAAATTGCTGTCGCCATGGGCGATGCGATCGGCGCCATGGCCGATGAACAAGGCATACAGATCGCTGGTGTTATACTGCTTCAGCACGTAGAAATTGGGGGTGACGATGAAGGCCGGGCCGCTGCGCCCGGCCGGCATCAAAAGAAAACCTTCGGCTTTCAGTTCGCTCGCAGGAAACGGTTTACCCGATACACGCTTGATGCCCATATCAGCCCATTGCGAAATCTTCTTGCCCTGGTCCGGACCTTCGAGCGAGCACGAGACGCTGTCCGGCACCGTCACCTCGAAGCCCCAGCCGCGGCCCCTGACCCAGCCATAATGCACGAGATAATTGGCGATCGACGCCAGTATGTCCGGCGTCGAATTCCAGATGTCGGTGCGGCCGTCGCCGTCGAAATCGACGGCATGCTTGAGGAACGATGTCGGCATGAACTGCGGCTGGCCGAGCGCGCCTGCCCATGACGATTTCATCGCGCCGACCGGGGCAAGCCCGCGCTCGACGATCTCGAGCGCCGCCAGCAGTTCGGTGCGGAAAAACGCCTTCTTCGTCGACATGAACGCCTTGGTGCCCAGCACCTCGAAGGCGTCATAGGGCAGCTTTGCCGCACCGAAGCCGCTCTCGCGGCCCCAGATCGCCAGCAGCACTTCGCCCGGCACGCCATAGCGTTTCTCGATCGCGGCAAGCGTGCTCGCATTGGCCGCCTCGCGGGTGCGGCCGCCGGTGGTGACGGCGCGAACTATCTTTTCGGCGAAATAGGCGCCGGGCGAACCGAACTCGGCCTGATGCTGCTTCCGCGGCGTCGTCGCCTTCTCGCCGAGCAGCACCAGGTCGGGCAGCTTCAGGTTCGGCTTGATGCCGTCGAAGGCGGCGTCGAAGGTTTTCTTGGAGATGCCATTGGCCTTGGCTTCGGGCCAGAGGTCGTTGCCAAGCCAGGCGCGGAACTGGTCGTCGATTTTTGCCGCGGGGGCGGGAGTGGCGAGGATCAACCCAAGTAGGGCTGCTAGAAACGAGAGGCAGGCTAGTGTGCGAGCTCGGCGTTCTGTCGCGCCCCCCTCTGTCCTGCCGGACATCTCCCCCCACTTGGGGGGAGATTGACAGCTTTGACGATGGCGCCTTTTCTCCGGCGCTGGAGGTTGGCGAAAGCCGGCGTGACATCCAATCTCCCCCCAAGTGGGGAGATGTCCGGCAGGACAGAGGGGGGCGCGACGGAACGCAATCATCTCGGAAGCACTCTCCCCCCAACTTCCTCAAAACACCGTCCGCGAGCGCAGTGCGGCGGCCAGCGTGCCTTCGTCGAGATAATCGAGTTCGCCGCCGACCGGAACACCGTGCGCCAGCCGCGTCACCTTGATGTCGAAGCCGGAAAGCTGGTCGGTGAGGTAGTGCGCGGTGGTCTGGCCCTCGACCGTGGCGTTGACCGCGAGGATCACTTCCTTGACTTCGCCGCCGGCGACGCGATCGACCAGCGAACGGATGTTTAGCTCATCAGGACCAATGCCGTCGAGCGGCGACAGCGTACCGCCGAGCACATGGTAGCGCACGTTCATGGCTGTCGCCCGCTCCAGCGCCCAAAGGTCGGCCACGTCCTCGACGACGATGAGCGTAGTGGGGTCGCGGCGCGGGTCGGTGCAGATCATGCATGGATCTGAGGTATCGACATTGCCGCAGGTCGAGCAGATGCGCACCTTGTCGACCGCCTCGCCCATGGCGGCGGCGAGCGGCGCCAGCAGCTGTTCCTTCTTCTTGATGAGGTGGAGCGCGGCGCGGCGTGCCGAACGCGGACCGAGCCCCGGCACCTTGGCCAGCAGCTGGATCAGGCGTTCGATCTCGGGACCGGCGATTCGCTTCGACATCGCACCGGTTTAGACCATGATCCCGAAAAGTGGAAACCGGTTTTCGGAAAAGATCATGGTCAAACAAGACGATAGAGTCCCATTCCGATCTATCGGAATGGATCCGGCTCTAGGATTTTTCAACCGGCTTTGGAACACTGCTGAGGCGCGTGCTGTTCGACGCGCAAAGAGGCAATCGCTTTAGGTTTGCGCCGCCCCTCATTGCCCTGCCGGGCATTTCTCCCCGTATAGTGACGGGGAGAAAGGGCCAACCGCGACCTCGGCACCCTTTTTGCAGCGCCGGAAATTGGCGAAATCCTTTGCAAAGGCGTCCTTCTCCCCGTCACTATACGGGGAGAAGATGGCGGCAGCCAGATGAGGGCGGCCCTCAACAATCGACCGCCTCAGTTTTCTTCCAGTGGCCGGGTCTGGCCGGCGATCATCGCGCCGATGGCGTCGGTGTTCTCGGGCGTCGCCTCGAACGACATTGTCGGCTCTGCCGGCGCGGCCTGGAAGGAGGTGACAGGCCGCGCGCTCACGGTTCCACCGAAGCGGGCCGCATCCGGCTCCTGCATTGGTTCTTGCAGCGCTACAAGCATCGGCTTCTCCGGTGTCGCCCTCGCCGCGGTTGCCATCCCGGCAGTCACCCTTGTCTGCTTTGCCGGCTGCGATGCCGCGGCGGTCACATAGGTCGCCTTGGCGAATGTCGGCTTGGCGCTGCGTGTCGGCTCCGCCGAGGCGACAAGTATGGCCTGAGCGGCAGGCGCTTGCGGCTTGGCCTGGGCCACGGCGACTACCGGTTCGTCCGGCAGCGGCTGCCAGTTGCGGCCGCGCTTTTCATAGAAGGCATTGCCGCCGGCGACCATGGTGTAGTGCATGTTCTTGTAGGGGAAGCGCAGGCCGGCGGTGTGGAAGAACATGGTGTTCTTCAGCTTGGCTTTGCGCTCGCCCTTGAGCACCGCCTCGGCGGCTTCCTCGACGTCGGGCATCGCCTTCGAATTCATCGGCCGTGTCATGAGGCCCGGCGCGAACTGCCCGCGCTCGCCAACCACTTCGCAGATGGTGCTGCCGTGATTGCCGGACCGCAGCCGGTTCATCACCACCGTGCCGACCGCAATCATGCCGTCACGGCTCGACCGGTTGGACTCGAAGAACATTGCCCGCTCCAGGCACTCCTTTTCCTTCGGCGTGGAATTGTAGGAGCGCGAGTTCAGGAAACTCGGCGTAATGGCATCGGTCAGGCTGGACATGCCGTGCGAGGCGGTCTGACTGCAGGCGGCCAAAAACAGCGGCGAGATAACGACGCCGAGCCGCAACGGCGTCTTCCATCGGGTAGAGATCAACAGGTGTCCCCTCAATTCTGCTGCCAGCCCGCCCCTGGTTGCGGCAAGAATGAGACACTTTCAGGCAAAAAGATGGCTAAAGCGTTATTAAGTGTGGGGAGTTGCCCAATAGACACAGCTTGGCGGGCAAGACTGGCCTATCTGCCTGCCGGTACGACCGCCGGTTGCCCGGGCTCGTATTCTTCGAATTCCTCCGAAAACAAGCCGCGCCGCAGGAACAGGCTCCGCGCGTCCCTTGCCTTCGGCGCGATCTGCCGCGGCCAGCCGCTATCGACGAACTCGGCCCTGGTGAAGTCTGGCGTTGCCGCGCAGGCAGCCTCCAGCAACTCGGCGACTTCCAGCACGATCGCGCGTTCATCGTTCGACAGCACCGGCATGGCGATCTCGGCGGACGGACGATGGACGAAATCGTCGAACAGGTTGAAATAGCCGCTGATCCCGACGAGATCGACGGCGTCGTCGCAATAGGCAAGGATATCCAGGATCTCGTAGATCCGGTTTCGCACGCGCTGCTCTATCGGCCTGGCGGACGGCTCCTCGGTCATGGCGCCGCTGAAACGCTAAAGTTCAACTCTAGTGAAAACCTGACGAATGGTATCCGAAACTCAACTACTGCTCAGGGTGGAAAGCGGCCGCCGAGTACTCGTTCAACAGATGTCTGGAAGTACCCCTTTTCAGACCTTCATTGGTGGAGATACACTCGCTTAGCCGCACACTCCGGATTTGCCTAATGGCCGCAGCACCGAAAAATTCTTGGATAGTCGCGAGCGACGTAAGTGACCGGGACGGAATCGGCGTCGAGCTTTTGATTGAAGGCGACCTTGTATTGGAGATTTTTCGTGATGACACAAAGCGTGCCAGAGAAGTAACCCTCTACCGAGCGGACATTCCGTTGGAGTTGGTAGAGGAGGCCATTGCGAGGTTCAAAAGTGAGATTCCGTGGGATTTTCTGGATTAATCAATCGGCGGGGATTTCATTGTTTCGCGATAAGTATTGAACGTCACCTTTTCACCCTTTTTGAGCCGTTCAGCGGCATTCGCCCGAGCGACTTAAAGGGTCGAACCCTGCCATCCCTCGCGGGGTACCAAATGTCAGGTTTTCATCACTAGAACGGCAGCTTCATTCCCGGCGGTATCGGCAGTCCCGCGGTCAGCGCCTTGGTCTTCTCCTGCATGGTCTGCTCGACCTTGGTCCTGGCGTCGTTGTGGGCAGCGAGGAGCAGGTCCTCGAGAATCTCAACCTCGTCCTCCTTGAACAGCGACGGGTCGATCTTCAGCGACTTCATCTCGAATTTGCCGGTCAGCGTCACGCTGACCAGGCCGCCGCCGGCCTGCCCGGTGGCTTCCAGCGTGGCGATCTCGTCCTGCATGGCCTGGAACTTGGCCTGCATTTCCTTTGCCTTGCCCATCAGGCCAAGAAGATCTTTCATCGCATGGTCCTTTGCAGTTGGTGCTGGTTGCTGTTGTATCTCTATTTGAGCATGATCTTCGCCGAAAAACCGGTCCCACTTTTTGCTACGCTGACCTTCGGTTCGGGATCATGCTCTAGGTTTCGTCGTCGTCCGACGGCGGCTCGACCGGCACTTCGGCCTCGGCCGCATCGGCTTCCGGCGCGTCGGGAATGCGCACGTCGATGATCTTGGCGCCGGGAAAGCGCGCCAGGATGGCGGCGACGGTCGGGTCGCTCTTGGCATCGAGGAAGGCGTTTTCGCGCTTTGTCGATTCCATCTCGGCCAAGGTCTGGCCGCCCTCCTCCTTCGACAGCGACACCAGCCAGTTGCGGCCGGTCCAGGCGCGCAGCTTGGCGGTCAAATCGTTGAGCAGCATCTTCGGCGCATCGTCGGTCAGGCTGACGTCGATACGGCCGGGCTCGATGCGCACCAGCCTCACGCAGCGCTTCACCAGCACCTTGAAGGCCATGTCGCGCTGGGCGTCGGCAAGGGCGACAATGTCGGCCAGCGATTTCACCGGCACCGGCGGCGCCTCGTCCACAGGTTTCGGCACTGCGACGAAGGCTGTGGGTGTCAGCTCGGCCTCGACCAGCCGCATGGTCTGCGCGCCGCCATTGGCAGTCGGCATCCGCGCCTGCGCAACGGCACTGGCACCACCGCTTGCAGGCCCATGGTTTGCTGGGCCGGGGCTTGCCGGTGTGCCATTCGCGCGCGGCGCGGCACCCGGCGGGGAAAAGCCGTTCTCCAGCGATTTCAGCGCCTCGTCCAGCGTCGGCAGGTCGGCGGCATGCGCCAGCCGGATCAGCACCATCTCGGCGGCACTGACCGGGCGGTTGGAGGTCTGCACCTCGGGAATGCCCTTCAGCAGCATCTGCCATGTCCGCGACAGCACCTTGACCGACAGCGTCTTGGCGAAATCGGCGCCGCGCCGGCGCTCGTCCTCGGACAGCGAGGCGTCGTCGACGGCCGCCGGCACGAAACGCAGACGGGTGACCAGATGGTTGAACTCGGCAAGGTCGGTCAGCACCGCTGCCGGATCGGCGCCGGTATCGTATTGGGCGCGGAATTCGGCAAGCGCGGCGGCGATGTCGCCCTTCATGACATGTTCGAACAGGTCGACGATGCGGGCACGGTCGGCCAGGCCGAGCATGGCGCGCACCGCCTCGGCGCTGACCGCGCCGCCGCCATGGGCGATCGCCTGGTCGAGGATGGACTGCGCGTCGCGCATCGAGCCTTCGGCCGCGCGCGCGATCATCGCCAGCGCATCGTGTTCGACTTCGATGCCCTCCAGACCGGCTATCCTGGCAAGGTCGGCCTTGATCATTGCCGCATCGATGCGCCTGAGGTCGAAGCGCTGGCAGCGCGACAGGACGGTGATCGGCACCTTGCGGATTTCGGTGGTGGCGAAGATGAATTTGACGTGCGGCGGCGGCTCTTCCAGCGTTTTCAGCAGGCCGTTGAAGGCTTGCGTGGAGAGCATGTGCACTTCGTCGATGATGTAGACCTTGTAGCGCGCCGATACCGGGGCGTAGCGCACGCGCTCGATGATGTCGCGGATGTCGTCAATGCCGGTATGCGAGGCTGCGTCCATCTCGATGACATCGACATGGCGGCCTTCCATGATCGCCTGGCAATGCTCGCCGAGCACGGCAAGGTCGACGGACGGCTGGTCGACGGTGGCGGTCTTGTAGTTGAGCGCCCGCGCCAGGATGCGCGCGGTCGTCGTTTTGCCGACGCCGCGCACGCCGGTCAGCATCCAGGCCTGGGCGATGCGGCCGGTGGCAAAGGCATTGGTCAGCGTGCGGACCATCGGCTCCTGGCCGATCAGTTCGGAGAAATTCGACGGTCGGTATTTGCGCGCCAGCACGCGATAGGCGGCAGGCTTGCCCGACTTCCCGGCCTCGTTTCCGGCTTCGCTCATTCGCCCGTTAAGCTCCCAGGGCTGCCACTGGAGGCGGCCGATTCCTGCGCATAGTTTCGCCCGCACGGCTTGGCGCCGTCAATGTCGGGGCAAAAGGCGAAGAGGCGGGAGGCTGGAACAATGACCCGTTCCGGGCTCGTTAGGGCTGCTTCCTTCCGGACCTGACCCGGTTGGCGAGTGGATCGTCCACCACCAACCTCCCGCTCCCCATATCGGCAATCCGGCGATGAAATGCAAGTGCGGATGATAGAGTAGTGAAGGACGGCGAAAGCTGAAACAAAAACCCGCCTCGGCGGGCGGGTCGCTGGCGCCAATAAGCACCATATGGAAATTAATAGCATAGCTGCCGGCACAAAGCAAGAACAAAATATGACTGCGGTCAATTTTTTACCTCGGTGCTGCCCCTCATTTGCCTGCCGGCACCTTCGCCCCGTGAACAACGGGGAGAAGGTAACGGTGAGGGGCAGCGCAAACCTGAAGCGATTTGCCCCAGGCCTGAATTCTTCGCCGGACAATCAGCGCCACGATGGCCAATGTTTGCCTGCTGCCCCTTGCGGCCCCCCGGCAGCCGCTCTAGCGTCCATAAAGTTCAAAAAACGTCATAATCGAGGAAACGCCAATGCTGCCGGGCCTCAAGGCCGGATTCACGCTTGACGCGCGGCTGGAAGCGGACAGCGAGCAGCTGATGTGGCTCGGCCTGTGCGAATTGCGCGTTATGAACGACCGCCGCTGGCCGTGGCTGCTTTTGGTGCCGCAGCGGCCGGGCGCCGAGGAAATCCACGACATGACGCCGCTCGACCAGGCGATGCTGACCTTCGAGACCAACATGGTGGCGCTGGCGCTGAAGCGGGTGACCGGCTGCACCAAGATCAACACCGGCGCGCTGGGCAACATCGTGCGGCAATTGCACGTGCATGTCATCGCGCGCTCGGAAGGCGATCCCGGCTGGCCTGGCCCGGTATGGGGGCACGGCCTGCGCGAGCCCTACCAGCGCTCCGACCTTCGCCGGTTTGCGGAAAAGATCAAGGCAGCGCTATAAGCCTCTCCCGTGTCCATCGTGAACCTGTCCATCTTGAACCTTCCCGAGTCTGCATGAGCTTCAGCCTGTTTGACGCGCCCGTGCGCGAGCCGAGCCAGTTCGTCGGCTTCGCCGGCAACATTATCGACCGGCAGTCCGAAAACCGCACCGACGATTCCGTCGAAAAGGCGCTCGCCGATCCCTCGGCGCGGCTTTTGCTGATGCATGGCGGCCGGCTCTATCTGAAGCTTGCGCAAGGCGCATTCGATCCCTGGTTCGGCGCGGCCGAAAGCCGGCCGCTCGAGGCATCGCTCGAAAACGGCGTCCTGCTCGGCTTTTCCGAAAGCGGCCCGGTGCTGGCGGTGCCGGCCGGGGTCGAGCCCGAGCAGCTTCCCGAGACGATCAAGGCCATCGACTATCGCTCGGTCTATATGCAGGGGCTGATCGACGAAGCAGCGGCCGGCGCGCTGGCGCAAGGGGCGGCCCTGCTCGCCTGGCATGCCAGCCATCGCTTCTGCAGCAAATGTGGCACCGAAGCCGAGATGCGGGCCGGCGGCTACAAGCGGCATTGCCCGGCCTGCGGCACCGAGCACTTTCCGCGCACCGACCCGGTGGCGATCATGCTGACGGCGACGCGTGAAAAATGCCTGCTCGGCCGCGGCCGGCATTTCGGGCCCGGCATGTATTCGGCGCTCGCCGGTTTCATCGAGCCGGGCGAGACGATCGAGGCGGCGGTGCGCCGCGAAACGCTGGAGGAAGCCGGCATCAGGCTCGGCCGCGTCGTCTACCATGCCAGCCAGCCCTGGCCGTTCCCCTATTCGCTGATGATCGGCTGCTTCGGCGAACCGCTCAACGACGACATCCATCCCGATCTCAACGAGTTGGAAGATTGCCGCTGGTTCTTTCGCGACGAGGTGCTTTCGATGCTGGCCAGGGAGCATCCGGGCGGCCTGGTGACGCCGCCGAAGGGGGCGATCGCCTATAACCTGATCCGCGCCTGGGCCGACAGCGCGTAACAGGATCGACATCGCAGGAGCAGAAAATGATCCGTCACACCGTCGTGTTCACGCTGAAACATCCGCCGCATTCGCTCGAGGAAAAAAGGTTCCTCGCCGACGCCAAGAGAATCCTCACGGCGATAAAGGGCGTCACGCATTTCGAGCAATTGCGGCAGGTCAGCCCCAAGAACGACTACCGCTTCGGCTTCTCGATGGAGTTCGCCGATCAGAGGGCCTATTCCGGCTATAACGACCACCCCGACCACGTCGCCTTCGTCCGCGACCGCTGGATCCCTGAGGTCGAGGCGTTTATGGAGATCGACTACGTGCCGCTCGGCTGGGGCTGAGACTGGGACGATCGCCATGCCCGGGCCTCAGGCGGCTGCAACGTGGATTTGGCGAAGATCGGGGCCTCGACAGCAAACACTGCCGCAGCCGACCGACGCGGCGCTCTAGAACGGTTCATCGTTTCACGGAAACGCCGAACCGGTCCATCTTTTTGTTGACGCAATTCCGGACGGAAAACCGTTCACACTTTTCCTGGAATTGCTCTAATACCCCGCGTCGCGATCCACCACATTTTCCAGCGCTTCGCCGCGCTCGAAGGCGTCCATCTGGCGCAGCATGATCGGCGCCAGGTGGACCGGATCGGAGGTCGCCGCCGCATGCGGCGTCACGAACACTTTCGGGTGGCTCCATAGCCGGCTGGTCTTCGGCAGCGGCTCGACCTCGAACACGTCGAGGCTGGCTTCCTTCAGCGTGCCGTCGTCCAGCGCGCGCAAAATGTCGGCGTCCTTCTGCAGCCTGCCGCGTCCGGCATTGATCAGCACCGAGCCGCCAAGGCCGTTGCGCTTTCGCAGCTCCCTCAGCACGCCATGGTTGATGATGCCTTGCGTCTGCGGCGTCAGCGGCAGAAGCACCACCAGGATGTCGGTGGCGTTGAGGAACGGGATCAGGCCGGCCTCGCCCGTATAGGTCGAGACACCTTGCATCGGCCGGTCGCTGCGCGACCAGCCATTGACCGGAAAGCCGAGTGACAAAAGCACCGACGCCGCCGCGCGACCAAGCGTGCCGAGCCCCATAATGCCGACAGAGATGTCGCCGGCCGGCCGCTGCGGCGGCTCGTGCCAGATCTTCTTTTGCTGCTGGGCGCGGTAGAGCATGCCCTGGCGATGGTGGTCGAGCACCCGCCAGACGACGTATTCGGTCATATATTGGGTAAGGTTGTCGGCCACCACCTTGACGACCGGTACGTCGGGCAAGGTGGGATCGGCGAAAATGTGGTCGACGCCGGCGCCGATCGAGAAGATGGCGCGCAAATTGGGCAGCGACGACAAGAGGTTAGGCCGCTGTTTCCACACCACCGCATAGGTGATCGAAGGATCGCCGGCGCCATTCGGCTCGAGCACCACCTCGCGCTCCGCCGACAGCAGCTCGCGCCAGCGCAGCGGATGAATACCGGTGAGGGCAAGCAGGATGCGGCCTTTTTCCATTGCGGATTTTTTTCCTTTTTACCAACAGCGTTCGCGTCCCAACGTGCAAGGGCGCTGCAGCGTTTTGATTTTGTGCATGATCGTCAGCGAAAATCTACTCGCTGACGATGCCGACCGGCGCCGTTTCGATCTTGAAGGCGGCCGAGATCAACGCCCTTGTATAATCGGTCTGCGGGTTGCCAAAAATCTGTTCGGAACGGCCGGCCTCGACGATCCTGCCATTGCGCATGACGATGACGTCATTGGCCAGCGCGCGGATGACCCTCAGATCGTGGCTGATGAAGAGGTAGGCGAGGTCGTGCTTGGCCTGCAGGCTGCGCAGCAGGTCGACGACCTGCGCCTGCACGCTCATGTCGAGCGCCGAGGTCGGCTCGTCCAGCATGACGAAGCGCGGGTTGAGCACCATGGCGCGCGCAATGGCGACGCGCTGGCGCTGGCCGCCGGAGAATTCGTGCGGATAGCGGTTGCGCGTCGCCGGATCGAGGCCGACTTCCCCGAGCACGTCGACAACGCGCTCGTCGCGCTCATCGGGCGACAGCTTCGGCTCGTGGATCTTCAGCCCTTCCTCGATGATCTCCGCGACCGACATGCGCGGGCTGAGCGAGCCGAACGGATCCTGGAAGACGATCTGCAGTTCGCGCCGCAGCGGCCGCATTTCGTTGAAGGACAGCTGATCGATGCCGCGTCCGTTGAACTGGATGTTCCCGGTCGACGAGATCATCCTGGCCAGAGCCAGGCCGAGTGTCGTCTTGCCGGAGCCCGATTCGCCGACGACGCCAAGCGTCTGGCCGGCCCGCACGGTGACGTCGATGCCATCGACCGCCTTCACATTGTCGACGGTGCGCCGGAAGAAACCCTTCTTGATCGGGAACCAGACCTTGATATCGTTGCCTACCATCACCGGCTTGGCTGCTTCGTTGGCCGCCGGCGGCTTGCCTTTCGGCTCGGCGGCAAGCAGATGCCGTGTATAGGCGTGCTGCGGATTGGCGAATATCTCTTTGGTCGGCCCGGTCTCGACGATCTTGCCCTTGGTCATCACGCAGACCCGGTCGGCGATCTTCCTGACGATGCCGAGATCGTGGGTGATGAACAGCATCGACATGTTCTTGCGGCTTTTCAGGCCGGCGAGCAGTTCGAGGATCTGCGCCTGGACGGTGACGTCGAGCGCCGTCGTCGGCTCGTCGGCGATCAAGAGTTCAGGCTCGTTGGCCAGCGCCATGGCGATCATGACGCGCTGGCGTTGGCCGCCGGAAAGCTGGTGCGGATAGGCGTCGAGCCGTTTCTCCGGCTCGCGGATGCCGACCTCGTGCAGAAGTTCCAGCGTGCGCGCCTTGGCGTTGCGGTCCCCCAGGCCCTGGTGCAGCTTCAGCACCTCGACGATCTGCTGCTCGATCGTGTGCAGCGGATTGAGCGAAGTCATCGGCTCCTGGAAGATCATGGTGATCTTGTTGCCGCGCACGCGGCGCAATTCCTTCTCGTCCGCGGCAAGCAGGTCGGCGCCGAGGAACTGGATCTTTCCCGACGGATGGCTGGCGGTCGGATAGGGCAGCAGCTTCAGCACCGACAGCGCGGTGACCGACTTGCC
Organism: Mesorhizobium sp. M0571; assembly: GCF_040320985.1. Lineage (NCBI taxonomy): Bacteria > Pseudomonadati > Pseudomonadota > Alphaproteobacteria > Hyphomicrobiales > Phyllobacteriaceae > Mesorhizobium > Mesorhizobium sp. M0571. Next base: position 406,566 of record NZ_JAMYQT010000002.1, read on the forward strand.
GGAGCCGGATTCGCCGACTAGCGCCACCGTCTCGCCCTTGGCGAGGTCGAATGAGATATGGTCGACCGCGATCGACTGATTGCCGCCTTGCGCGAAGGCGACGCTGAGGTTCTGGACCGAGAGCAGCGGGGTATCGCTCATCTGAACGTCTTGCGCGGATCGAAGGCGTCGCGCGTCGCCTCGCCGACGAAGACCAGCAGCGACAGCATCAGCGAGATGACGACGAAACCGGAAATGCCGAGCCATGGCGCGTTAAGGTTGCGCTGCGCCTGCTTCAACAGCTCACCAAGCGAGGCGGCGCCGGGCGGCAGACCGAAGCCGAGATAGTCGAGCGAGGTCAGCGTCGAGATCGAGCCACTGAGCAGGAAGGGCAGGAAGGTCAGCGTCGCCACCATGGCGTTGGGCAGCAGATGCCGGAACATGATGGTGACGTTGGATACGCCGAGCGCGCGCGCCGCGTTGACATATTCGAAGTTGCGGGCGCGCAGGAACTCGGCCCGCACCACGCCGACCAGCGCCACCCAGGAGAACAGCAGCATCAGCCCGAGCAGGATGAAGAAGCCGGGCGGCAGGATGGCGGCGACAATCAGCAGCAGATACAGCACCGGGATCGCCGACCAGATCTCGATGAAGCGCTGGAACAGAAGGTCGGTCCAGCCGCCGAAATAGCCCTGCAGAGCGCCGGCCGCCACGCCGATCAGCGCCGAGCCGGCGGTCAGGATCAGCCCGAACAGCACCGAGACCCTGAAGCCGTAGATGACGCGCGCCAGCACGTCGCGGGCCTGGTCGTCGGTGCCCAGCCAGTTCCAGTTGCCGACGATGCAATTGGGGTCCGCCTCGCCTTTCGGATACTGGTTGCAGCGCGTCTTCTTGTCGTAGAGCCAGGACGGCTTGGTCGGTGCTGCCTCTGGAATGGCGTTGTTGACGGTCTGGTAGGAGTAGCGCACCGGCGGCCAGATCATCCAGCCATTGGCATTGATCTCGTCCTGGATGACCGGATCGCGATAGTCGGTGACCGCGTAGAAACCGCCGAACTTCTCCTCGGGATAGGCGACCAGGACCGGAAACAGGATCTCGCCCTTGTAGGAGGCGATGATCGGCCTGTCGTTGGCGACCAATTCCGAAACCAGCGACAGCACGAACAGGAACAGGAATATCCACAACGACCAGTAGCCGCGCCGGTTGGACTTGAAGTTCTGCAAGCGCCGTTGGTTGAGCGGCGACAGAAAGGGCCGCGCGATCCGAGCCGGCGCCGTTTCGACCGTGGCCTGCGCCATCAGACGTCTCTCCGCTCGAAATCGATGCGCGGGTCGACCCAGGTGTAGATCAGGTCGGACAGCAGCCCGACGAACAGGCCAAGCAGCGAGAAGATGTAGAGATTGGCGAAGACCACTGGATAGTCGCGCTGCACCACCGAGTTGAAGCCGAGCAGGCCGAGGCCGTCGAGCGAAAAGATGTTCTCGATCAGCAGCGAGCCGGTGAAGAAGGCCGAGATGAAGGCGCCGGGAAAACCGGCGATGACGATCAGCATGGCGTTGCGGAAGACGTGGCCATAGAGCACCTGCCGCTCCGACAGGCCCTTGGCGCGGGCGGTGACCACATATTGCTTGCGGATTTCCTCGAGGAAGGAATTCTTGGTCAAAAGCGTCGTCGTGGCGAAGGCCGACAGCACCAGCGCCGTCAGCGGCAAGGTCATGTGCCAGAAATAGTCGACGATCCGCGCCGGCCAGGACAGTTGGTCCCAATTGTCGGAGGTGATGCCGCGCAGCGGAAACCAGTCCCAGAACGAGCCGCCGGCAAACAGCACCATCAGCAAGATGCCGAACAGGAAGCCCGGAATGGCGTAGCCGACGATGACGACGCCGCTGGTCCAGACGTCGAAAGTGGAGCCGTCCTTGACCGCCTTGCGGATGCCGAGCGGGATTGAGATCAGGTAGGACAAAAGCGTGATCCACAGCCCGATCGAGATCGACACCGGCATCTTTTCCAGGATCAGGTCGAGCACCGAGATGTCGCGGAAATAGCTGTCGCCGAAATCGAAGCGGAGATAGTTCCACAGCATCATGCCGAAGCGTTCGAGCGGCGGCTTGTCGAAGCCGAACTGCTTCTCCAGCTTCTTGATGAATTCCGGATCGAGCCCTTGCGCGCCGCGGTATTTCGAGCCGACGTCGCCGGCGACGTCGACATTGCCGCCGCCGGCATCGCCGCCGCCGCCGCCGAGGCGATCGCTGCCGCCCTGGTTCGTCAGCCTGGCGATGACCTGCTCGACCGGTCCACCTGGAGCGAACTGGATGACGGCGAAGGACACCGCCATGATGCCGAACAGGGTCGGGATCATCAACAGGATGCGGCGCAGTATATAGGCGCCCATCAGTTTTTATCCTCCTTGAGGACGACCATTGTGTCTGAAGGTGCCCCCAAGGCAATCGCTTCGGACCAATTGTCGACGCCGGCGCCGCCCCTCATTGTCCTGCCCGTCCTCCGCAGCAGCTGCGCTGCAGCTGCGGAGGGTGGACCGGGCACTTCTCCCCGTATAGTGACGGGGAGAAAGGGGCTGGCCGTAGTCTCGGGGCTTTTATTGCGACACTTGTGATTGGCGAAATCGTCGATGACAGCGCCCCTCTCCCCGTCGCTATACGGGGAGAGGATGCCGGCAGGCAGGTGAGGGGCGGCGCCAACGCCCGCAAGAAATTCAGCCTTTGCCAATTTTTGCCGCCTTGTCTTTGTCGAACCACCACAGCGTCTCGACCGGAAAGTCATAATCCGGCTTTTGGGCGGGAAAGCCGAACATGTCCCAGAAGGCTGCCCGGTGATTCGCCAGATGATATGTTGGAATCCAGTCTAGCCGCGCGCGCAAGACCCGATCGAGCGCATTGAGCGCTGTGACGAGTTCGATCCGGCTCTGCGCCTTGCCGGCTGCCTCGATCAGCGCGTCGATGGCTTTGCTTTCCGTACCCGGATAGTTGCGCATCCCCGGCGTTTTCGCCATCCGGGAAGCATAGAGAATCTCCAAACCGTCGGCGGTGGGCGTCGCTCCGATCGACCATGCAAGCATATTGAAGTCGAAGTCGAAATTGCTCTGCCGCGCTTCAAATTGCGTCGAGTCGACCTGCCGGATCGAAGCGTCGATGCCGATCGCCTTCATATTCTCGGACCACGGCGCGAAAATGCGAACGAGACCCTCGTCCTCGGCCAGCATTTCCACCTGCAGTCGCTCGCCTTTGTCGTTGACGACGAAATTGCCCGCTCGCTTCCAGCCGGCTTTGGCAAGCAGCCTCGAAGCCTCGCGCAGCAGCTTACGGTCGTGCCCAGAACCGTCGGAGACGGGTTGCATCACCGGTTCGCCGAAGGTCTCCGGCGGCAACTCGGCTCGAAACGGCTCCAGCAGTTTCAATTCCTGGGGTGAGGGCAGGCCCTTGGCCTTGTAATCCGATCGCTCGAAGTTCGATTGCGAACGCTCGTAGGAGTCGAAAAACAGAACCCGCCTGGTCCATTCGAAGTCGAAGCAATAGGCGATTGCCCGTCTCACGCGAATGTCGCGGAACTGCGGACGGCGCTGATTGAGCGCGACAGCCTGCATGGATGGCGTTTTCTCGCCGGGAAATTCGCGTTTGACGACCCTGCCATCCTTCAGCGCTGGAAAGTCGTAGCCGGTCGCCCATACCCGCGCGGTGAACTCCTCGCGAAAATGCGTATCCCCTTTCTTGAACGCTTCAAAGGCTGCCTGGCGATCAAGGTAGAAATCGATACGGATGCGGTCGAAATTATTAAGGCCGCGGTTCACGGCCAGATCGCGGCCCCAATAGTCGGCGACGCGTTCATATTCGACAGTCTGCCCGGCCACGACCCGTCCCACCCTGTATGGTCCGGAGCTAAGCGGTGGGGTTAACGTCGAGGCGTCGAAATCATTGGCCGTGTAGAAGGCTTTGGACACGATCGGCATTACGACGATCGCGAGGATATTCTGCGAGAACTGTTGGCCGTTGAAGGTAAGGCTGACTGTAAGCGGATCGATTGCGACCGCATCCGTCATATGCCGCAGGGCTTGGGAAAGGTTCGGATGTCCCCGGTCTTTGTAGAGGTTCAAGGCAAAGGCAATGTCTTCGGCGGTCAGCGGCGAGCCGTCATGGAAGCGCGCTTGTGGCCGCAGGCTGAAGCGGTAGCCATTGCGATCCTGCGACAAGGTAACGGATTCGGCAAGCAGGCCGTAGACCGCATCCGGCTCATCGACTGCCCTTGCCATCAGCGAATCGAAGCAGAGCTCGGTGCGCGGCGGCGAATCCCCTTTCAACACCAGCGAGTTCAGCGTGTTGAAAGTCAGGAAGCTCTGATTGAGAGTGGAGTTCGGCGGGGCGAAATTCATCCGGCCGCCCTTGGGCGCGTCCGGATTGACATAGTCGAAATGCGTGAAATCCGGAGGATATTTGAGATCGCCGAAGGCCGACAACCCGTGCAGTTTCACGCCGGTCGGAATGGCCGCGAAAACTCGGCCTGGCAGCAGTGCCGCAGCGGCGGCGGCACCGCCCAGGGCAAGGAAGTCGCGACGGGGCAGCGCCGCCATCAATTGCCACTCTTGTATTTGGCAGCCAGCGCCTTTTCCTTGTCCGGGTCGATCCACCAGGAATTCTGGTCGACGCCGCTGTAGGCGGGCTGCTTTTCCGGCATACCGAACTTGTTCCAGTAGGCGAGCCAGACCACGGCGCGGTAATATTGCGGCACGACGTAGAAATTCCACAACAGCACCCGATCGAGCGCATGGGTGGCGGCAACGAGATCGTCGCGATCGGTGGCAAAGATGATCCGGTCGACCAGCGCATCGACGACCGGGTTCTTGATGCCGGCGTAATTGCGCGACGCGGGCGTATCGGCAGCCTTGGAGCTCCAGAAGTCGCGCTGTTCGTTGCCGGGAGAGTCCGACTGGCCAAGTTGCCCTATGATGACGTCGTAATCGAAATGCTTGACGCGGTTGATGTACTGGGTCTGATCGATCAGGCGCAGCGTGGCGTCGACACCGATCTTGCGCAGATTGGCGATATACGGGCTGGCGATGACCTGGTCGGTGTCGTTCCAGCCGAGGATTTCGAATTTGAACGGTTCGCCGGTCTTGGCGTTGACCATCTTGCCGCCGTTGATGACCCAGCCCGCCTTGGCGAACAGATCGACCGCGGTCTTCAGGTATTTGCGCTCCGCCTGCGGGGTGTCGTAGACCGGCAGCTTGAATTCCTGGGTGAAGACTTCAGGCGGCAGCTTGTCGCGATACTGTTCGAGGATCTCCAACTCCTTGCCTTGCGGCAGGCCGCTCGACGCCAGTTCGGTGCCTTGGAAATAGCTGCTGGTGCGGGTGTTGGAACCGAAGAACAGGGTCCGGTTCATCGTCTCGAAGTCGAAGGGATACATCAGCGCAGCGCGCACTAGGCGATCTTGGAACAGCGGACGCCTGGTGTTGAGCATGAAGGCCTGCATCGGTTCGGGCGATGCGGTCTTGAATTCCTTCTTGATGACGTCGCCGGCCTTGACCGCCGGAAAATCATAGAATGTGTTCCAGCGCCTCGAACTATTTTCCTGCTTGATGTCTTCAAGGCCGCCCTTGGTAAAGGCCTGCCAGGCGGCATTGTCGTCGAGAAAGTAGCTGAAACGCTGCCTGTCGAAATTCTCGCGACCGATCTTCACCGGCAGTTTGGCGCCCCAGTAGTCGGGCACACGCTGCCAGACGATTTCCGAACCCGGCTTGAAGCTGGCGATCTTGTAGGCGGCCGACCCCAGCGGCGGCTCCAATGTGGATTTGGTGACGTCGCGTTTCTTGCCGTTGGCGTCGGTGCCTTCCCACCAGTGCTTGGGCAGCACAACGAGATCGCCGATGATCTTCGGTAGCTCCCGGTTGCCCTTCTGGCTGAAGTGGAATTCGACCTCGCGGTCGGACACCGCGACGGCGTCGGTGACGTTTTCGAAATAGCGGCTGTACATCGGGCTGTTGGCCTTCAGCACCTGGAACGACCAGATCACGTCCTCGGTGGTGATCGGCTTGCCGTCATGCCATTTGGCCCGTGGATCGAGCCGGTAGGTCGCCGAGGAATAGTCGGACGGATATTTGTAGCCGTCGGCGATCAGCGTATGGCTGGTGCTGCCCTCGTCCGTCGCCTGCTCCATCAGCGTGTCGTAGAGCAGTCCGCCGCCGAACTGCGCGAAGCCGGCGGCCGGCGACCCCTGCACGATGTAAGGATTGAAGCTGTCGAAGGTACCAAGCACCACTGAGTTCACCGTGCCGCCCTTCGGCGCATCCGGATTGACGTAGTCGTAATGCTGGAAATTGTCGCCATATTTGGAGTCACCGATCAGCGAGGAGGTCGTGCGCCATTCGTCCGCGAAGGCTGCCTGCAGGCCGGCCGCGAGAGCAGCCACAAACAGCACTGATTTCAGAAGCGTCCGCGCTCGGCCAACCGTCATGCGTTCTCCTCTTTGCGATCGGTTTCGATAGCTATCCGTGCCCAATCTAGATCATTTGACGGCGCTGAAAACCGCAACGCAGCGGCTTTGTCGTCGCATATGCATTTTTCCTAACGAAAAAGCCGGGCTGAACCCGGCTTTTTCAAGGATTATGCCATTACAGTTTTGTTATTTTGCGGGCGCAGCCGGCGCCGGAGCAGCCGGAGCGGCTGGCGCCGCGCCTTCTGCCGGCTTGGCAGGGGCAGCGCCTTCGGCCGGCTTGGCCGGCGCATTCTCGGCCGAGGCGCCGGGCGCCGGCAGCGGCTTCGGATTGTCCGACAGCGTGCGCAGATAGGCGATGACGTTGGCGCGGTCCTCATCCTTCGGCAGGCCGGCGAAGCCCATCGCCGTGCCCTTTACGAACTTCTTCGGCGAGGTGAGGAAGTGATTGATGTTGTCGTAGGTCCACTTCTCGGTGCCGCCCTTGGAGAACTCCTTCATGCCGGCCGAATAGGCAAAGCCCGCATGCTCGGCGACCGGACGGTCGATAAGGTCCCACAGATCCGGGCCGACCTTGTTCGGGCCGCCTTTTTCGCCGGAGTGGCAGGCCTGGCATTTCTTGAAGATGGCGGCACCCGCTTCGGCGTTGGCGGTGGTCAGCAGCTCGGCAATCGGCTTCACCGCCGCGGCCGGAGCGGCCGGGCCGCCTTCGGCGGGCTCGGTCGCCTCGATGGCGAAACCGGGCTTTTCAGGCGCCGGCGAGGCAAACAGCGCGTCGGACACGATGCCAACGGAAAAGACGATGAACACGGTTCCGAGGAAACCGGCGAGCAGCTTGTTGACTTCGTTGGAATCCATACGCCCCAGGCTCCCTTTTCCGGCGGACCGATCCGTCCACTCCGTCCGTCGGTATCGTGATCTACCCGGCGGAGCCGGCCAAATCGCGCGGAAACTAGGTCTTTTGCTCCGGCGTTGCAACACCTATAAGGGCGCTGCCAGTGAGACCTTTTGCCACTTTTGTCCTCCTCTTTTCGAGCCCTTTGCCCGCCTCATGTCCACGCTTATCCTGATCCCGGCCCGCATGGCCTCGACCCGCCTGCCGGGCAAGCCGCTGGCCGACATTGCCGGCACGCCGATGATCGTCCACGTCGCGCGCCGCGCCGCCGAGGCCGGGCTCGGCCGGGTGGTCGTCGCCACCGATACGCAAGGCGTTGCGGAGGCGGTGCGCGCGCATGATTTCGAGGCCGTGATGACGCGGGCGGACCACGAAACCGGCTCCGACCGCATCTTCGAGGCACTGACCATTTTGGACCCCGGACACGCGGTCGAAACGATCGTCAACGTGCAGGGCGATTTGCCGACCATCGATCCCAACATCATCGGCGCCGCGTTGAAGCCGCTCGACAATGCCGCGGTCGACATCGCCACGCTCTGCGTCGAGATCGTCCGCGACGAGGAAAAGACCAATCCGAACGTCGTCAAGCTGGTCGGCTCGCCACTCTCGGCGACGCGGCTCAGGGCGCTCTATTTCACCCGCGCCACCGCCCCCTGGGGCGAAGGCCCGCTCTACCATCATATCGGCCTCTACGCCTATCGGCGCGCCGCACTCGAACGCTTCGTTGCGCTAAGGCCGTCGCCGCTGGAGCGCCGCGAGCGGCTGGAGCAGTTGCGGGCGCTGGAGGCCGGCATGCGCATCGATGCAGAGATCGTGCAGTCGGTGCCGCTTGGCGTCGATACGCCGGACGATCTCGAACGCGCCAGGGCGCTCCTTGCAAATTAAGAAATTTCCCCAATCCCGAGACTCTGTGCATGCCTGACAAGACCAACAAAATATCCTTCCAGGGCGAGCCGGGCGCCAATTCCGACACCGCCTGCCGCAACATGTTCCCGTCGATGAAGCCGTTGCCGTGCCCGACCTTCGAGGATGCCTTCAACGCGGTCGAGACCGGCAAGGCCGATCTGGCCATGATCCCGATCGAGAACACCATTGCCGGCCGCGTCGCCGACATCCATCACCTCTTGCCGGAATCGAAGCTGCACATCATCGCCGAATATTTTCTGCCGATCCATTTCCAGCTGATGGTGCTGCCCGGTGTCAGGCGCGACGAGATCAGGACCGTGCACAGCCACATCCACGCGCTCGGCCAATGCCGCAAATACATCCGCAAGAACGGCTGGAAGGCGACGGTGGCCGGCGACACGGCGGGCGCCGCCAAGATGGTCGCCGCGATGAAGGACCGCACCATGGCCGCGCTGGCGCCGTCGCTGGCCTCGACGCTCTACGGGCTCGACATCGTCGAGGAGAATGTCGAGGACACCGACAGCAACGTCACCCGCTTCGTCGTGCTGACCAAGAACAAGCAATGGGCCGAACGGCCCTCGGCCGACGCCAAGATGATGACGACCTTCATTTTCCGCGTCCGCAACGTGCCGGCCGCGCTCTACAAGGCGATGGGCGGCTTCGCCACCAACGGCATCAACATGACCAAGCTGGAGAGCTACCAGCTCGGCGCGTTTACAGCGACCCTGTTCTACGCCGATATCGAGGGTCATCCCGACGATCCGCTGGTGAAGCTGGCGCTCGACGAACTCGCCTTCTTCTCGCGCGAAATGCGCATCCTCGGCGTCTATCCCGCCAGCGCCTCGCGCGAGCAGTGGAAGGTGGCGGATTAGGATCCGGTCAGGTCAGGCCGAGCTTGTTCTGTTTGGCCGGCTTGCCGCATTCGCGGCGGGCAATCGACCGGTTCATGGCGTCGATCTTGCCGCTTGCCTGGTCGGCGTCGCGCTTGGCTTTGGAGCGCGTATCCGGCGTGAACGGGCCGAAGCCCATCGCCGGGTTGGAGAAGGACGGCTTGGCGTCGACCGGCAAATGATATTGCTGCGCCAGGCCGTTTCGTTGCGCCAGCAATTGATCGCAAGGCACCTTGTCATATTGCAGCGAGGACTGGACGTTTTCGTCCTGCCGTTCGGACATCGAATTGCCGACGCAGCCGGCCATCGCCAGGCAAGATGCCAAGACCATCATGTTCCAGCGCATGGAAAACTTGCTCCTTGTCTTTCGCAGCCGCCGCCTCTCATGCCACGGCCAAAATCTTATCCAGATTTTGCGCTGCCGGAAAGCAAGTTTGCCACTACGGCCAACCCTTCGACCGGTTCGCGGCGATCCTGCCGGATAACCGTTGCCTGAAGCGACAGGACCGAAAAGCCGTTGGCGTCGAGAACCCGCTCTACATAGCCTTGCGAATGCGCGTAGCGGCGGGACGGCTGCAGGGCGAAGCCGGCGCTGCCAGACAATCCGTCACAAGCCAGCGTCTCGACGGAGAACGCAAACAGACCGCCGCCGGCAAGCATTCCGGCAATCTTGTTCACCACCCTGTCGAGTGCGCCGACATAGATGAACACATCGGCCGCCGTCACCAGATCGGCTTTCGGGCCAGAATAGCAAAAATCCTGCAGGTCCGTCTTGACGAGCAGATCGTAGACGCCTTTGGCGCGCGCCTGCCTCAGCATGCCGGCCGAGATGTCGTAACCCTCCAGCCGATCGGTGATCGGCCGCAGCTTCTGGCCCATGAGGCCGGTGCCGCAGCCGAGATCGAGCGCCAGCGAAAACCGGCCCGGCCGTGCTGCCCGGATGGCGCGGTCGAGGCATTCGGGCAGACGGTAGCCGAACCAGCTCAGCCTCGAAGCTCCCGGCATAGTGGTCGTAAAGCGTCTCGACAAAGGCGCTGGGCGGCGCCTGGGCCGCCGCTGCCCTGCCGATCAATTGCAGCTTGAGCACCGCGCCGAGCCTGTCCGCCGGGTCGAGCCGCAGTGCCGTCGTCCAGGCCTGCGCGGCACGATCGCGCGCGCCCGCCGCTTCCTGCATCTCGCCGAGGCGGAACCAGCCGGCTGGCCATTGCGGCGCCAGTTCGAGCGCGCCGAGCAGCAATTCCGCCGCTGCCGCATGATCGCCGGATGCATAGAGCATTTCGGCATAGTCGGCGCGGCGGTCGGCGGTCAAATCGCCGGACGAGGTCTGGAGCGGTTTCATGCGATCGGGTTCCGCCGGGTGTTTGCAGCCGGCTTGCGCTCTATGCTGGAGTCAGCAGTGACTTACAACAGGCTTCCCGCGCCGGAATTAGCGCCTATCTTGGGGCCATGCGCGCCAGCGACCTGCTTCATCCCCGGCCGGAAGGGCTGTATTGCTCGCCCGGCGATTTCTTCATCGACCCGGTGCGGCCGGTCAACCGGGCGCTGATCACACATGGCCATTCCGACCATGCCCGCTCCGGCCACCGCTCGGTGATGGCGACGCAGCAGACGCTCGACATCATGGGGCTGCGCTACGGCGACAGTTTTGCCGGAACGACGCAAGCCGCCGTGCTCGGCGAGACGATTGCGCTCGACGGCGTCACCGTCAGCTTTCACCCGGCCGGCCATGTGCTGGGTTCGGCGCAGATCAAGGTCGCGCATCAGGGCACATGCATCGTCGCGTCCGGCGACTATAAACGCCAGAAGGACGCGACCTGCGAGCCGTTCGAGCCGCTCAAATGCGACGTCTTCATCACCGAGGCGACGTTCGGCCTGCCGGTGTTTCGCCATCCGCCCGATTCCGAAGAGATCGCCCGGCTGCTGAGATCGACCGAGCAGTTTCCCGAGCGAACGCATCTGGTCGGCGCCTATGCGCTGGGCAAGGCGCAGCGCGTCATGCGGCTGCTGCGCGATGCCGGCTACGAAAAGCCGATCTACATCCATGGCGCGCTGGCCAAGCTCAGCGAGTATTACCAGAGCCAGGGCATCGATCTCGGCAAGCTTGAGCCGGCGACCGTCGAGACCGGCCAAAAAAGCGACTTTGCCGGCGCCATCGTCATCGGCCCGCCATCCGCCTTCGCCGATCGCTGGGCGCGGCGTTTTCCCGATCCGATGTCGTGCTTCGCCTCAGGCTGGATGCGCATCCGCCAGCGCGCCAAGCAGGGCGGCGTCGAACTGCCGCTGATCATTTCCGACCATTCCGACTGGGACGAGTTGACCGCGACGATCAAGGAGACCGGCGCGGAAGAAATCTGGGTAACGCATGGCCGCGAGGAGGCGCTGGTGCGCTGGTGCGAGCTCGAAGGCATTGCGGCCAGGCCGCTGCATCTCGTTGGCTATGAGGACGAGGGCGATTGATGGCAGCAATCGCCAACGCAGCGCCCTACGGCGCCCCCCTCTGTCCTGCCGGACATCTCCCCCACTTGGGGGGAGATTGGCAGCTTCTTCGCCGGCGCTCGTTCTGCAACGTTGATGGTTGGCGAAATCGCCGAAGCCATCCGATCTCCCCCCAAGTGGGGGAGATGTCCGGCAGGACAGAGGGGGGCGCGACAGAACGCGACGCCCGCCCATGGTTCTCACCGTCATGAACCGCTTCGCCGAGCTTCTCGACCGCCTCGTGCTGACGCCGTCGCGCAACGGCAAGCTGACGCTTTTGACCGATTATTTCCGCAGCGTCGAGGATCCGGACCGCGGGCTGGCGCTGGCTGCCATCACCGGCGATCTGTCCATCGCCGCGGTCAAGCCGGCGATGCTGCGGACGCTGGTCGTCGAGCGCATGGATCCGGTGCTGTTTGGCTATTCCTACGATTATGTCGGCGACCTGGCCGAGACCGTATCGCTGGTCTGGCCGCAAGCGCCGGTCGACATTGCGAACCACGAGCCGACGCTGGCCGAGGTGGTGGCGAAGCTGCAGGCGGCGAGCCGTTCCGACGGGCCGCAGGTGCTGGCCCGGCTGCTCGACAGCGCCAGCACTTCGGCGCGCTTTGCCATCATAAAGCTGGTCACCGGCGGCCTGCGCATCGGCGTCTCGGCGCGGCTGGCCAAGCAGGCGCTCGCCGATTTCGGCAAGGTCGAAATCGCCGAGATCGAGGAACTCTGGCACGGGCTGACGCCGCCTTATACCGGGCTGTTCGCCTGGCTGGAAGGCAAGGCGGAAAAACCCAGGAAGACGGCGCTGGCGCTGTTCAGGCCGGTGATGCTGGCGAATGCCGTCGGCGACAACGACCTCGAAAAACTCGACCCGGCCGACTACGCGGCCGAATGGAAATGGGACGGCATCCGCGTCCAGGCGGTTTGCGAAGGCGGCATTCGCCGGCTCTATTCGCGCACCAGTGACGATGTCTCCGGCGCCTTTCCCGATCTTGCCGAGGCGATGGATTTTTCAGGCGCGCTCGACGGCGAGCTTCTGGTCGGTGACCCCCGGCAGGCGACGGGAACGTTCTCCGACCTGCAGCAGCGGCTGAACCGCAAGAGCGTAGCGCCTAAGATCCAGCAGCAATACCCCGCCTTTATGCGCTGCTACGACGTGCTGCAGATTGGGGACGAGGATTTGCGCGGACTTCCCTTCCGCGAACGGCGCGGCCGGCTCGAGGCCTTCGCGAGGACACTCGATCCGAGCCGCTTCGATCTGTCGCCGCTGGTCGAATTCACCAACTGGCAGGCGCTGGAGGAATTGCGCCGCAAGCCGCTGCATCCGGTCATCGAAGGTGTCATGCTGAAGCGCTGGGATTCGCCCTATGTGGCCGGGCGGCCGAAGGGCCCGTGGTTCAAATGGAAGCGCGATCCGCACACGGTCGACGCGGTGCTGATGTATGCCCAGCGCGGCCACGGCAAGCGTTCGAGCTTCTACTCCGACTACACGTTCGGCGTCTGGTCCGGGCCGGAAGGATCAGAGGAACTGGTGCCGGTGGGAAAAGCCTATTTCGGCTTCACCGACGAGGAACTGAGGCAAATCGACAAATATGTCCGCGACAACACGATCGAGCGCTTTGGCCCGGTGCGCTCTGTGCGTGCCGACCGCAGACAAGGCCTCGTGCTGGAGGTGGCGTTCGAAGGGCTCAACCGCTCGACGCGGCACAAGTCGGGCGTTGCCATGCGCTTTCCGCGCATTTCGCGGCTGCGCTGGGATAAGCCGGCGGCCGAAGCTGACCGCATCGAGACGCTGCAGGCTCTGCTCGACAGTTAATGCATGTCGCGCAAAGGTGTGCAGCGGTTTTGCAATAACGACATGCATCAAAACAAGAACCTAAAGCGCGTCGCATGAGGCCGATCGAACGCGACGCGCTTTAGGGAACGACTGAAACGCGGATCTCGTAGATGTCGACCGACTTGCCCTGCTTGTCGAAGTCGGAATTGATGGCGATGGTGCCGGCAGCGCCCGGACGCTTGTCGGGAAGGCGCACGTCGAACAGATATTCATTGCGCTCGCGACCGACCGCATAGCGCTTGCGGCCGCAGTCGCCGAGTTCGCCGAAATTGCAGTCGACGGAAATCTGCGTCTCCTGCCCCTCCTCGGAGCGTGCGATGATGTCGAATGTGGCATGCTTGCCGGCGATCCTCTCCAGCACGCCTTGCCCGACGTCGAAGCTGATGGCCGAGCCGGATGCCCCCGAGCGGATGCGCAGGAAGGAACCGCTTTCGTCCTGGATAACGTCGGCCTTGGCGTCCGACGGCGCATTGACCTGCGTCGGGTCACCCGGCGAAAACACGTTGATCCAGTCGCGCGCCTGGTCCTGCTCGCCCTGCTTTGGCGGCGAAGCGGTGTCGTCCGGCGTGAAATCATCGCCGTCCACCGTTGGCGGCGCTTCCGGTGGCGCCGTGTCGAGCTCGGTCGCCGATTTGAAGACGCCGGTCTGGTTGGCGAAATAAAGGCCGATGCCGGCGGCTGCGAGCAGCGTCACACCGAAGAAGATCGCGGTCAAAGGCAGGCGCCGCCGCCTCGCCCGCCGGTCGTCGCGGTCGGGCGTCACTTCCGCGTCGGCGGCCTCGGTCGGAGCGGGCGCCCACATGTCGATCACCGGCGCCTCGGGAACAGGCGCGTCGGGCATGATGTCGGGGACGACCGGCAAGACGCGCGACCGGGGCGCTTCGGATTCGGGCGGCTCCGCCGGCCCCTCCACGACGACATCGGGCGTGGGCTCGGCTTCGGCTTCAGCCGGAGGCTCCACCGCCGGTGCGGCCTCGGAACTGTCGGTCGGCGTGGCGACGTCGGGAACCGCCGGCAGGAATTCCGATTCGATTTCGGTGATCTTCGCCTGGACCGCCTTGCGGCGCTTGATGGCGACTTCCACGGTCACGTTTGGATTGGCCTGCAGGGCACGGTCCAGTGCCGCGAAAGCCGATCGATAGACCCGCTCGCGAAACGCCCGGTCGTCGGCATTGCCTTTCTCGAAGGCATTGCGGATCGCTTTTTCGATCGCGTCCAAGCGAGTTCCCTCTGCAATTTCGCTCACATTGTCATGATCGTTAGCCGCAGGCGACCAATCAATCAACAAGCGAGCGGCCGCATTCTGCGTTGGCGAGGGGTACAAAGCTCATTTCGGCAGTTTTCGGTAAAGGAATCAACATTTTTCGCTGATTTTCCCGTCACGGCGGCGGGCGGCCTGCCGGTGTGGCATCGCGCGACCTATGGCGGATCGGCGCGGCGGCTGCGCTTGCGCCCGGCCTGCGACCGACACGAATTGCCAAGCTTCGTCTTGAATTCGCGGCTGCCATCTTGAATTCAACGCTGGTTGCGTCTATCACCCAGCCCATCTTGGAAGCTCGGCTTCCCGGGCCGCTTTAGCTCAGTTGGTAGAGCACATCATTCGTAATGATGGGGTCAGGTGTTCGAGTCACCTAAGCGGCACCAAACGACTTATCCCGCGCGCCTTCTTCAACTAGCGCTCAGCTGAGCGGAAAGGCTGACGCAGCCGAGACGAGGGCGAGCATTGCCAGCACGACCCCAGCCGCCCGGCAGATGAGCCGGTGATGCCGCATCGCGGCAGCGCGCACGAGCGGACGCGAAAGGGCGACAGCTAGAAGTCCGTACCAGCCTATGTCGATGATCGCGACGATGACCGCGACCGTCAGCATCTCGCCCGAATTCCGGAGCGGCAGCATCAGCCCCATGAAGGCGACGGCAAAGAAGGTGGCGGTTTCAGGCGAGAGAATGCTGATGAGAAACCCGCCGGCAAACAATCCAGCTTGCCGAGGCTCTTCGCCGGCGGTCGGCGGCGCCGTTCTGGCGATGCGCAGGGCCACCCAGCCGAGGACGGCCGCACCGGCGATCTTGACCGCCGGCACCGACAGCGACCCGGAAAGGTGAACGGCGCCAAACGCCACCAGGGCTGCCAGCACGGCGGTTCCGGCGCCGATCCCGGCCACCAGCGGGATCGTCCTGCCAAAGCCGTGCAGGGAGGCAAGGCTGCCGGTCGCGAGCCCGATCGGGCCCGGCGTGATCATGATCACCATATATGCCGCCTCGAAGTGGATCCTCTCGCTCAAGCAGCATCAAGCCCGCGCCTCCAGAACATTGAAGGTACAGCAGTAGGCAATGAGTGCAACACGCTCGTTCATATGGCCGCGGTGATTTGGCACCTCGCCGCTCGGAACCGGACGTCAATTGTCTCGGAGTCCGATATGTTTGCCGCTGCCGTAGGCTTGAAGCCCACAGAACAGGCAGGTGGCCACGGCAGCAGGCGTCGGCAAGACCGGCGAAGCGGATATCTGCGAAGCAACCGCTGCCCCGAGACTCGAAAACCGCCGCGCAGCTCACCGGGTTCCACTAAGCGACGCCACCGTCTTCAGCGCGCCGTCGAGCATGTCGCCCTTCTCGTCCTTCAGCGCGGCTTCGCGCAGGCGCCGGATCCAGTCGGCGGCATCCGCGCGGCCCTCGAGCAGGTCGAGCGCCGACAGCACGCGGTCGAATTTCGACTGCGCGCGGGCGTGAGTGTCGCTGTAGCCCTTGATCAGGCGGCGGCAATTGAGGATTTCGACGGCGAGCGCATAGTCCTGGCTGACATGGCCGAGCGCCAGCGCGTACCAGCGCTCGAGATGCGCGGTCTCGACCTTGTGGCGCAGCAGGCGGCGGCGCCAGCGGCGCAGACCGCCGATGAACCACAAAGCGGCGAAACCGGCAAAGCTGTCGGTGCGGATGTGACGGCCGCGATTGATGCGGCGGTCGAGAAAGGCGGCAAGCTTCGGCCGCGCCTCGATGTAGCTGCCGAGGCCGGCCGGCAGCGTGCCGCAGAATTCCTCGATGCGCGGATGGAAATATTCCGTCACCTGCAGGACCGCGCCTTGCTTGACGCCGACCTCGCGGCGCACGCGCTGGTCGCGGCTCGAGCGCGTCTTCAGGTCGGCGACGCGGATCATGTCGTCGTAGCACATGGCGTTGGCCAAATGCTTTGCCGCGGCGTTCGACAGCGCGTAGCCATGTTCGGCATCGTCCAGAGCGACTGCCTTATCGAGCCTGTCGAGATACTCACCGCCATAGGCGACGTCCTGATAGTCTACGACCTTCCTCAGGCCGCGAAGCGCCATGTCGTGCACGGGTACAGGCAGCGCAGCGACGCGCGACGCCAGTTGTTGCCAGCCCTTCAACAGGCTTTCCGGGCCGCTGACTTTTGTCGCCGCGCCCGAGCCGGTTTTAGCGGCCACCGGCTGTGCAGTCTTGTCGCCCGATGGCGCACTCGCGACGCCGCGGGCCCGATCAAAGGAGGCGCCGAAGGCGGCGAGGCTGGCCTTCACACCGCGGCCGCCGGCGCCGATCGCCTGCTCATAGCTCTCGCGCGTGAACGGCAACGCATCGGACCCCGCCAGGGCGCCGAGCAGGCTGGCCGAGATCATCGAGCCATTGTCGGCGGCGATCTTCTCCATGTCGAAAGCGATGAAGCGCTTGGCGGCGGCTTCCGCCGTGGCATGCACCTTCGAGGACGAGGCGCGGCCGTCGCCGGGCTCGATCTTTTCCGACACGGCGGCGATGCGGTGCGACGAGGCGATCAGCGTGGTGCGCTCGGGCGTGACGAAGCCGCGGATGATGGCGCGGCCCGCTTCCATCAGTTCGGCGGCGATCAATATATCGACGTCGCCTTGCGACGGCGACAGCGCGAAGACCGGCAGGCGGCCGGTGTCGCGGCACATTTCGACATAGTAGATGGTGGCGCCGGTGCGCTGGGCAACGCCGGCGACCGAGGTCGATTGGGCGACATAGAAGTTGCGCTCGGCAACGTCGGTAATCCAGTCGGCCAGCACGCCGCCGCCCTGGCCGCCGACCGCCAACACGGCAAGCTTGATGACGGGCTCGTCGTCCGGCGCGCCCGCCCTGGAGCGGGATGAAGGGACAGCGTCAAGCATCGGCGAATATCAGGCGCCGGCTTTCGCGGCGCCGCTGCAAGAGGCCGATCGTGGCGCGGCGAGCGGCTTCAAGGAAACGGTCCCAGCGGCTCGGATTGTGCACCACGTCGGCGCGGTAGAAGGATGGGCAGAGCACCGCCGCATCGGCCACCTCGCCGCAATTGCCGCAGCCGACGCAGCTCTGGTCGATATGCGCCACCGGATCGTCGCGCAACGGATCGTCGAGCGACTTCACCGAGAGCGACGGACAGCCGGAGAGCCGCATGCAGGCATGATCGCCGGTGCAGATGTCCTCGTCGACGCCGAATTTCGGCTTGACCATCCGCTCGCCGCCCTTGATCGCCTTGTCGACCAGCGGCTTTTCGCGACGCTGCCGGTTGAGCATGCATTCGGACGAAGCAACGATAACTTTTGGGCCCTTCTCGTCCGTCGTCAGCGCCTCGCGCAACGTGGCTTGCATCTTGGTTACGTCGTAGGTGCGGTCGATGTGGCGGAGCCACTTGACGCCCATGCCCTTTACCGCCTCGGTAATCGGATGCTTTGTCGACTTCGTCTTGTTGCCGGCGCGGGATGAAAGGATATCCTGCCCTCCCGTCGCGGCGGAATAGAAATTGTCGACGATGACGATGACGCCGTCGTTCTTGTTGAACACCGCATTGCCGATCGAAGAGGTCAGGCCGTTGTGCCAGAAGCCGCCATCGCCGACGAAGGAGATCGAGCGGCGCTTGGCATCGGGCGAGTTGAACGCCGAGGCCGAGGCCGGCCCCAGCCCGTAGCCCATGGTGGTGGCGCCCAGCTCGAAGGGCGGCATGATCGAAAACAGGTGGCAGCCAATGTCGGAGGCAATGTGGTGCTTGCCCAACTCCTGCTCGACCAGCTTGGTGGCGGCGAAGATCGGTCGTTCCGGGCAGCCGACGCAGAAGCCGGGCGGGCGCCCCGGAACGACATTGATCAGGTCGGCGGTGTCGAGCCCATCGCCGATCTTGTTCGGCGCGCGGACCTCGCTTGGCAGCAGATGCGGGATGGTGGCGCGCAGGAACGATCCGATGCCGTCGAGCATCACCTGGCCGGTGTATTCGCCGGCCATCGGCAGATGCTCCTTGCCGACGAGTTTGGTGCCGCGCCCGGCCTTGTGCAGCATCGCGGCAAAGGCCTGCTCGATGTAGTTGGGCTGGCCTTCCTCGACGACGAGAACGGCGTCCTTGCCCTCGCAGAAGGACAGGAACTCGTCATCGACCAGCGGATAGACGGCGTTCAGCACATAGAGCGGCACGTCGGTGTCGCCATAGGTGTCGGCCAGGCCGAGGCGCTGCAGCGCGCGAACGACGGAATTGTACATGCCGCCCTGCATGACGATGCCGACCGCGCCGTGCTCCGGACCGAAGAACTCGTTGATCTTGTTTTTGCGGATGAAATCGACCGCCGCCGGCCAGCGTTTCTGCACCTTTTCCTTCTCGTGCAGGAAGGACGCGGGCGGCAGCACGATGCGGCCGGTGTCGCGGCGCGGCGCATCGAGCGCATCGGCGACCGTCATTGCCGGGCGCTTGTTGTCCTTGGCGATGAAATGGCCATGGACGTGGCAGCAGCGGATGCGGACCTGCAGCATGACCGGCGTGTTGGAAACCTCCGAAAGCTCGAAGCCGTCCTCGACCGCCTTGACGATCGACGGCAGGTTCGGTCGCGGGTCGAGCAGCCAGACCTGGCTTTTCATGGCGAAGGCATGGCTGCGCTCCTGCATGATCGACGAGCCTTCGCCATAATCCTCGCCGACGATGATCAGCGCACCGCCGGTGACACCGCCGGAGGCCAGATTGGCGAGCGCGTCGGACGCGACATTGGTGCCGACCGTCGACTTGAAGGTCGCCGCACCGCGGATCGGATAGTGCACCGATGCCGCCAGCATGGCGGTGGCGGTGGCTTCCGAGGCGCTTGCCTCGAAATGCACGCCAAGCTCGCCCAGAATATCCTGCGCGTCGGCCAGCACGTCCATCAAATGGCTGATCGGTGCACCCTGATAGCCGCCGACATAACCGACGCCGCATTGCAGCAGCGCCTTGGTGATGGCGAGAATGCCTTCGCCGGAAAACTCCTCGCCGGCGCCGAGCCTGAGCTTCTCGACTTCCTTGGCAAAAGACCGTTCGGCCATTTTTTGCTCCTTCCGTTGCCGCCGGCAATTTGGCGGCGCGTAAGATCAGATGTCGTGCTTGCGAATGTTCTTCAGCATCTTCTGCAGCGTGGCGATCAACGCCGCATATTCGGCATCGTCGACGTCGTCGAACATGGCCTCGAACGCATCATGCATGGCCGGCCAGGCGCGCGCGAACTCGGCGCGGCCGTCATCGGTCAGGAACACCTTGCGAACGCGGCTGTCGGTGTCGCCGGGCTCGCGCCGCACCAGGCCTTGCGTTTCCAAGGCATCAAGCGTGCGGCTCAGCGTCGATTGCTCGATCACAGTATACACCGAAAGGTCATTGACGGTGACGCCATCGGTGACCGACAGCACGGCGAGTGTTCGCACCTGTGGGATGGTCAGGCCCTGCTTGCGAAAATCGTCGCGCAAGGTGGCGTTGTAGCGGCCCATAATGCGGTTCATCAGATAGGGCGCGAACTGCTGCAGGCCGATCTGACCCAAAGTCGAGATGCGCTGGCGCTTTTCAACCTTCTGTTCCATCACAGCCTCCCCGCCAGCAGGAAGCCGGAGCCGCCGCCAAGCCCGGCGCCGGGATGGGTCGAGGCGCCGATATGGTAGAGGCCCTTGACCCCGGTGTCGTGGTTGCGGCTCGTCTTGAACGGCCGCCACAGGAACGACTGGTCGATGGTCGAGGAACCGCCATAGGGGTCGCCGCCGACCAAATTAATGTTCATCGCTTCCAGATCGGCCGGCGAATAGGCGTGGCGTGCGATGACGCTGTCCTTGAACCCGTCGATATGGCTGGCGAGGATCGCTTCGGCACGGTCGGCATAGGCTTCGCGCAATGCCTCGGTCCAACGGCCGTCCGCCGGTGTCTGCAGTTTGCCGGCGGCGTCGCCCTTGATATAGCGTGGCGCCTCGGGCAGTTGCAACCATAGGATCGCCTTGCCGTCCGGACAGCGCGAAGGGTCGAGCGCGTGCGGCTGACCGACGCAGATGGTCGGCACTTCCGGCAGCATGCCGCGCACGGCCTCGTTGCAGGCCTTCGACACGCCATCCAATCCAGGCGTCAAATGCAGCAGCGCGACCTTGTCGAGCCCTTCGACGCGCCATGCCGGTGGCCGGTCAAGCGCATAGTGGATCTGGAAATTGCCTTTGCCGTAGCGGTATTTTTGCGCCGCCTCGATGTCGTCCTTTGCAGCATCCTTGCCGAGCAGCCGCTCGTAAAGTTGGGTCGGCGTGACCGAGCAGATCACGCTCTTCTTCGCGTTGACTGTTTCGCCCGAAGCCAGCCGCACGCCGGTGGCTCGGCCTCCACTCTGGATGATGGAGGCAACGTCCCCTTCAGTCCGGATCACGCCGCCGCGCTCCTTGATCAGCGCTTCGAAGGCAGAAAGCAGATTCTTGGCGCCGCCCCTGACGATCGGCGCGCCGGCAGCTTCCAGCGCAAAGGCGATAACCCTGGCGATCTGGCCGGAGAACGCGTCTTCAGGCCCAAGGCCGGCATGCAGCACCCAGGGCGCCCACAGCGCGCGGGTGATTTCCGACTGATAAGTGCTCTCCAGCCAGCCGCGTGCCGGAACCAGCGCTTCGCCGAGAAAGGCGGCAAGGCCGCGCGGCCCGCGCCGCCAGGCTTCGCCCGCCAGCAGCCTGGCCGTGGGATAGGACCACAGGCTGCCGCCGAGCAGCCCGAACAGCAGGCCGGCATTGCGCTCGATCTCACCGACATCGCTGCGGTGCCGGTCGCCGTCGCCTGCGGCAAGCGCATTGGCAGCCGCGACATTGGCGGGTCGGTCGGTACGCACGACGGCATGGCTGCCGTCCGGCCGCAGCACGCCGGTCGGCGTGCCGGTGTTGCAGAACTCCAGGCCGTGCCGCGCCAGGTCCTTGCCCAGCGCCGCATAGGCCGGCGAGGTGATGAACAGGACGAAGGTCGTCGCCATCACGTCATGGATGAAGCCTGGAGCGGTGATCTCCTCGGTGCGCATGCAGCCGCCGATGCGGTCGTTGCGCTCGAGCACCAGCACCTTCGCCGCCTTGCCGCCAAGCATCGCCGCGCAGACCAGCGCATTGATGCCGCTGCCGACGATGATGTGGTCGATATCGCTCATCGTCGTGGCCTGTCGCTTAAGCGCGCGGCACCAGCGCCAGCGCGCGGATCGGGCTGCCGGTGCCGTGCTCGATCTTGAGCGGTGCGGCGATCAGGATGGCGCCTTTCGGCGGCAGCCGGTCGAGCTTGCAGAGGCTGGCGAGACCGTAGCGGTTGGCCTTGTGCATCAGGCTGTGCGCCGGGAATGGCGGCTCCATTCCCCCTGCTTTGCCAGCATCCGTGCCGATTGTCTCGCTGCCCCAGCCCTTGATGTCCTTGCTGATCAGATACTGGATGGCTTCGGCGGTCGGGCCGGGCGTGTGCGGTCCGGTCTCGTCGGCGTTGAGGAATTCGGCTTCCGAGCCGTTACGCTTGTACCAGTCGGTGCGCATCACCACCCATTCGCCGGCGTTGATCGTGCCATGTTTGGCTTCCCATGCCTTGATGTAGTCGACGGTGAGCAGGAAATCGTGATCGGCGGCCGCTTCCTTCGAACAGTCGATGACATTGACGGGTCCGACAAAGTTCTGAGCCGGAATGGTGTCGGTAGCGCCGTCCGGATAATCCTTGCCCGTGATCCAGTGATTGGGCGCATCAAAATGCGTGCCTGAATGCTCGCCGAGCTTCAGCCAGTTCCACGCCCACCAAGGTCCGTTCTTGTCATAGGCGGAGATGGCATGGATCTCGATCTTCGGCGTGTCGACGGCGAGTTCCGGCGGCAGCTTGATCAGCGGCGTGTCGGGCCCGAGCGGCGCCGTCAGGTCGACCACCTGGATGGCGCCTGAAAGAAGCTGGCCGGCGACTTCGCCGAGGAGTTGTTGCGTGTCCATGGTCTCTGTTCCCTCTTCTTGGATGGCTCTGAAGGCTCGTTGCGGCCCTTAATATCCTACTAGACGAAAACATATGCATCTGCAATTATCTTTAAGCATAAAGGAATGGGACGGGGCGTGAGCGAGTTCGACGCCATATTTGTCGGGGCGGGCCACAACAGTCTGGCATGCGCCGCGCATCTGGCGCTCAAAGGCTGGAACACAGCGGTTTTCGAACGCAATCCAACGATCGGCGGCGCCGTCCAGACGCGCGAATTTACGCTGCCCGGCTTCCGGCACGATTTCGGCGCGATGAATCTGAGCCTTTTCGCCGGCTCGGCCTTTCACAAGAAATATGCAAATGAATTGAAAACCCACGGGCTGGAATTCGCGCCGGTGGCCGATAGCTTTGCCAGCGCCTTCCCGGACGGAAGCTGGTTCGGCGTCAGCAGCGATCTGGAAAAGACTGCCGCGCGCATGGCGGCTTTTTCCGAGGGCGATGCACAGACATGGCGCCGTCTGGTTGCGGCTTTCCCTGCAGAGGCCGAGCACCTGTTCCGGCTGCTGGGCTCGCCGATGAGCGGCCGTGCGCTCGCCGGCACCGCCTGGAACCTCTGGCGCAAGAAGGGTTTTGCCGGCGCGCTCGATACCGGTCGATTACTGCTTTCCTCACCCCGCGCGTGGCTCGAGGAGACTTTCCAGTCGCCGCATGTCAGGGCGACGCTCGCCACCTGGGGCATGCATCTTGATTTCGCGCCTGACATCGCCGGCGGCGCGGTGTTTCCTTACCTCGAATCCATGGCCAACCAATGCTTCGGCATGGTGCTCGGCAGAGGCGGCGCCGACACGATTATCCGGGCCTTGTCGGGCATGCTCACGGCTGCCAGCGGCAAGATCGTCGCTGGGGCTGACGTGGCCGAGATCACGGTTTCGGCCGGCAAGGCGACCGGCGTGCGGCTCGCTTCCGGCGAAACCCATAGCGCCACCAAGGCGGTCATCGCAGGTGTCGCGCCCAGAGCGCTGACCGGGAAATTGCTGCCAAACGGCTCCGGCGACGCCGACTTCGACGCGGCAATGAAAAAGTTCCGCCACGCGCCGGGGACGATGATGATCCATCTGGCACTGGACGATCTGCCGGACTGGCGCGCCGGCGCCGAACTTCGGCAGTTCGCCTATGTGCATCTGTCGCCGTCGCTCGACGCCATGTCGCGGACCTATCAGCAGGCGATGTCCGGCACGCTGCCGGACGAACCGGTGCTGGTCGTCGGCCAGCCGACGGCGGTCGACCCGTCGCGCGCGCCGGACGGCAAACACGTGCTGTGGGTGCAGGTGCGTATGCTGCCCGCCGAAATATCAGGCGATGCGGCGGACAAGATCGCGCCAGATCACTGGGACAAGGTTAGGGAACGCTACGCCGAGCGCGTTCTCGACATCATCGAGACCTATGCGCCAGGCCTTCGCCGGAAGATCCTTGGCCGTGCCGTGTTCTCGCCGATCGACCTCGAACGCGAGAACCCGAACCTTGTCGGCGGCGACCAGATCTGCGGCAGCCATCATCTGGCGCAGAACTTCCTGTTTCGGCCGGCGCGCGGTTACGCCGGCTGGAACACGCCGGTCGGCAATCTGCATCTGACCGGGGCGGCAACATGGCCGGGCGCCGGCACAGGTGCGGCCTCGGGCTTCATGCTCGCGCAACAACTTGGCGGGAGGTAAGAGCCGCATTTTTCATTTAGGGTGAAGGAGGACAGTGCGCGGTTGCCCAGGAGCCTGAACCCACCAATCGACAGCGACACCGCGCATAAAAACCAACAGGGGAACGACCATGACAATCAACAGACGAGAATTGCTTGGATATGGCGCAGCGGCGCTTGGCGCCACCGTCATCGGCCTGCCGCAAATCGCCAAGGCAGCCGGTGAACTGACCATCGCCTACAATGTCAACCTGCCGTCCTGGGACCCGACCACCGGGCCTTCGGCGGTCAACCCGACCATCCAGGGCCTCTACCAGTCGGTGTTCGACCAGTTCATCCCGCAGAAGCCGGACCTTTCCTTCGCTCCCGGCCTGCTTACCGAATGGGGCTGGAACGAGGATCGCAGCAAGATCACGATGACGGTGCGCGAGGGCGTCACCTGGCATGACGGCTCGCCGTTCACGGCCGAAGACGTGGTCTGGTCGTTGCAGCGGGCGGGCGACGAAAAGACCGGCAATCCGATCCAGTTCGTCTGGAAGAACGTCAACAACTTCAAGATCGACGGTAACAAGATCACCGGCGATATCGTGCAGTTCGACCCGGTGTATTTCAAGTGGATGTCGTTCCTCACCGGCTACATCATGCCGAAGGCCTATTACGAGAAGGTCGGCGCCGAGGGCTTCGAGAAAGCCCCGATCGGCACCGGCCCCTATATGGTCGACAAATTCGAGCGCAACGCCTTCCTGCGGCTCAAGGCCAATCCCAACTACTGGGGCGGCAAGCCGGCCTTCGAGAACGTGACCATCAAGTTCGTCACCGACGCGGCGAGCCGCGTCGCCGAGATCGAGTCCGGTTCCTCGCAGGTGACGCTCGAAATTCCCTATGAGGAGTATGACCGCCTGATCGCCACGGAAGAGCTTGCAGGCTCTTGCAAGAACGTTTCCGACATCGGCATGATCTTCTTCAACGACATCGACGTGATGCTGGACAAGAACGTGCGCCAGGCGGCGGTGATGGCGGTTGACAAGAAGCTGCTCGTCGACCGACTGCTGCGCGGCTACGGCCAGCCGATCGATACGCTGGAAACGCCGGAATACGCGGCTTACGATCCGTCGATCAAGGTCGAGCATAACCCGGAGAAGGCCAAGGAATTGCTGGCGGCATCCGGCTATTCGCCGGAAAAACCGGTCAAGTTCACGATACAGACGACGAAGGGCTTCAAGCCCAAAGATTACGAGATGATCCAGGCGATCGTCGGCATGTGGCGCAAGGTCGGCATCGAGGCGACGATCGAGGTCTACGAGATCGCCAAGCACTACGAACTGCGCGCCGCCGACAAGCTGGCACCAGCCGCCTTCTACAATTGGGGCAATGCCATCGGCGACCCCACCACCTCGACCGGCTTTGCCATGTATGGCCCGAGCCCGCATTCGGTGTGGGACAGCCAGGATTTGATCGACATGATCAACCCGCTATGGGGCGAGAAGGACGAGGTCAAGCGCATTGCCGGCTGGAAGGCCGTCGACAAGTACATTGCCGAGCAGGCCTATGTGCTGCCGCTGATCCAGTATGCGCAGCCGATCGTGCATGCCAAGGGCGTCAATGTCGTGCAGCATGTGTCCGGCGCGCTTTTGCCGGCGCTGATGACCCCGGCCTGAGACGGTCCTGGGCTTGCCGCGCGCCGTCCAGAACGACGGCGCGCATTTTCCGCCACGGGCGACCATGCTGCTGCAGAGATTCCTGATCCGTCTTCTGACGATGGCGATCACGCTGTTCGGCGTCGCCGTCGTGGTCTTCGTCGTGATCCGTGTCGCCCCCGGCGATCCGATCGCGATGATGCTGCCGCCCGGTGCCACCGATGCCGACATCGCGCGTCTGCGCGCGCTTTACGGGCTGGACAAGACCATCGTCCAGCAATTCTTCATCTGGCTGGCCGGTGTCATCAGAGGTGATTTCGGCACTTCGATTTCGCTCCGGCAGGATGTTCTGGGGCTGGTCTTCAACCGCCTGCCGGCGACGCTGGAACTCGCGATCGTCGCGCTCTTGATGGCGCTGGCGATCGGCGGCACGACGGCGATCCTCGGCGCGCGCGAACGCGGCACCGCGGTCGAGGCAGGCATCGACATCGCCAGCGGTGCGGCGCTCTCGATTCCCGATTTCCTGTGGGGCTTGGTGCTGATCCTTTTGTTCGGCGTGCTGGTGCCGGTTTTCGACATTTCCGGCCGGGTGTCGCCGCAACTCGACCTGCCCTTCGTCACGCAATTCTATCTGTTTGAGAGCATCGTGCGGCTGCGCTTCGACCTGACCAAGGACCTGCTGGCGCACATGCTGATGCCGGCGATTGCACTGGCGCTGCCGCTTGCCGCGATCATTTCGCAGTTGTTGAAACAGTCTCTCAAGGAAGTGCTCGATCTCGACTATGTCGTGCTGGCGCGGGTGAAGGGCTTTTCGGAAACGCAGGTCATCTTACGCGAGGCGCTGAAGAACGCCGCGCTTCCGACGCTCACTTTGGTCGGCGTGCAATTCACCTTCCTGATCGGCGGTACGGTCATTGTCGAGCGGCTGTTTTCCTATGAAGGTCTCGGCAATATGGCGATCGATGCCGTCATCAATCGCGACCTGCCGCTGATCCAGGGCATCGTGCTGGTCTTCGCACTGCTGTTCGTGCTGATCAACCTTGCCGTCGACATGATGTATGCGCTGCTCAATCCGAGGCTGCGCCATGGATGAGGGGCGTATTTCGAGACATGGCTCGGGCGCAAGGCTGTGGCTTGCCGGCGGCTGGCTATTGCTGGCTTTGCTTGCCGCGATCTTCGCGCCGCTGGTCGCACCGCAAGACCCACTGGCGCAGGATCTGATGCTGGAGCGGCTGCCGCCATTCTGGCTGAATGGCGCCGAGCCTGGCTATTGGCTCGGCACAGACAGCCTCGGCCGGGATTTGTTGTCGCGGTTGATCTTCGGTGCCCGCATCGCCTTCATTGTCGCCTTCGCAGCGGCTATCGCTGCATGCCTGGTCGGCTCGGCGCTCGGGCTGATCGCCGGCTATTTCGGCGGCTTGGCCGACCGCATCATCTCGCGTATCGTCGATATCTGGATGGGGTTTCCGCCGGTGCTGTTCGCAATCCTCCTGGTCGCCGTGCTCGGCACCGGATTGAGCTCGGTCATCATCGCCATCGTTGTCATCGACTGGACGCGCTTCTGCCGGGTGATCCGCGCCGAGACCATGGGCCAGTCGCGCATGGACTATGTCGAGAACGCCCGCATCGCCGGCTACGGCCGGATCGGCATCATGCTGCGCGAGGTGCTGCCCAACGTGGTGCCGTCGATCGTGGCGCTGCTATCGCTCGAAATGGGTATCGCCGTCATCGTCGAGGCGATCCTGTCCTTCGTCAATCTGTCGATCTCGACCGACGACCCGACCTGGGGCAGCATCATCGCCGAGGGTCGCCTGTCGATCCATCAGGCCTGGTGGGTGCTGGTGTTTCCGCTGGTCGCTCTGATCCTGACGGTGCTGTCGTTCAGCCA
This sequence comes from Mesorhizobium sp. M0571, assembly GCF_040320985.1. Taxonomy (NCBI): domain Bacteria; kingdom Pseudomonadati; phylum Pseudomonadota; class Alphaproteobacteria; order Hyphomicrobiales; family Phyllobacteriaceae; genus Mesorhizobium; species Mesorhizobium sp. M0571. Next base: position 434,361 of record NZ_JAMYQT010000002.1, read on the forward strand.
GTTCGGCGAGGGCCTCAGGGCGCGTTTCGATCCGGTGCTGCGATGAACGCGAAACCGTGCCTTGCCATCAGAGACTTGAGCGCGGTGCTGCCGAATGGCGTACGCGTGTTGCGCTCGGTATCGCTCTCCGTTCAGCCCGGCGAGGTTCGCGCGCTGGTTGGCGAGAGCGGCGCCGGCAAGACGATGATCGGCAAGGCGGTGCTCGGCGTGCTGCCACTGAGCGTGCGCATCGTCGAAGGCGATATGCTGCTCGAAGGCGAGGACCTCGGCCGGCTGGCGCCCAAGGCAAGACGTGCGCTGATCGGCGCGCGCACCGCGCTGATCCCGCAGGATCCGCTGACCGCCCTCAACCCGTCGCGTCGCATCGGCCCGCAGATGACCGACCGGCTGGTGCGCATCCTCGGCTGGAGCGGTGAGAAGGCCGATGCCCGCATCCGCCAGCTGCTGGACGAGGTGCAGATCCGCGACCCGGACCGTGTGCTCAAAAGCTATCCGCACGAGCTGTCCGGCGGCATGCGCCAGCGCGTGCTGATCGCCGCCGCGTTCGCGGCCGAGCCAAGGCTGATCGTCGCCGACGAGCCGACAACGGCGCTCGACGTGACGGTGCAGAAGCAGATACTGCGGCTGATCGCGCAATTGCAGCGCGAGCACGGCACGGCGATCCTGTTCGTCACTCACGATCTCGGTGTCGTTGCTAAGATCAGCCAGAAAGTTTCGGTGCTCTATGCCGGCAAGGTGGTGGAGGAGGCCGAGACGGCAGCCCTCTTCGCTTCACCGCAGCATCCTTATACGCGGGCACTGATGGCGGCGACGCCGCGCTACACCGATCCGTTCGCGTCGCTGAAGCCGGTCGACGACAAGGTACTGGCCGGGCTGGCCGCGGAGATCGCCGCCGCCGACCGGGCATGGAGGCGGCCGCATGGCTGAGCCGCTATTTTCCGTGCGCGGACTGAAGGTTGCGTTGCCCGACATGACGCGCAAGCCGCTGATCGGCCGGGCGCCGCAGGCCGAGATCCTGAAAGGGCTGGATTTCGACCTGCCAAGGGGATCGGTGACCGGCATCGTCGGCGAATCCGGCTCCGGCAAATCGACGCTTGGCCGCACGCTGGTGCGCCTTTTGGAGCCCAGCGCCGGCAATGTCATTTTCGACGGCCGCGACATCACGCATCTGCCCGAGGCGGAACTCCGGCCGCTGCGTCGCAATCTGCAGATGATCTTCCAGGACCCGATGTCGTCGCTCAATCCGCGCCGCACCATCTTCAGCATCATCGCAGCACCCCTGAAGCAAAACGGGCTTGGCGACAATCTCAGGGACCGTGTCGCGGAGGCGCTGCAGCGCGTCGGCCTGCCGCAAGGTTTCGCCAGCCGCTACCGCCACGAACTGTCGGGCGGCCAGCGCCAGCGCGTCGGCATTGCCCGCGCCTTGGCACTGTCGCCGAAATTCGTACTGGCCGACGAAATCGTCTCCGGCCTCGATGTGTCGACCCAGGCGCAAATCCTGACGCTGCTGGAAAAACTCGCAGCCGAAATGGGCCTGACCGTTGCCTTTATCAGCCACGACCTGTCGGTGATCCGGCGGCTCTGCCGGCAAGTGATCGTCATGCGCGAAGGGGCGATTGTCGAAGCCAGCGCGACCGACGCTTTGTTCGAGCACCCGCAGCAGGCCTACACGCGCGACCTCATGGCCGCCATTCCACTGCCCGAGATCGATGACGGCTGGCTACTGCCCGCCGCAAAGGCGCCGGCATGAAACACCTGCAACTTCAACCGCACGCCGAAGAGCGGGCCTCGGGCGTGCGTCCGCAAGTGTCCCGCGATGGAGGATGACAGATATGAAGAATGCAATCCGATACGCTACGCTTGCAGCCACCGTGCTGGGAAGCATCGGCACCGCTTGTGCCAGCTCCATTCCCGGCATGCGCGGCCACGACCACACCGGCATTACTGTCCCCGACATGAAGCAGGCGGTCGATTTCTTTACCGAGGTGGTCGGCTGCAAGAAGGCGATGTCCTTCGGTCCGTTCGCCGACGACAAGGGCACATTCATGCAGGATCTGCTGGGCGTCGATCCCAAGGCGGTGATCGAGGAGATCACCCTGGTCCGCTGCGGACACGGGTCGAACATCGAGCTGTTCAAATACACTGCACCGGACCAGAAGGACCTGACGCCCCGCAACAGCGACATAGGCGGCTTCCACATCGCCTTCTATGTCGACGATATCGCCGCCGCAAAAGCCTATCTCGATCAAAGGGGCATCAAGACGCGTATGGGGCCGCTGCCGGTTACCGAAGGCCCGGCCGCCGGCCAGACCATCCTTTATTTCCAGGCGCCCTGGGGCTTGCAGTTGGAAGCAATCAGCTATCCCAATGGCATGGCTTATGAAAAAGATGCAGAAACGGTGCTGTGGAGCCCGAAGAACCCGGAAAAATAGCCGGGATATTACGCGCCCTGTTGAAACCGACCGACGGCAAGTCGGAGTCATCCGAAGCGGATTGTTTCAATCTTGAAACTTCAAGCTTGAATTAATCAGCCTCAGGCGTAAACTCGACAAACAGAAGCGAAGAGGAGATCGCACAATGAAGGTTGCGGTTCTCGGCGGTGGACCAGCCGGCCTCTACTTTGCCATTTCGATGAAGCTCAGGGACGCCGCGCATGAGGTGACGGTGTTCGAGCGCAACCGTGCCGACGATACGTTCGGTTGGGGCGTCGTGTTGTCGGCCGAAACGCTGGAAAACCTGACCAGGAACGATCCGGTCAGCGCCGTCTGGATCCGCAAGCATTTCGCCTATTGGGACGATATCGCCGTCATCCATGACGGCGTGCGCACGGTCTCGACCGGCCACGGTTTTTGCGGCATCGGCCGCAAGCGGCTGCTCACCCTTTTGCAGCGGCGGGCGCGCGAACTCGGCGTCAAGCTAGTCTTCGAGACCGATATCGCCGACCCCAGGCCGTATATGGAGACGCACGATCTGGTCGTCGCCGCCGACGGGCTGAACTCGAAAGCCCGCGCCAGCTTCGTCGACGTGTTCAAGCCCGATATCGATGTCCGCAAGTGCAAGTTCGTCTGGCTCGGCACCCGTCAGAAATTCGACGACGCCTTCACCTTCATCTTCGAAAAAACCGAGCATGGCTGGGTGTGGGCGCATGCCTACCAGTTCGACAGCGACACCGCGACCTTCATCGTCGAATGCAGCGAGCAGACCTGGCAGCGATTCGGCTTCGGCGCGATGTCGCAGCAGGAATCGATTGCCGTCTGCGAGCGCATCTTTGCCAGCCATCTGGGCGGCCACGAGCTGATGACCAACGCCAATCACATCCGCGGCTCGGCCTGGATCAATTTTCCGCGCATCTTGTGCGAACGCTGGTCCTACAAGAATCTGGCGCTGATGGGCGACGCCGCGGCGAGCGCGCATTTCTCGATCGGTTCCGGCACCAAGCTGGCGCTGGAAAGCGCGGTGGCGCTGGCCGACTATGTCGAGTCCGAGCCAGACCTCGAAGCAGCCTTCCGCAAATATGAGGACGCGCGGCGCACCGAGGTGCTGAAGCTGCAGTCGGCGGCGCGCAATTCCCTCGAATGGTTCGAAGAGGTCGAGCGCTATCTCGGCCTCGATCCGGTGCAGTTCAACTACTCGCTGCTGACGCGTTCGCAGCGCATAAGTCACGAGAATTTGCGGCTGCGCGACGCCGAATGGCTTGCCGGCGCCGAGGAATGGTTCCAGCGTCAGGCCGGCGCCGGCGGCAACAGTCTGCGCCGCACGCCGATGTTTGCGCCTTTCCGGCTGCGCGACATGGTGCTGCAGAACCGCGTCGTCGTCTCGCCTATGGCGCAGTACAAGGCGGTTGACGGCTGTCCGACCGACTGGCATTTCGCCCACTATGCCGAACGGGCCAAAGGCGGCGCCGGTCTCGTCTACATCGAGATGACCTGCGTCAGCCCGGAAGGCCGCATCACGCCGGGTTGCCCCGGTTTCTATGCGCCCGAGCACGGGGTCGCCTGGAAGCGGCTGGTCGATTTCGTCCATGCCGAGACGGAGGCCAAGATCTGTGCCCAGATCGGCCATTCGGGCGCCAAGGGGTCAACTAGGCTCGGCTGGCAAGGAACCGACGTGCCGCTGACCTCGGGCAACTGGCCTGTGATGGCGGCATCTTCCGTGCCGTGGTCGCCGCAGAACCAGATGCCGAAGGCGATGGACCGCGCCGACATGGATATGGTGCGCGAGCAGTTTGTCGCTTCGGCCGAGATGGCGGCGCGCTGCGGCTTCGACATGCTCGAAATCCACGCCGCGCACGGCTATCTCCTGTCCTCCTTCATCACGCCCTTGACCAACCGGCGCACCGACGCCTATGGCGGCTCGCTGGAAAACCGCATGCGCTATCCCTTGGAAATCTTTCATGCGGTGCGCGCCGCATGGCCGGCCGAGAAGCCGATCTCGATGCGCATCTCCGCCAATGACTGGCTCGGCATCGAGGGCGTGACGCCGGCCGATGCCGTCGAGATCGCGCGGCTGCTGCATGAAGCCGGCGTCGACATCTGCGACGTGTCGGCCGGCCAGACTTCGGCCGTGGCAAGGCCGGTCTATGGCCGCATGTTCCAGACGCCGTTTTCCGACCGCATCCGCAACGAGGTCGGCATGGCGACCATGGCGGTCGGCAATATCTATGAGCCGGACCATGTCAATTCGATCCTGATGGCCGGCCGGGCCGATCTCGTCGCACTGGCGAGGCCACATCTTGCCGATCCCTATTGGACGCTGCATGCGGCCGTCACGCTTGGCGATCGCGGCGTCAAATGGCCGGATCCCTATCTGCCCGGCCGCGACCAGCTCTACCGGCTGGCCGAACGCGAAGCAGCAGCGGGGCTGAAAGTATGAGTGCCGCCGCGACGATTTCGGGGCGGCATGCGCTGGTCACCGGCGGCGGATCCGGCGTCGGCCGCGCGATCGCGCTGGCGCTTGCCGGCGCCGGCATCGACGTGACCATCTGCGGCCGGCGTGAAGAGCCGCTGGCTGCGGTCGCCGCTGAGAACAAGCGCATCTTCGCCATTGTCGCCGATGTCACCGACGAAGCGGCAATGGCGTCGCTACACGAGGCCGCGGAAGCGGCACGTGGACCATTCGACATCGTCGTCGCCAATGCCGGCATGTCCGGCAGTGCGCCGGCGCAACGGACCTCGCTGGCAGACTGGCAGCGCACGCTCGACGTCAACCTGACCGGTGCGTTCCTGACCGTGAAGCCGGCGCTGGCCGGCATGGCCGCGCGCAAGACGGGCCGTATCATATTCATCGCTTCCACCGCCGGACTGAAAGGCTATCCCTATGTCGCAGCTTATGTCGCAGCCAAGCATGGCGTCGTCGGCCTGATGCGGGCACTTGCCGTCGAGACCGCCAAGTCCGGCGTGACCGTAAATGCGGTGTGCCCGGGTTTCGTCGAAACCGAGATGCTGGAAGGCGCCGTCCAGCGCATCGCCGAAACGACCGGCCGCTCGGCCGAGCAGGCACGGACAAGCCTTGCCTCGACCAACCCGCAAGGCCGCTTCATCCAGCCACAAGAGGTCGCGGCCGCCGTGCTTCATCTGAGCGGCGATGCCGCCCGGTCGATCACCGGGCAGACGATTTCGATCTCCGGAGGTGAGACATGGTAGCCGGTCCCCTGCCCGCCCCGTCCGGACCCGGCAAGGACCGCCTGCGGCTGTGGATACGCCTGCTGCGCGCCTCGCGCACCATCGAGGCCGAACTGCGCGAACGCTTGCGGCAGGAATTCAGCACCACGCTGCCGCGCTTCGACGTGATGGCGGCGCTCTATCGCGCGCCGGAAGGCATGCTGATGAGCGACCTGTCGCGCTTCCTGCTGGTGTCCAACGGCAATGTCACCGGCATTATCGACCGGCTGGTCTCGGAAGGATTGGTCATGCGGGCCCGACGCAATGGCGACCGCCGCACCTCGGTGGTTCGGCTGACGGAAGAGGGGTCGAAGACTTTCTCCGTTATCGCCGCCGCACATGAAAAATGGGTCGGCGAGTTGCTGGGCAATGTGAGCGAGGACGAGGCGCGCCGGCTGACCGGCATGCTGACCTCCTTCCGCAGCAATTGGGAGGGACGGGAATGACAAAGATGGCCGGCCGCAAGCCGAAGCATTTCCTCTGGCAGGTCGAAGGCAAGATCGCAAAAATCCGGCTCGACCGGCCCGAACGCAAGAACCCGCTGACCTTCGATAGCTATGCCGAATTGCGTGACACTTTTCGCGACCTCGTCTACGCCGACGATGTCGATGCCGTGGTGTTCCTGCCCAATGGCGGCAATTTCTGCTCCGGCGGCGATGTCCACGACATTATCGGTCCACTGGTCAAGATGGACATGAAGGCGCTGCTCGCCTTCACCCGCATGACCGGCGATTTCGTCAAGGCGATGCTGAATTGCGGCAAGCCGATTATTGCGGCGGTCGACGGCGTGGCGGTCGGCGCCGGCGCAATTATCGCCATGGCCTCCGACATCCGCATCGCCACGCAACAGGCCAAAACGGCTTTCCTGTTCACCCGCGTTGGTCTTGCCGGCTGCGACATGGGCGCCTGCGCGATCCTGCCGCGCATCATCGGCCAGGGCCGCGCCGCCGAGCTGCTCTATACCGGCCGCACGATGAGTGCCGAGGAAGGCGAGCGCTGGGGCTTCTACAACCGGTTGGTCGATGCCGAAGTGCTCGAGGCCGACGCGCTCGACATGGCCGCGCGCATCGTTTCCGGCCCGACCTTCGCCCATGGCATCACCAAGACGCAGCTGAACCAGGAATGGTCGATGGGCCTCGACCAGGCGATCGAAGCGGAAGCGCAGGCGCAGGCGATCTGCATGCAGACGGGCGATTTCGAGCGGGCGTACACGGCTTTCGTCGCCAAGGAAAAACCGGTGTTCGAGGGAAATTAGCATGGAAGCTGCATCCCCGGGAATGGACAGGTTGGCAGGCCCGAAGCAGAGCGGAGGCAGTCATGCCTGACCGATCCTTCCTCTCCTGGCCGTTCTTCGAGGACCACCATCGTGAGCTGGCCGAGCGGCTGGAAGCATGGTGCGCGAAAAACCTGCCGGTCTCGCATGACGATGTCGACGCCGCCTGCCGCGAGCTGGTAGCCAAACTCGGCCAGGACGGCTGGCTGAAGCCGACTGCACTCGACACCGAAAACTCTGGGCCGCTCGACGTGCGGACGCTGTGCCTCACGCGCGAGACGCTGGCCCGGCATGACGGGCTGGCCGATTTCGCCTTCGCTATGCAAGGGCTCGGCACCGGCGCACTCAGCCTGTTCGGCACGCCCGACCAGCAGCGCTGGCTGGCGAAGACGCGCGCCGGCAAGGCGATTTCGGCTTTCGCGCTGTCGGAGCCGCGCTCGGGATCGGACGTCGCCAATATGGAGATGACGGCAACGCGCGATGGCGACAGCTACGTGCTATCCGGCGAAAAGACCTGGATCTCCAATGGCGGCATCGCTGATCTCTACGTCGTTTTCGCCCGCACCGGCGAGGCGCCCGGCGCCAAGGGGCTTTCAGCTTTCATCGTGCCGGCCGAGACAAAAGGCCTGACCATCGCCGAACGGCTGGAGGTGATCGCACCGCACCCGCTCGCCCGCCTGTCCTTTGACAACGCCCGCGTTCCAGCCTCGGCGCTGATCGGCCGGCCGGGCGACGGTTTTCGCATCGCCATGTCCGTGCTCGACGTGTTCCGTTCGACTGTCGGCGCAGCGGCGCTCGGCTTTGCCCGGCGCGCGCTGGACGAAAGCATCACAAGAGTGGCCGAGCGCAGGCTGTTCGGTGCACCCATGGCCGAGTTGCAGATGGTGCAGGGCCACATCGCCGATATGGCGCTGGATGTCGATGCCGCCGCGTTGCTGGTCTATCGTGCCGCCTGGACCAAGGACATGGGCGCGGCTCGCGTTACCCGCGAAGCCGCTATGGCGAAGCTGTTCGCCACCGACAAGGCGCAAGAGGTGATCGACAAGGCTGTGCAGCTGCATGGCGGCGACGGCGTCCGGAAGGGCCATATCGTCGAAAGACTGTATCGCGAGATCCGGGCACTGCGCATCTACGAGGGAGCGTCCGACGTGCAGAAGGTGGTGATTGCACGGCAAGTGATGGGAGCGGCCTGAGACCGGAGTTTGTGTGGAAGAATTGATTGTCTTCGAGTTTTGAGTGACCGGATTTGAGCATTGGGAGGCTTTGATATGCACACCATCCTGCAGCCGGAAGGCTGGGCGAAACCCGTCGGCTACGCCAATGGCGTCGCCGCGCGTGGGCAGCTTGTCTTCGTCGGCGGGCAGGTCGGCTGGAACGGACAGGGCCGCTTCGAGACCGACGATCTTGTCGGCCAGGTGCGGCAGACGCTGGCCAATATCGTCGCCGTGCTCGCCGAGGCCGACGCCAAGCCGCAGCACATCACCTCCATGACCTGGTATTTTACCGACAAGGCCGAATATCTGGCCAATCTCAAGGGAATCGGCGAGGCCTATCGCGAGGTGATCGGCCGGCATTTTCCGGCGATGGCCGCCATCCAGGTGATGGCGCTGGTCGAGGATCGCGCCAAGGTGGAGGTCCAGGCTACGGCGGTTATTCCGGACTGACCCGCATTCCGCGAGGGGCGGTAGGCCTGAAACACCGGCCCTTGGCGCCTGCAAGCTCGTCTGCCTGGCATCACGCGGCAATTTTTTAAGCTTAAACTTTCGCCTTGAAAAGCGCCGTACTTTGGATAGCATCCGATGTCTTACGACTGCCGTGCCGGGAGGGCTTTCCGGCAGTCCGGTCAATTGGCGCATCAAAAACCGTGCGGGGCCAAACCCGCCCGATCACAACCAGAGGGAACGAAAATGAACTTCACCCGTCGCAACCTGCTACTTCTTGCGGCCGCCATCGGCATCGCCGGCGGCCCGGCCTATGCCGAAGGCACGCTGAATGTCGGCGCCTATCCGACCAATCCGCCTTTCGAATACAAGAACGAGAGCGGCACATTCGAGGGTTTCGAAGTCGACATCATCAACGAAGCGGCAAAGCGTATCGGGATGACCACTGATATCGCCGACCTCGGTTTCCAGGCGCTGTTCGCCGCCACCACCTCGAAGCGCATCGACGTCGCCATCTCATCGATCACGATTACGCCGGAGCGGCTGAAGTCGCAGTCGTTCACGCAGCCCTACTATGATTCCGACATGGGCATCGCCGCGAAGGCCGACAGCCCAATCAAGGCCGAGGCCGACCTCAAGGGCAAGATCGTCGGCGTGCTGTCCGGCTCGACTGGCGAAGCCTGGGTCAAGGCGCACCAGGAAGCGGACGGGTTCAGCGAGGTGAAAGGCTACGACACGCAGCAGAATTTGCTGCTCGATCTCGGCTCCGGCCGCGTCGATGCGGCGGTCAGCGACATTCCGGGCCTGGAATATTCCTTCACCAAGATGAAGGATCTCGCCGTAAAGCAGCGTATCAAGACCGGCGAGCAGTACGGCCTGATGATGACCAAGGACCACCCGCTGCTCGGCAAGCTGAACGACGCGCTGACCGCGATGAAGACGGACGGCTCACTCGCCGCGATTCACAAGAAGTGGTTCGGCAGCGACGCACCGGCCGATTCCTCGACCGTCAAGGAAATGCCTATGCCGAAGGCCTGAGAGGCAGTTCGCGCTTAATGTCGTGCCGGCTTTCGATGCCGGCACGATTTCGGATTTCGGGCTTGGGCTCGAGCGTCGCGGGACGCCAAACGTTTCGGGAATGCTGCGATGTCGCTGCTGGACACCTTCTTCAACGCCGACGTCATGATCTCCAGCCTGCCGGCGCTGCTGCGCGGTTTCCTGAACACGCTGCTGCTCGGAATCCTCAGCATCGGCATCGGTATTCCCGTCGGCCTGGCGATCAGTCTAGTGCGGCTCTATGCGCCAAAGCCATTTCGGCTGCTGGCGGTCGGCTACATCGACATCTTTAGGGCGATGCCGGTGCTGGTCGTGCTGATCCTGATCTACTATGCGCTGCCGTTCCTCGGCATTCGCTTGTCGTCGTGGACCTCGGCGGTGCTAGCCTTCGCCATCATCATGGCAGCCTATTCGGCCGAGGTGTTCCGCTCCGGCATAGAAAGCATTCCGCGCGGCCAGTTCGAGGCGGCGCAGGCGCTTGGCCTGCCGTTTTTGCTGACCCTGCGCAAGGTGGTGCTGCCGCAGGCGATCCGCGTGGTCATTCCGCCGATGACCAGCAATTGCGTCTCGATGTTCAAGGATACCTCGCTCGCCTCCACGGTAGCATTGCCTGAACTGCTGAAGGAAGCGACCAACGCGCAATCGCTCTATGCCAACCCCTCGCCGCTGATCGGCGCGGCGCTGGTCTATCTCATCTTTCTCTGGCCGATGGTCCGCCTCGTCAGCCTTCTTGAACGCCGCTTCCAGACCGAAAAGACCCGCTGAGGTCGCCAACGATTTCCATCCGCCAATTCTCCCAAATATCAACTTTCCTATCCGTCAGGCACTTCGCAGGAGACGACCTTGAACCAGCATCAGATTTCGAAAACAGGCGACGCTGTAGCTTTCCCGGTCGAGAAGATCCGCGCCATGTTTCCCGCCCTGCAGCAGGCCGGCGACTTCGTCTTCATGGACAATGCCGCCGGCGCGCAGATTCCGCAAAGTGTCCTCGACGCGGTGACCAACCACCTGGTCGCGCATAATGTGCAGCGCGGCGGCCGCTATGGCCGCAGCGTCACCGTCGACCAAGCGGTCGCCGGAGCGCGCGAAAGTGTGGCCTTACTGATCAACGCCACCAACCCGGCGGAGATCTGTTTCGGCATGAACGCCACCTCGTTCATCCGCCTGGTCAGCCTCGGCGTCGGCCAGATGCTTTCTGAGCGCCCAAATGGGGAGCGTGACGAGATCGTCATCACCGACATGGACCACGATGCCAACATCGCGACGTGGCTGGCGCTGGCGCCCGCCGGCGCCAAGTTCAAATGGTGGCGGATGCGCGAGGACGGCAATCTGCATGTCGACGATTTACGCCCGCTGGTCTCCGAGCGTACCCGGCTTGTCGCCTGCACGGTGACGGCGCATTCGATCGGCTCGATCGTCGACGTTGCTTCCGTGGCGGGGATCGCGCATGCGGCCGGCGCCGAAGTGTTCCTCGACTGCGTGCATTACGGCCCCCACGGGCTGATCGACGTGCAGGCCTGGGATTGCGACTATCTGGTCTGCTCCGGCTACAAGAATTTCTCGCCGCATATGGGCTTCCTGTGGGGCCGCTTCGAAACGCTGAAGCGCTTGCCGACCTTCCGCGAGGATTTCATCCCCGACGAGCCGCCCTACAAAATCGAGGCCGGCACCTTCATCTACGAGAACGTCTCCGGCATGGATGCCGCGGTGCGCTATCTCGAATCGATCGGTCGCAATTTCTTGTCCGAGAACAACAGGTCGCGACGCGACAACATCGTCGCCGGCATGAATGCCATCCGCGACTACGAGCAGGTGCTGGCGCGCGAAATGCTGGCGGTGCTCAAGGATTGCGGCGCGACGATCTACGGTGTCGCCGACGAGGCGCGCCTCAGCGAGCGCGTGCCGACCTTCTGTTTCAACATCGGCATGCTGTCGCCGCAGAGGATCGTCGAGGAAATGGCCGAGATGCAGATCGGCATTCGCGACGGCCATATGTATGCGCCGCGCCTGATGAAGCGGCTCAACCTCAGCATGGACAGCGGCGCCGTCCGCGCCTCGCTGGTGCATTACAACACGATCGAGGAGGTCCGGCGCTTCGGCGAGGCGCTGCGTGCCATCATCGCCCGGCTGTCCTGATCGCGCTGTCCGGCTGAGCTTGCGCCGTTCTGGTGGAGCGCGAAGGCGGTTGCACCTGGGTTCTCCAGGCCGGGGCGCAACTGCATGCTTGGGATCAGGTAATCGCCGCCATTCTGCCGCCGATAAGGAATGGGCCGGATTGTCTCGAGCGTCCGCATCCTTTCGCGCAGCCGCGCCGCGACAGGCTCGAAATCGGCCTCCCCAAAACGGTCCACTCTGTAGACCACGAACGGCGGAAGCACGTCGTAGCCCGGATAATAGAGGATCCCGTGATTGATCGGGAACAGCAGGTCGTCGATCGGGCCGTTGACGCCGCGGGCGGAATAATGCTCCTCCCAGCCGCCGGTGGTCACGATCAGCATCGCGCGTTTGCCGGCGAGCGTTCCCTCACCAAAGCGGTCACCCCACCGCTTGTCGCTGTGCTCGCCGACACCATAGGCGAAGCCGTAGGCGTACACCCGGTCGACCCAGCCCTTGAGGATCGCCGGCATCGCGTACCACCACAGCGGGAACTGGAGGATCAAGGTGTCGGCCCATAGCAGCTTGTCGATCTCCGCTTTGACGTCTCCGGTCAGTGTGTTGGTTGCGAAAGCCTTTTTGGAGGCCCCAGCCGGCAGGAAGCGTGCTTCGAGCGGCCACGACGGAAAGTCGGCACGGTCCACCTCGGCTTTCCAGCCATCGGCATAAAGATCCGACACCCGCACTTCGTGGCCTTGGGCCTCGAGTTCCCTGATGGCGACGTCACGCAGCGCGCCGTTGAGCGAACGCGGTTCAGGATGAGCAAAAACAAGCAGGACTTTCATGGGTCTACTCCGCAGAAGGACGATAGACACCAAAGGTAGCCAGCCGTGCGCTGATCCGCTATATGTATATAATGTATAAGATTATGCCGAATAATGGATAGATCGGACGTCACACTCGAGCGCATGCGCACCTTCGTTCGCGTCGCCGAGCGCGGCAACCTCTCGGCGGTGGCGCGCGAACTCGGAGTTGGGCAGTCGACGGTCACACGACATTTGCGGGAGCTCGAGGAGGCCGTCGGCGTGCCCTTGCTCAGCAGGACCACCCGGCGTGTCACGATGACCGATGAAGGCAGCCGTTACTATGCCGACAGCGTCCAGATCCTGCGCCTCGTCGAGCAGGCCGGCGATGAGGCGCGGGGCACGCGCGGCGCGTCGGCCGGCACGATCCGGATATCCTGCACGGCGGCGCTCGGGGTCTTGCACGTCAGCCGGCTGATCTTCACCTTTCAGGACCGCTATCCCGATATCGGCATCGATCTTAGCCTCACCGACGAGCGCATCGACCTTGTGCGGGAGGGCGTCGACATTGCGCTTCGCCTCGGTCCGCTCACCGACAGCTCGATGAAACTGCGGGCGCTCGGCCAGTCCCGGCGTCTGCTGGTGGCGGCGCCGGCCTATGTGGCGGCGCGGGGCAGACCGGCTGTCCCGCAGGATCTGCCTGGCCATGAAGGCATCCGGATGTCGAACATCGCGGGAAGCGACACGCTCGCCCTGCAGGGGCCTGGCGGCGAACGCTTTGCGGTGCCCTTTGGCGGCCGATTTCGGGTCGACCATGGGCTTGCCGCGCGCCAAGCCCTTGTCGCCGGACGCGGTATCGCCCCCGCCCATCACTGGCTTGTCGACGATCTTCTGGCGGCCGGCCGGCTGGAAGCGGTCCTGCCGGGCTATTTTCCGCCTCCCGTCCCGCTGAGCATGCTGATCGTTCCGGAGCGTGCGGGCATTGCCCGGGTCCGGCTGCTGGTCGACTTTCTCGCCGAGCAGATCGCCGGCGTTCCGGGGATCGAGAAGCCGAGGCCAGAGCGTTAACCGGCAAACCTCGCCGGATCAGGCGGCCCTCTTCTTCGCCAACCTTGCCTTGATGCTGGCGACGTCGGCACGCGGCGTCGCCGCGAACAGCGTCCTGGTGTAGCTGTGTTTGGGGTCGGCGAAGACCTCGTCGCGCGAGCCGTATTCGACCGCTTCGCCGAAATACATCACCATCACGTCGTCGGCGATATAGCGTACCACCGACAGGTCGTGGCTGATGAAAACATAGGTCAGCTGAAATTCGTCCTGCAGGTCGGCTAGCAGGTTCAGCACCTGCGCCTGCACCGAAAGATCAAGTGCCGAGACCGGCTCGTCCAGCACCAGAAGGCTGGGGTTGAGCATCAGCGCGCGGGCAATGGCGATCCGCTGGCGCTGGCCGCCCGAAAACATGTGCGGGTAGCGATTATAGTGCTCGGGGCCGAGACCGACCTTCTTCAGCATCTTCATGGCGAGATCGCGCCGCTCGCCGGCCGAGCTGTCGGTGTTGATGAGCAGCGGCTCGCCAAGCACGTCGCCGATCTTCTGGCGTGGATTGAGCGAACCATAGGGGTTCTGGAAGACGATCTGCACCTTGCGGCGCATTTCCTTCGACAGGCCGTCCTTGGCGATGTCTAGCTTCTTGCCGTCGATGAAAAGCTCACCGGAGGTCGCCGGGTCAATCAGGGTGATGATGCGGGCAAGCGTTGACTTGCCGCAGCCGCTCTCGCCGACGATGGCCAGCGTCTTGCCCTTGTCGACGCTGAACGAGACGCCCTTGACCGCATGAACGGTACGGGAGGGGCGGAAAAGCCCGCCGCCGACATGATAGTCGCGCATGATGTTCTTGCCTTCGACTACCGTCACGCTCATGAGGCGGTTCCCCCTGCGGATCGCGCTGCGACTACAGACGGAGCCGGCTCGAACAGCATGTCGGAAACGGTCGGCAGCCGGTCGCCGACGGCGTTTTCCGGCAGCGCCGAGAGGAGCGCGCGCGTATAATTGCTCTTCGGGGACTCGAACAGCGACAGCACGTCGGCCTCTTCCATCTTGCGGCCCTTGTACTGGACGATGACCCGGTCGGCGGTCTCGGCAACCACCCCCATATTGTGGGTGATCATGATCAGGCCCATGCCGTATTTGGCCTGCAGGCCGACCAGTAGATCGAGGATCTGCTTCTGGATGGTGACATCGAGTGCCGTGGTCGGCTCGTCGGCGATCAAAAGCTTCGGATTGCAGGCGATTGCGATGGCAATCATGACGCGCTGACACTGACCGCCCGACATCTGGTGCGGGAAGGAGCCCAGCCGTTCTTCGGGATCGGCGATGCCGACCAGCGTCATCAGTTCGATGGCGCGCGCCCGGCGCTGGGCACGGTCCATACCCATATGGAAGCGCAGCACTTCTTCGATCTGGAAGCCGACGGTGAAGCATGGGTTGAGGCTGGCGACCGGCTCCTGGAAGATCATCGAGATGTCCTTGCCGACGATCTTGCGCCGCTCGGACGGGCCGAGCTTGAGCAGGTCGATGCCGTCGAAGGCCATGCGGTCCGCCCTCACCGTCGCCGTGTTGGGCAAAAGCCCCATCACCGCCAGCATCGCCACCGATTTGCCGGAACCGGATTCGCCGACAATCGCCAGCACCTCGCGCGGTTCGACCGACAGGTCGATGCCTTGCACCGCCATGAACGGCCCGGCGGCGGTGTCGAAGGAAACGGTGAGGTTCGTGATCTCGAGAAGAGGCATCGGATTATGACCTCTTCAGCTTGGGGTCGAAGGCATCGCGCAGGCCATCGCCGATCAGGTTGATGGCAAGCACAGTGATCAGGATGGCAAGGCCGGGGAAGGTCACCACCCAAGGCGCGCGCAGGATGAACTCGCGCGCCGAAGCGAGCATTGTACCCCATTCGGGCGTCGGCGGCTGCGCGCCGACACCGAGGAAGCCGAGCGCCGCAGCCTCGAGAATAGCGTTGGAGAAGGACAGCGTTGCCTGCACGATCAGCGGCGCAAGACAGTTCGGCAGGATCGTCCTCACCATCAAGCGAAGGTGGCCGGCACCGGCCACCTTGGCGGAGATCACATATTCGCGGTTCTTTTCCGCCATTACGGCGGCGCGGGTGAGACGCGCAAAGTGCGGCTGCAGCACCAGCGCGATCGCCAGCATGGCATTGAACAGGCCAGGGCCGAGGATCGCCACAAGCACCAGCGCCAGAAGCAGTGACGGGAAGGCCAGGATGATATCCATGATGCGCATGATCAGCGTGTCGACCCAGCCGCGGAAATAGCCGGCGAGCACGCCAAGCACGATGCCGCTGGTCAGCGAGAAGACAACGACGACCAGGCCGATGAACAGCGAGAAACGCGCCCCGAAGATCAGTCGCGAAAGCATGTCGCGGCCGACCGCATCGGTGCCGAGCAGGAACAACGATTTGCCGCCTTCCTGCCAGGCAGGGGGCGCCAGCAGCGAATCGCGAAACTGCTCGTCAGGCGAATGCGGCGCGACGAACGGCGCAAAGATCGCCACCAGCACCAGCGCCGAAAACACGACAAGGCCGATGACGGCGCCGGTGTTCATCGAGAAGTAGTGCCAGAACTCGGCGAAAGCCCGTTGCCTGCCGCCGGTCGGGATGGAGGCAGCGGTGGCTTCGGCGGCGGATTCGTCGGTCATCTCACTGCACCCGGATGCGCGGATTGATGACGGCGTAGAGCACGTCGACGATCAGGTTCACCGCCATAACGATCAGCGCGATGATCAGCAATCCGCTCTGGACGACGACATAGTCGCGCTTGCCGATGGCGTCGATCATCCATTTGCCGATGCCGGGCCAGGAAAAGATCGTCTCGGTCAGAATGGCGCCCGCCATCAACGTCCCGACCTGCAGGCCAATGGTGGTGACCACCGGGATCAGCGCGTTACGAAAAGCGTGCAGCCCGATGACACGGCGCGGCGCCAAGCCCTTGGCGCGCGCGGTGCGGACATAGTCCTCGCCCAGCACCTCGAGCATCGCCGAGCGCGTCTGGCGCGCTATGACGGCGAGCGGGATCGTCGCCAGCACGATCGACGGCAGGATCAAATGGCTGACGGCGGACTTGAAAGCGCCGCTCTTGCCGGAGATCAGGCTGTCGATCAGCATGAACCCCGTTGTCGGCCTGAAGAAATACTGCAGGCCGATGCGGCCGGAAACCGGCGTCCAGCCGAGATAACCGGAGAAGAAGATGATGAGCAGCAATCCCCACCAGAAGATCGGCATCGAATAGCCGGTCAGCGCGACACCCATCGTCGCCTGGTCGAACCACGAGCCGCGCTTGACCGCAGCGAAAATGCCGGCGGGGATGCCAAGCAGAATGGCGATGATCAACGCCACCGTCGCCAGTTCCAGCGTGGCCGGAAACAGCGCCTGGAATTCGCCAAGCACTGGCCGCTTGGTGGCAATCGATATGCCGAAATCGCCGGTCAGGACCCTGCCGATATATTCCAGATACTGGATGACATAGGGCCGGTTGTAGCCAAACTGCTCGATAAGCTGCGCGTAGCGCTCGGGGCTGACACCGCGCTCGCCGGCAAGGGCCAGGATCGGATCGCCCGGCAGAAGCCGGACGAAAGCGAACGCCGCCAGCGATATGCCGAACACGGTCGGGATGATCAAGGCGAGCTTGTGGAGTAGATAACGGAGCATCTTGCTTCATAGAACGGCGGGGGGGGGGGGGGGGCGCCCCCCGGGGAATTTTTATGGAGGTATTGGGGTAGGGGGGGCCCCGCAAAACGGGGAGTAGGACCCCGGGGGAAAAAAAGACCCACCCCAAAATTGTTTTAAGGGAGAATTAAAT